>CAYHAR010000027.1:0-4900 GCA_964354595.1 uncultured Anaerolineae bacterium | reverse complement strand
TCGCCAGATGGCTTGCCGTTCAGCGTGACGGGCAAGCGTATGAGGTCGGGCCATGTGTACATGCCCACGCGCAGCTCGTATTGACCGGGCGGCGTATCGGGCTTTAGCGCAACAGCATAGCGATCAATAATCATCGCGCCGACCTGCCACGTGTCGGTGGGCGCGGTCCCGCCGAGGGGAGGGCTGTCGGTCTGAGCAACGAGTTTGCCGGTCGAGTCTACCATGTGGGCAAAAACGGTGTAACGACTTGCCACTGGAGCGATAGCTTGCCAAAACAGCGTCAAGCGGATGTCATCGCCAGGATGCGCCGAATCGCTTTCGAGTGTGTAGCCGATCAGCGCGATGGACTGACCCAGCTGGGCCTCCAGGCGATGGGCAGGCGTCACATCGCCGGGTGCCGCGCCCAAGACGTACAGGTTGACGCGCACGCCGATAAAGTCTTGCGCCAGTTGCTTGTAACCGTGTTGCGCCAGCCAGCGTTCCGCGCGATGCTCTGGATCGTACTGTACTGCATAGCCGAACTCGGCCAGCCACGCGCGCGTGTGGCCGGCTGCCAGCGGCCCCAACACAGCGTCGGCTTGCGCGTCGCTGCCCAGCGCCTCGGTCGGCACAAGCTCCGCCTGGACGTTCGCCGGGCGATAATAATCGAACAGTCCCCACTGGATATAGTTGTTGAGCAGCAGAATATCGCCCGGCTGCGCGCGCGCCGAGACGAACGCCATTGCCTTGCCATACTCGCCCTTGACGAAGGACGGATCGGTGAACCACGCGCGCAGCGCCAACGCCTGCGGCGCAATGACTGCGGCCACCCCGGCTAACATCACCGTAGAGCGTAGAGCGCGGGGACTTGTTTGAGATTTGAAATTTTGAATTTGCCAAATGCCAGCGGCGACTAGCGCCAGATACGCCGGCGTTCCGATCATCAAGTAGCGATCTTGGAACACGGGCAAGATGGGATTGATCGCCCAGCCCAAGACCAGGACGACGGCGACGCACAGCGGCATCAGGATTGCTTGAGCGCGCCGCGCGCGCAACGCGGCCACCGCGCCGAGAAGCGCGAATGCGGCCACGACGGCTGTGCCCCAATCTGCGCCGGGGAAAGGCTTGGTTGGAATGACGTTGTACCGGACGACGCTCCACGAAGTCAACGTTTGCTGGACGACATCCACAAACACGCCGGGTGTGAGCAAATCCCACCGCGTGTAAGCCTGGGTCATGGCATACGACCGCTGAATCGGAATCCAGGGCGCATAGACTGCGCTAATGATCGCGGTCGCCACAGCGAGCCGGAAAAACGTCCGCCGGTCGCGCCGCGCGGCCCACAGCAGCGCCAGCCCCTCGGCAATCACGACGAACGCGACAAAGTAATGCGTGTACATTCCGACGAGCGAAGTGAGGACGAAAGCAACCCACCAGCTTCGCCCCTCATCCCCGGCCCTTTTCCCTCGCAGAGAGAAGGGAGCGCGCCGTAGGATTTCGACGGCGCACCAGAGCGACGCCGTCGTCCACGCTGTCGCCATCGTGTACATCCGCGCTTCTTGCGAGTAAAAGACTTGCAGCGCCGAGACTGCTGCAACAAGGGCGGCCAGTTGACCGACTGGCTCTCCCATCGCGCGTTGGCCGACGCGGTACACGAGCGCGACGACGAGAGTGCCCCAAACTATGGAGACAAAGCGAATGGAAAACAGGCTGTCGCCAAAGAGCAGCAGCGCCTCGCGCAGCGTAAAGAAATACAGCGGCGGGTGAACGTCGGTTTTGCCCAGGAGCACTTGAGTGACACTCAACCGCCGGGCGAGGACGCTGGCGGACTCGTCCCCCCACATTTCTTGCGCGTCGAGCCGATATAGACGCAAGGCGAACACGAGAAGAACGATCAACAGAAGGGTAGCAATTTGCGGTTTGTGACGTGAGGATGCGTGGAGGAAGGTCATCTTCTGACCACTGACCACTGATCACTGTTCACTGATTCACATCTCACGGCGGCCTTCCAACGCGCGCGCCAGCGTCATCTCGTCGGCGTATTCCAAATCGCCGCCGACGGGCAATCCGCGCGCCAATCGCGTCACCTTGACGTTCAGCGCCGCCAGTTTTTTGTGGACGTACATGGCCGTGTTTTCGCCTTCCAGGCTGGGGTTGGTCGCCAGGATCACTTCGCGCACGCCGCCAACTTGAATCCGCGCCAGCAGCTCGCGGATTTTCAAATCTTCCGGGCCGATGCCGTCCATCGGCGAGATCGCGCCGTGCAGGACGTGGTACAGCCCGCGATAGTCACGCGTGCGTTCCAGCGCCAGCACGTCCAGCGGCTCTTCGACGACGCAGATGATGGCCCGGTCGCGCTCGTCGCTTTTGCAGACGGGGCAAGGGGATTCCTCGGTGATGTTAAAGCACACCTCGCAAAAGCGCGTCCGAGCTTTCAGATCGCGCAATGCGTCGGCCAGCCCGATGGCCTCGTCGGGCGGCTGGCGCAGCAAGTAGTACGTCAGCCGCGAGGCTGTCTTGGGGCCGATGCCGGGCAGGCGCGAAAAGGCTTCGACCAGGCGTTGGACGGGTTCGGGAACAGTGAGAGTTGCCATTCTCGAATGACGAAGGACGAAGGACGAAAGGCGAGCGACCGAAAAACAACTCGGTCATTCGTCATTGGTCTTGCGTCAGAGCCCCGGGATATTCAGCCCGCCGGTCAGCCCTTGCATCTTGTCGGCGGCGTGAGCCTGGCTGGCTTGAATCGCTTCGTTGACGGCGGCCACGATCAGGTCTTGGAGCATTTCTACGTCGGCGGGGTCAATGATCTCGGGCTTGAGCGTGATGGCTTGGATGCGCTGGTTGCCGGTGATGACGATGGTCACTGCGCCGCCGCCCGCCGTTACCGTCAGCGTTTCCTGGGCCAGCGCCTCTTGCGTTTGAGCCATGTCTTCTTGCAGCTTTTGAAGCTGCTTTATCATCCCAGCGCCGCCCATCTGCGGCCCGCCGAATGACCGTCCCCCTGGTCGAAATTTGCTCATGTCTTACCTCATCGTCCTTGTTCTTGTTTTTGACGAAAGACGAAGGACGAATGTGGCTCGTCCTTCGTCATTGCACTACCCGCCCACCCAGCTTGACGCCGGCTTGCACCAGCGGGTCATCCTCCAGCTTGGGTTTCACTCCGACGACGCAGCGGGTCATTACGCGGCCCCCTACCACTTCGCTGATGACATCTTCGATCAGTCGCTTGGTCTTGGCGTCTTCGTACTTGCCGCGCAAAATCTCGGAAGGCCAACTCAATACCAACGTGTTGCCCTCCACGGCGACCAGCTTGCACGAGCTCATGAGCGCCTTCATGGGCATGCCGCCATGCGTCTTGAGCGTAGTCAGGATGTGGTCCCACTGCCGCTGCAAAACTTCGCGCGAAAGCGGCGCGCCCAAGTCCGCCGACGTGGTGGTTGCCGGTTGATTCTCTGTGGGAGGCGCGACGGTCGCCGGTTTGCTTTCGACGGGCGGGGCGGGATGCGCGCGCCCGGCGCGTAAAGCCGCAGGCGTGGGCGATGCGCGAACCGGAGCCGGCGGAGCAGAAGGGCGCGCGGGCGGAGCCGCCGGGTTGGTGGGCGCGCTGACCGGCGAAGCGGCGGCTGGCTTTTCGCCCAAGGCGGCCTCGACGTAGGCTAACTCGAGCGGCAGTTGCGGCTGCCAGCTCGTGCGCAGATCGCTGGCAGCCTGGTTGAACAACTTGACGGCGCGGACGATTTGCTGCGTCGTCAGCCGCGCGGCTTGCGCGTTCATCGTCGGACGTTGCTCGGCGGGGATATCCAGCAATTGGTCGCCGCCGACTTTTAAGAGCAACAACTGGCGGAGGTAATCGGTGATCTGCCGCGCGAGCTGCCGCGCGTCCGCGCCGCGATCGAGCGCCTGATTGATTGCGTCAAGCCCGCGCGCCGCGTCGCTGTTTGCCAATCCATCAGCCACAGCAGAAATGATCTCGATTGGCCCTGCGCCCAGCGTGCTTTGCGCTTGCGCCAAAGTGATCGCGCCGCTAGAAGCTGCGAGTTGATCGAGGAGTGATTCCGCGTCGCGCATCGCGCCAGTGGCTTGACGGGCAATGAGCGTGAGCGCGTCCGGCTCGGCCTTTAATCCTTCGTCGGCGACGATCTCTTGCAAGCGTTGCGTGATTTCAGCCAGTGTAAGGCGGCGAAAGTCGAACCGCTGGCAGCGCGAGACGATGGTGGCGGGCACTTTTTGCGGGTCGGTCGTCGCCAGGACAAAGATGGCGTGCGGCGGAGGCTCTTCCAGCGTCTTGAGCAGCGCATTGAACGCCGGCTCGGTGAGCATGTGGACTTCGTCAATGATATAGACCTTGTACTTGCCTTCGCCGGGAGAAAAATGAATCTTGTCGCGCAGGTCGCGGATCTCGTCAATGCCGCGATTGCTGGCCGCGTCGAGTTCCACCAGGTCGAGCAGGCGGCCCTCGGTGACGGCGTTGCAAATGGCGCAGTGGTTACAGGGACGCTGGGCCGGGTCGGGGTCGGTGCAGTTGACGGCCTTGGCGAGCAGCCGCGCTGTCGTCGTCTTGCCCGTGCCGCGCGGGCCGGTGAACAGGTAGGCGTGGCTGATGCGTCCGGCGGCAATCGCGTTGCGCAGCGAGGTCGTGATGTGTTCTTGACCTACCACTGCATCAAAGGTTTGCGGTCGCCATTTGCGATAGAGTGCTTGTGACATGGGTTTGTCCGCGTCGAGTCTCGGCGGTTAGTGTAACACGGTTGAGAAAGCGGTGCAAGGCAACGGATCCTCAAAGGATAAGTGGGTGAATCGAGTGCATCAGTTTATCCGTTGTTTATTCGCTGCGCTGAACATCACACAATCACTGGCTCCTGGTATACCCCAAACACCTCGCGGAACACGTCCGTGATCTCGCCCAGCGTGGCATAAGCTT
>CAYHAR010000026.1:10595-25746 GCA_964354595.1 uncultured Anaerolineae bacterium | reverse complement strand
TGCCGCCTAGCCACAAAATGGCCGGACTGCGGAGCTTTTGCCCGATAAATCGAGCTGGGAAACCCCGTTTACGGGGTGACGGCTTCGCAGCCGGGGCATAAAATGCCCCGGCGGAGCGGGTCGGCGCACACTTTTCAGTGGTTTTTTCTTAGCTTGACGCCTATGAGCAAATGTCCCCCTCCCCTGCTTCGCAGGGGAGGGGTTAGGGTAGGGGTTTTTACGGTGCAGACGTAGATTTTGCTTTCCCCACGCTGCACAAGGCGACTCGCTCTTGGACCGCGCACGCGGTCAGATCGCCTGTAGCCAGCATCTCGACCAGTTTGCTCAATCCCTCTGGTGTGTCCGCCAACAAAATCAGCGTGGAGCGTTTTTCGGTACGGGAAAAAAGCATCAGACCTGTGCCAGAGCGGGCGACCTTGCCCAAGCCGGGCACCAGAATAGACGCGCCGATGGGACCTTTGACGCCCGTGATCGGCGCGGTCTCGGTCAGGCTCACGCCAAGAAAAGGCATGACGTAAGGCATGAGATCATCGCTGGGCGTGTAACTGCCCAACACGATCACATCCGAATCCGGCGCAGGTAACGCCGTCATATTCAAGGTGACACTGATCGGCCTCAGCGCCGCCTGCCATTTGCCCATCGGCTCGGCCATGTCAGCGGTCAGCGTGATGCTCTTGGTCGCCACGATGGACACCGGCCGGCTAAAGAGGAACGGCGCGTCAGCCAGGTCGTGCGTGCGTTCGCCGCTCACCAAAAATTCCGCCACGCGGCGGATCAGCCGGGCGTTGTCGGCCACCTGGTAATACGGCGGCGTGATGAAAGTGAGATCGCCGAGAGCCAACACTTGCTGGTTTGCGCTCAAGGCGGCCGCGGCCAGGTTTCCGCCCGTGTCGGTGCGCGAGGAAAGCGTGCGCTCGTCTCCTTGAATGAGCGGCGTGCCCGTCGTGGTGTTCACCGAGCAAGCAGCGTAAAAGGCGACCGTCGTCAGCCCCTCGGTGAGCGAGACGGGGGTGAACTGGCGGAACAGAACGTTGCGATAGTTTCCCTCGTTCTCCACCAGGTTATAGAGATAGTCGTCAGAAAAGCTCAAGTCATACGGTGTCAGCAGGCTGTTGGCAGTCGCCACCTCCCCACCAAAGAACATGCGCGTGGGATCGGCCAGCACGAGCAGCCGACCGCCGCGCTCGACAAAGCGCCGTACCTGCTGTATCTCTTCCGGCGTGAACGACAGGCTCGGCGCGATCACCATATAGGCGCTGGCGTACTTGAGCGTATCGGTCAAAGATGATTCATACGTCACAGTCTCCAGACGCGCGCCCAGTCCCATGGCTGCGCCCGCTAGCGCCTCGATCTCGGTGACGCCGAACAGGTTGTCGTGCGCCTGATCCAGCGCCACGACCTTGCCGGTAACCGGGGCGCTCGCTTTTTCGGGCTGAGCTGTGGCTAATGGCGGAACAGGCATCGTCAGGCTGGCATAATCGGGCGTGGGGACGGGCGTCTGCCGTTGATAGACTCCGCGATAAAACCACGCTGTGCGAGCCACGATTGGCAGCATCAAAAGCCCCAATGCAATCCAGACACGCAAGCGCTTCATGGCAACCTCCGATCCCGAGGCGGCACGTAAAGCAGATACAAGCCCGGCTCGTGCGGATAGAGAGGAATAGTTTCCTCCGGCATCTCCAAGAGTGGCAGCCCCCGCGCGGGAGGCAGACCGGCCAGGCTGCGCAAGTCGGCCACTCGATAGTGGTCAATGCGCGCCATCTGCGCGGCTCGCTCAATCGCCTGGGAACGCGACCCCAACTCGTCAATCAACCCCATGCGCAGCGCCTCGGTGCCCGACCAGATTTCGCCGCGCAGCAACACTTCCGGGCCAACGCGGAGCTTGTCGCCTCGCCCCAGCTTGACCGCCTGGTAAAAGCCCTGCTTGATCATTTCCATTCGCCGCAGGACTGTGTCGGCGGGCATCCCCCACAGCTTGTACGGGCCTGTCGAGACAATGTTTTCAAAAACAATCGGCGGCGGAGGCAACTCGTCAATCACGCCAATGTTGCCCACCAGCGAGGCGGGCTTGGCGTAAATGTAATCGGTGCCCACCGAGAGATAATAGGCGCCGCTGGCCGCCATGACTTCAACCGAGGCGACGACCGGCTTGGTCTGGCGCAGGCGCGCCAGTTCCTGATAGACCGCCTCGGTGTCCACCACCGTTCCGCCCGGGCTGTTCACGATGAGCGCCACGGCCCGCACTTCCGGGTGTGCGCGCGCGTAGGCAAGCTGGGCAATCCAGTCATTGGCCGTTTTAGAATAAATTACATTGTCGAGGTAAATCACCCCGACGACTGGGCGTGGCACCAGCAATGAAAGCAAGACGCCCACAGCCAGCGGAAACGCCAGCCACAGGAATGCTCTTCCCGCGCGCCGCCAACCTGACGGACGCTTTTGTTCGCTCATGGCAACTCCTTTCCCGCAAGTGACAAATGAATCAACCGCGCCGCTTGAAAAAGTCTAGAACACGCGCAAGCCATTCCTCTTTGCGCTCTTTATGGACGTTGTGCTTGACGCCGGCCGGGACCCACAACTCGGCGCCGGGAATGTTTTCGGCAATATATTCCCCGTGGCGGCCCGGCGCGTTGACTGCATCCTCCGCGCCCTGGATGACCAACGCGGGTCGGCTCGCCTTCGCCAAGTCCTCCGGCGTGTAATTCGGCCCGGCCAAAGTTTCCTTGAGCGTCAATCGCATCAACTCGCGCCAATAGTCCGGGCCGTGCGTCGGCCCGTGCAGCGCGATCATCTCTTGCACCCACTCTGGCTCGTTGGCCTCCGCCCATTCCGGCGTGAACAGGCGTTGCTCGCGCTCGACCATTTCGGGCGTGACGTGCGCGTTGGCGGCTTGCAGGATGGCCGTTTGCGTCGCGTCGGGATGCTCCATCAAATACACCAGCGCCGTATTGCCGCCGTTCGAATGGCCGATGACGTGCGCCCGCTCAAAGCCGAGCGCGCAAGCGAGCGCGGCGGAATCGGCGGCCATCTCGCTGAACGAATACGAATGATTCGGGTCACTGCTTTTGCCATGTCCTCGGCAATCGGGCGCGATGACGAAATACTGCTCGGCCAGCGCCGGGATGACCTCGCCCCAGTCGCTTTCCGCCGTGTTGGTCGAGCCGTGAATCAGCAGAATCGGCGCGGCGCCATCCTTGCGCGCGCCATAGACCTGGTAATAGAGTTGCGCTCCGTTAATAGTTTGGTAGGGCATACAGGTATCCTTTCGGTAGAGTCGTCAAACGTTATGCGTCATTGACGTTTCACGTTTGACGTTGAACGATAGCAGGATGTAAGCGATTCCAGCAATGACAATTGCTGCATCCACTACTTGATCCATTCGCCACGCGCCGAGCATCGGCACGACGTCGCCGCGCGCAAAGCCGAGCAGGAACATGCCGGCGCTGTAGAGCGCCATGGTCGCGGCAAAGCGATTCCCACTACTGACGAAAGACGAAGGACGAAGGGCGGAATTCGTCATTCGACATTCGACAAGCGACATTGCAAAACACACCGCCGCCCACGCCGCGCCAAGCAACTGCGCGGCAATGCGCGGATTCCACAAGCGATAAATGTCCGGCAGGTCGGCGGCGAGAGACCACCATCGCTCGCCGGGGAACACTGGACGTCCATACGCCACGCCCGCCAGGTGACAGCCGATCCATCCAAGCGCCGCGCCGGCCATCAGCCCTGGCGCGAGTGTGTCAAACACGGCTCGCACAGGGAGCTTGCGCCACGCGCTGAATCCTGCCGCGCCGATCACGCCGCCGATCAGCCCGCTGTGCCACGCTAGCCCACCCCACCAAACCGGCGCGATTTCGTCAGTGTGGTCATGAAAATAATCCCAATGCTCGACCACGTAACCCGCGCGAGCCATCAGGACGCCCACGAGCACAGCGGCGAGCGCGGCGTCCAACACATCGCTCTGCGGGAGGCCCATGCGCCGAGCCTGGACCCAGGCCGACGCCAGCCCCGCGCCGAGCGCCAACGCCATCAGCGCGGTGAACGAGGGCACCTCAATCCAGCCAAGCGTGAACACGGGTTGCATCGAGAGAAGTATATCACCGCTGCTTGAATCGGCAAGTGTTTGACGCACGCTATCCTTTCGTTTATAATGCCGGACGTGTTGCGTGTTTCGTATTGCGTAACGGAATACGCATCACGAGAAAGGATTCGCCTTGTCATTCCGTATCTGCTCTGCAATCGTTCTGGTCGGCCTGCTCGCCTCGCTGACCGGGTGTCAGGCTGTTTCAGCCCCGGCTTTGGCAGGCGGCGATGAGGTGAGCCGCCTCGACCCGTCCGGCAGCGAGGTCATCCTGTGGCATTCGCTTTCCGGCTCGGCGGCGGATGCGCTGGCGATGCTGGTGGACGAATTCAACGCGACCAACGCCTGGCGTGTCGTCGTCGTGCCGCAATACCAGGGCGTGTACCCCGCGCTCCGCAATCGCCTGGGCGACGCGCTTGATAACCGCGCATCGCCGGACCTGGCGGTGCTCTATCCGTATCACGCCGCCGGGTACGTCCGCGCTGGCGTGGCCGCGACGCTCGATGCTTACGTGACGAGCGCGCGCTTTGGATTGAGCGACGCCGACCGCGCCGATATTCTGCCCGTGTTCCTCAACAGCGATCGCAACCCGCAGCTCGGCGGCCAGTGGATGAGCTTTCCGATGGAGCGCAGCGCCATCGTGCTGTACTACAACGCGGACTGGCTCAAGACGATGGGCTATCAAGGCCCGCCGTTGACCTGGCCTGCGTTCAAAGAGATGTGCCAGCGAGCTACGGTTGACCTCAACGGCGACGGGCCGCCTGACACTTGGGGCTATGCCATGCTGCCGGACGCTTCGGCGTTTTCTGCGCTGGTGCTCAGCCGAGGCGGGGCGCTGGTGAGTGAGGACGCGCGCCAGGCCCGGTTCGATTCGACCGAAGGCGTCCGCGCCATGAACATCTTGCGAGACGTGTTCGGTTTCCGCCAAGCTTACACCGCGACAGGGCACGGATGGGATCGCGTGGACCTGGCCGGCGGCAAGGCGCTGTTCACCATCGCGCCCAGCAGTGAACTGCCTGCGTACAAGACCGCTGTGGATCAGGGCGGACTGTTCCGGTGGGGCGTTGCGCCGCTGCCGCACAACACGCCGGACCCGGTGACGAATTTCGTCGGCCAAAGCTGGACGGTGTTCAAGACGACGACGCAGCGGCAACTGGCCGCATGGCTGTTCATTCGCTGGTTTACCGGCTCCAATCAAACGCGGCGCTTTGCCGAAGCGACCACCACGCTGCCGCTCCGCAATTCAGCGGCGCAGACCATCCTCAAGAAACAGAATCTCGATCCCAACGTCAAAATCGTTTTGGGCCTGCTACCTTTTGGTCAAAGCGAGCCGGCCGTGACCGGCTGGGAGCCGGCGCGCGATGTGCTGGCCGAGACGATGCGCGCCGTCGCGGGTGGCCTGGCTCCGCAGACTGCGCTCGACCAGGCCGAAGTCAAAGTCAATTCACTGTTGAAGTAAAGACCTCAGTGGTCTGTATCGGAGATGACATGAACCTGCTGGACACTGCCATCGAAGCGGCGCGCGCTGCCGGGCAAGAAATCATCCGGCGATGGCCGCAAGAGCGCGACGTGCGCTCCAAAGGCTTCCGCGATATTGTCACCGACGCGGACCTGGCCGCGCAAGAGGCCCTCATTGCCATCATCCGCGCGCGCTTTCCGCAGCATGGCATTCTTTCGGAAGAAGGACTCGCGCCGACCAACAATGCCGACACGGTGTGGGTGCTCGATCCGCTGGACGGGACGACCAATTACGCGCGCCGCCTGCCCAGTTTTTCGGTATCGGTCGCCGTGGCGCGCAGCGACGCGCTGATCGTCGGCGTGGTGTATGATCCGCTGCGCGATTACATCTTTTGCGCCGAGCGCGGCGCTGGCGCGACGTGGAACGGTCAGCGGCTGCACGTCAGCCAGGTGGACGACTTGGGCCAGGCCGTGGCCGGGGTGGATTTTGCGCGCGAGCCAGCTATCCGCTCCAGCCAGATGGCGACGATGGTCGTCTGCTCGGAGCGCATCCGCACGTTTCGCTCGTTCGGCTCGGCGGCACTGGGATTGTGTTTCGTGGCGGCCGGCTGGCTGGACGCCTACTTTCACTTGAGCCTGGCTCCGTGGGACGTCGCCGCTGGCGCTCTGATGGTCACGGAGGCTGGCGGCGCCATCACCAGCACAGATGGCAAGCCGTGGAGTTACACACAGCCGCGCTGTCTGGCGACGAACGGCAAATTGCATTCAGAGTTTCTAGAGTTGATGCGAGGATGATGCGTGAAATGTGAAACGTGAGGCGATAGACGATAAGCGATGACCGAACTCGAAGAAAAGCGCGGACTGTTTTACCTGGGCAAGGAATTTGACTTGGCGGCGAACGCAGCAGGCCAAGCGTTTTCGCTCGACGCCTCCCACCTGACGACGCACGCCGTCATCCTGGGCATGACCGGCTCCGGCAAGACCGGGCTGGGCATCACGTTGCTCGAAGAAGCCTTGCTGGATGGCGTCCCCGCCATCATCCTCGACCCCAAGGGCGACATTACCAACCTGGCGCTGAATTTTCCAGACCTGTCGCCGCAAGATTTAGCCGCGTGGATTGCGCCAGAAGACGCGCAGATGCGCGAGATGACGCCGGAGGCCTACACCGCACAGGTGGCATCGAGTTGGCGCGACGAGTGGGCCAAGTGGGACATCACGCCGGAGCGCGTCCGTCAACTGCGCGACGCCGCCGAGGTTTGCATCTACACACCGGGCAGCGACGCGGGCGTGCCGGTGGACGTTCTGCAATCGCTCCAGGCGCCGCCGAACGAATGGGTCGGGCACGAAGAAGAAATGCGTGAGCGCATCCAGGGCTTGGTCTCGGCGCTGCTGGGGCTGGCCGGCATTGAAGCCGACCCGGTACAGAGCCGCGAGCACATCTTGCTAGCGCATCTCTTTGAGCAGGCGTGGAAAGTCGGGCAGTCGCTCGACCTGCCCACCCTCATCGGCCAGATTCAGCGCCCGCCCGTGCAGCGACTCGGTGTGTTTGAGCTGGACACCTTCTTCCCGGAAAAAGACCGCATCCAGTTGGCTGGTGCGCTCAATCATCTCATTGCCTCGCCAGGATTCGAGGCATGGCGGCAAGGCGAGCCGCTCGACGTGGACGCGCTGTTGAAGCGTGAGGACAAACCACGCGCCAGCATCTTTTACCTGGCTCACCTGGATGACTCGCAGCGCATGTTCTTTGTCACGCTGCTGCTTTCCCAGGTGCGCGGCTGGCTGCGGCGACAGCGCGGCGCGGCCACGCTGCGCGCCGTGCTCTACTTTGACGAGATTTTCGGCTACTGTCCCCCCTACCCCAAGAACCCGCCGTCCAAGTCACCGCTGCTGGCGCTCATCAAGCAAGGTCGGGCGATGGGGCTGGGCGTGGCGCTGGCGACGCAGAATCCGGTTGACCTGGACTATAAAGGACTCTCCAACATTGGCGCGTGGTTCGTCGGGCGATTGCGGACGGATCGCGATAAAGCGCGCGTGCTAGAGGGACTGGAAAGCGCGGCGACGGAATCCGGCAGCGGGCTGGATCGGGGCGAGCTGAGCAAGCTGATCGGCAATCTCCCCTCGCGCGTGTTTGTGCTTTCGGACGTGCGCGCCGATCACCCGATGGTGTTCAAGAGCCGCCAGACGATGAGTTATTTGCGCGGGCCGCTCACGCGAGAAGAAATACGCCAGCTTTCCCCCAAAACGCCCGGCGCCGAGCCCCTGAGGTCTGAGGGACTAGGGACTGGGATAGAGTCTCTGTCTGCATCCCAAGCTCCGGCTTTGCCGCCCGACGTGCGCCAGTATTTCCTGCCTGTGACGACCACCATCGAATGGGCGCTGCGGCGGTGGGAAGAGCAGAGCGGTCAGACGATTCTGGCCGAGGACAAGCGACTCGTCTACGAGCCGCATCTGCTGGGCATTGCCACTGTGCGATTCACGGATCGCCGGTTAGCCGCGCCGTATCAGCAGACCGTGACGCGACTCGCGCCGCTTCCCGCTGCGCGCGCAAGCATAGATTGGGGCACGGCAGGCGATGTGGCGGTGGAGCGCGGCTCGCTCAGCACAGAGTGCGCGCAACCTTCGGAGGGTGGTGAGTTCGCCGAGCTGCGCGGCTCGCTGAACGCCAAGACGCTTGCCGCGTTCGAGCGTGATTTTGCGGGCTACGTCTACCGCGAGATGACCGTGTCCGTCATGCTCCATCCGCAGCTCAAATCGGCAGGCTTGCCGAATGAAAAGCCTTATGAATTTCGCGCGCGGGTCGAGTCCGAAGTGCGCGCCAGGCGCGACGCCGAGATCGTCAAAGTCAAAGCCAAGTACCAGCGCGAGATTGCGCGGGTGGAAAATCAACTCCGCAAGGAAGAGCGCGAGCTGGGGCAAGACCAGGCCGACCTGGCCGGTCGCAAGCGCGAAGAGACTCTCGGCCTGGCCGAGTCGGTGTTCAACTTTATTTCGGGGCGAAGGCCGAGCTACGCTGTTACCTTTGCCACGCGCCGCCGCCGGTTGACGCAGAAATCCGAGGCCGAGGTGCAAGAGTCGGAGGACACTATCGCCGACCTGGAAGACATGCTCGCCCAACTCCGCGGCGCGCTCGACGACGAGATGGCCGAGATCAACAAGCGTTGGTCGAGCATTTTCGAGAGCGCGCAGGAGATCACGCTCACGGCGCGCAAGAGCGATATTACCGTGGATGCGTTCGGGCTGGCGTGGGTGCCGTTCTGGCATGTCGCTGGCAGGCTGGGTGATACGGAACAAGCATTGCGGTTACCAGCATACGAAGTACGTAGTGGTCAGTAAGCAGCATGGAACAAGCGCTTTCTGCTAGTCTAAATGTCCCGCGAGAGCTAGGCGCGTTCGCGCAAGAGAGCGCGCGCCTTTGGCGTGGGCACACCGGCTTGATTCAGGTTAATCCTAATCGTAGAGACCACGGCGTCGTGTACACGCCAGAGACGCTGGTGAATACGCTTATTTCAATTGTTTTCAGTGAATTTCCGCCTTGTGATTCCATCACAGTGCTCGACCCGTCTTGTGGCACAGGAAATTTTCTCGTTGAAGCTTACAGGCGTTTGGCGCAAAATCTCCAGCTTTCAACCGTCGAGTCTCGAATCGAGTTACTCAGAAACTCGGTCTTCGGCTGTGACATTGACGCCCAGGCGATTGAGGTGACCAAACGCAGACTGTGGCAAACAGCGCTTGAAGGGGCAGGGGTGTGGATCCCGTTCGCCGAGTTTCCCCATTCTAATTTTGTGATGGGTGATGCACTGTCACTCCTCCCTGCCGACGATTCCCGTCAACTATTTCCTGGAACAGGGTGGAGCTTGTGGCTTGCATCTATTCTCCAGAAACAGTTTGATGTCATCATCGGCAACCCACCATACGGCAAGATACGCCCAAGTAGTGCGCAGCGTCAGTACTTTACGCCATCGCTGTATGGACATGCCAACGTTTATGGCTTGTTTCTCCATGTAGGCGTTGAATTATTGAAACCGAATGGTGTACTGGGCTATGTCGTGCCGGCCTCTATGCTGTCTGGGTTGTATTTTCAAAACTTGCGCAAGTACCTGAGCGAGCGATGCCGCTTTCGCGCGATTGTTCAGTTCGACGAGCGGGCTGGCATCTTTGAGTCGGTTCTGCAAGAGGTCATGCTGTTAGTTGTACAACGGGGGCAAGTAACAGCTCCTTACACTGTGCGGGTGGCAACGGTCAATCACAAGGCACAGATAGCAGATTTTTCCGCCTTCTCCCAACTTTTCCAAAAAGTATCCAGTGAGGCGGTGCTGCGTCGGTCAGGCGGTTATGAGATGATTCATATTCCTGCTCGCCGGGGGACCGACGCCATTTACAACAAATATGAAAAGCGTGGTGTACCTCTGTCCGATGCTACCATCGGGTACGTGGCGAAAACTGGGCCGATTGTGTGGAACCGTCTCAAGGCTCTCTTGCGCGATGAGCCTGCCGAGAACGCCCGGCCATTGGTTTGGGCCAACAATGTGAGTTATTATCGCTTTACGGCGAATGGAAACCGAGAGAAAAGACTGGGCTATCTACAGTGCACCGAGCGCACTTTGCCCCTCTTGACACACGGCCTGTGTCTGCTTGTCCAGCGAACAACTGCCAAAGAACAACGCCGCCGTATTGTGGCGGCTTTTCCCCAGGGATGGGAATGCGCCACAGGCCCTTTCTTTGTCGAAAATCATCTCAACTTGGTCGTCCCCATCAGAGGCGTTACGCCACTTCCGGCAGAATATGTGCTGGCATTGCTCAATTCCCGTTTATTCGACTTTATCTTCCGAACGTTTAATGGCAACACGCAGGTCTCGGTAACCGAGTTGAACGTCATGCGGTTTGCAGTGCCAGACACTCTCATCATCAATGAGGTGGCAAGACTCGTTGGACAGTTGCAGCATAGCAAAACGATGGGCCAACTGACACTGGCATCAGAATTGGTTGAAAGTCTAGATCGAATCGTCTACGATCTCTACGAGTTGACGCCGGATGAAGTCCAAGTCGTTGAAAGGCACACGCGGGGAGCAGTCAAGTGAACTCTATACAACGCAAGCGCCTGGATGCTATACAAGAAATTCTGCGAACCGTGCATTTTCCTAAACGATGGATAACAAATCAGACTGCCATCTGCTTATACGCGCTTGTTGATCGCACGCTGCGCAAAGGGCTCTTGCCAGGCAAGACTTGTTTGCGAGATGGCGCGCGCATTCGGAACATCTTGGACTTTGCGCGCCATGACCTGAGAAAACCCGTTGCCGAGAACACCCGCGAGTCCTACCGCAAACAGTCGCTCAAACCACTCTACGAAGCAGGCATCATCGAGTTGCATCAGACCAGCATCAATGACCCCAACACATTTTATACCATCAATGCCGACTTTGAACACATTCTTGAAGAAACCCGCCTGGCCCGTCGCGCAAGGCTGATCGAAGAATGGAATGCAACACATCACCCAAGACTGACCACGCTCAAGGGCAAGCAAGAAGCAAGAGATTTGACAATCAAGATCGGAGAGCTTTGGCTTGCTCTAAGCCCCGGCGCACACAACCAACTGGCTAAAGATGTCTGCGAGGTATTTGCGCCCGCTTACATTCCGGGCTTTGAGCCGCTCTATGTCAGCGATACCCGCAACAAGATGCTGTACGTGAACAGGGAACTGACCTCGGCGCTGCGTCTTGAACTGGACAAGCACGATAGACTGCCCGACATCATTCTCTATCGCCGCTCGATGAACATCGTGTACGTGATCGAGGTGGTGACAAGCGTCGGGCCGGTGAGCGAGAGCCGCAAAAAGGAGATTCACAGCATCCTGACAAAACGTGGCCCGCTGACATTCGGAGCGGTATATATCACAGCGTTCCCCGACAGGCAGAGTTTTCGTCGCTTTGTTGTTGATATTGCATGGGAGACGAAAGTATGGATTGCGGCAGAGCAGTTTGGTATTATTCACTTTGACCTGATCACACGGGCTTTGTGACAGATTGTATTCGTTGGAGTCGAATGAGTCATGAGTGATATTACACAACCGATTCGGGTTCGTCGGATTTCACCGTCAGTTCGGGCCAGCGCATCGCCGTGGGCTTTTGTTCCGTCTGTGGTATTGGCAGCAATTTTACTTGCGGCTGTGCTGGCAGTAGTCGTGTTCGAAGCGTATTACGCCGAGCGGATTTACCCCGGCGTGCAGGTGTGGGGACTTGACCTGGGCGGGATGCGACCGGAAGATGCGACGTTGTCGCTTGAGGCGCACTTTCCCTACTCCAGCCAGCCGATGATCACGTTGCGCGATGGCGAGCGCACGTGGTCGGTGCGCCCCAGCGAGCTGGGCATCAAGCTGGACGCAGCAGCCATCGCCCAATCCGCGTATCAATTGGGGCGCAATGGATCGGTGCAGGAAAACCTGGAGGCACAAGCGCGGCTGACCTGGTCGGGTGCGCAACTGGGGCCGCTGGTAAAGATGGACTCGAACACGGCGCGGCTGTATCTCGAGTCCATGTCCTCGTCTCTGAACGTGGCCCCGCGTGACGCCAGCCTGCGATTGGAGGGATTGAACGTCGTGGCGACGCCGGCCATCGTCGGGCGCACGCTCAATGTAGACGCGGTCATGGCGCGGCTGATCGAATCCTCGCGCACGCTGGCCCCGGCCGAAATTCCCCTCGAGTTCAAATCGCTGCCGCCCACAGTGGCAGATGTCTCTGAGGCCAAGGCGCGCCTGGAGGCCATCATCAGTTCGCCAGTGACGATTGCCGCCGACGCTTCGGTCCCGGCCAAGATCAACCCGATCCGACTCAGCCGCGAAGACCTGGCGAGTATGGCTGTCATCCGCCGCACGGACGCCAACCGTGTGGACGTGATGCTGGACGAAGCGCGGCTGCGCGCGCTCCTGACGCCGCTGGCGCCCAAGATCGAGCGACCCGCGGTGGACGCCCTGTTTGTCTTTGACGACGACCTGCGGCAGTTGCAAGTCATCTCAGCCAGCCAGCCTGGGTATACGCTCAGTATCCCGGCCACCGTCGCGCGGATCAATCAACAGGCTCTTACAGATAATCGGCTGGTGGCGCTGGTCATCACTCGCACGCTGGCAACTTATCACGACGGGTTAAAAGGTCCCGAGATCGGCATCACCGAGCTGATCACGCAGGGCGTGACGTACTTTAAGGGATCGTCGCCCACGCGCATCAAAAACATTGTCACCGCCGCGGCCAAGTTCCACGGCATCATCATCGCGCCGGGCGAGACGTTCTCGTTCAGCAACTTTTTGGGCGACGTGAGTCTCGACCAGGGATATGCCGAAGCATTGATCATCTTTAATGGTCGCACGATCAAAGGCGTGGGCGGAGGCGTGTGCCAGGTTTCGACGACGGCATATCGTGCGGCGTTCCTGGCTGGCTTTCCCATCGTCGAACAGTGGCCGCACGCTTACCGCGTGAGCTGGTACGAGAAAGGCTTTGGGCCGGGGCTGGATGCGACCGTGTTCGCGCCGGAGGTGGATTTCAAATTCACCAACGACACGCCGTATCACCTGCTCATCGAGACCTACGTCAACGAAAAGCTGGGGACGCTGACCTTCAAGTTTTACAGCACCAAAGACGGGCGGACGGTCCAAATCCTGCCTCCAACAGTAAAAAATGTCGTGCCGCACGGACCGGACAAGTACGAAGAAGACCCAACCTTCAAGCCGGGCCAGAAGGAGCAGGTGGACTGGGCCGTGGATGGCGCAGACGTGACGGTCAAGCGCGTCGTGGCGCGCGGTGACAAGGTCATCACCAACACGATCTTTACACGCTACGAGCCGTGGCAGGCCGTTTTCAAAGTCGCGCCGGGCGAAGCGCCGCAACCGCCAGCGCCGCCGCCCTCTAATGACGAGTAAGACCTTGACACTCGCGGCGCATCTGTTATAATCTGACCCGCGCGCGACGAACGTCGCGCGCTAATTTCTGTGATTAACGCCGCCTCGCTTTTCCATACGAAGCGGTTGAATTGAAAGGAGCTTTCAGTGGGCGCTGTTCCCAAGCGAAAAATTCAACAAGGCCGCCGCAACCGGCGGCGCAGCCATCTGGCGCTCAAGCCCAGGCAACTGGTGCTGTGCCCACAGTGCAAAGAGCCGCACATACCGCATCACGTCTGCCCAAATTGCGGCTCGTACAACGGCGTTCAGGTCGTCGAGATCGAAGACAAGTCCAAGCGCAAGAAAGAATAACCGTTCAGACCTCCGAGGTTTTGGAGTTTCCATGGGCCAAGAAGCGGTTGCCTTTGTCTTCCCCGGCCAGGGCTCTCAATTTATCGGAATGGGCCGGGAGCTGGTGACCTTTTCTGAAGCTCGACAAGTCTTTGCCCAGGCCGATGAGGTCCTGGGCTTTGCGCTTTCCCGGCTCTTTTTGGGAGGGCCGGAAGCCGAGCTGAACGACACGATCAACACGCAGCCGGCCATTGTGGCGCACAGCATCGCCGCGCTGCGCGTGATCGAATGCAGGACGAGCCTCAACGGACAATTGAGGATGGTGGCCGGGCACAGCCTGGGAGAATTCTCGGCGCTGGTGTGCGCCGGGGCGCTCTCGTTCCCCGACGCGCTCAAGCTGGTGCGCGAGCGCGGACGGCTGATGAAACTGGCCGGGGAGCAGCATCCGGGCGGGATGGCGGCCGTCCTCAACCTCGACCGGGCCAAGCTGGAACGAGCCTGCGACGAAGCCACACGCGCAACCGAGCAGCCGGTGCAGATTGCCAACGACAACTGTCCCGGCCAGATCGTGATTTCCGGCGACAAGGCCGCGTTGGAAAAGGCAATGGAGCTGGCAAAAGAGCGCGGGGCCAAGCGGTGCGTTCCGCTGCCCATCAGCATCGCGGCCCACTCGCCGTTGATGGCCGGGGCCGCCCAAGAATTTCGCGCCGCGCTCGAATCCGCGCAGTGGGCCGAGCCGCGCGTCCCGGTCGTTGCCAACGCCACCGCGCGGCCCGCCGGGCGAGACGCGATTGACTTGCTCGTCGCGCAGTTGACCTCCCCGGTGCGCTGGACGGAATCGGTCCAGTTCATGATCGGCAAAGGCATCACGCGCTTTATTGAAGTCGGCCCCAAGGATGTGCTGTGCGGGCTGATCAAGCGGATTGACGCGGCAATCACGACGCAGCCTGTAGAATCTGTGATCAGAGGTCAGTCATAAACCCCCGCCCGGGGATGATTAGTGGTCAGAAAGCAGGCGAGCCACCCTTGAAAGGGTGGCTCGCTTTTTTGTGCGCCTAGCATGGGCGCTGATGGAGGAAAGCCCCTATTGCGTCGCCGCCAGCAGTCCAGCGATCTCCAGATCATCTGCGCTACCGGGAGATGACTGGCAAATAAACTTTGAACTTGAATGGGTCCACGTTGTTGTTGGGATTGTTGTCCAGATAGTCAGGAATGCCGTCCCCGTCCGAATCTCGGGTGCCTTCCATGCTGTCTGTCAGGCCATCGCCATCGCTGTCGCCGTCAAGATAATTCGGGAGGCCATCGCCGTCAACATCATTGTTGAAACAGACCGGATCATTGGCAGTGCAGCCGGCCAGTGGATCGGATGGACCAACGCTATATTCACCCGCATC
>CAYHAR010000026.1:0-10495 GCA_964354595.1 uncultured Anaerolineae bacterium | reverse complement strand
TCGCTATCGGCGTCGAGAAAGTTCGGGATGCCATCGCCATCGGCGTCGTTGTTGAAGCAGATTGGCTGGTTGGCTGTGCAACCGGCTAGCGGGTCGCTCGGGCCGGCGCTGTATTCGCCTGCATCCGAGATGCCGTCGCCGTCGCTGTCAGTATCGAGATAGTTCGGGATGCCGTCGCCATCGGCGTCGCCCGATCCTTCGTTCGTATCCGGCACACCGTCGCCATCCGCGTCGGGCACAATCACCAGCGTAGAGGCGCTGCTGGCGTCGGATACGCTCTTGCCAAGCGCATCCTGTCCGGAGGCCGTTACGGTGTTGACGACTGTGCCGACATCGCTGGGCTGGGTCGTATAGGTGGCTGTGAACGAGCGCGACTCACCGACGGCCAGGGAACCCGTCCAGTTGAAACCAGTGCGTGAATCGGTCAGAACAACGCTGTTCAGAGCAGTGTCATTCGTATTTTGGACAGAGATGACAAAGATGATGGTGGCGCCGACCGGGACGCTGACCGGAGACGACGCAGACACGTGAATAGACGGGGTCAAGATGTCAGTGCTGATGCTCGCGCTATCGGTGGCTGGGCCGCCCAACCCGTCCTGCCCCGCCACGCCGAGCGTCACGACGAATGGGTCGCCGTGGGTGGCTGTTGCCGAGGCTGAACAAGTTGCCGTCGCGCCAGCCGCAAGGGTGGTTGGGCAGCCGCTGAACTCGGCGCCAGTGTAGACCAAGTTGCTCAGATCGGCATCGCCCGTATTGTGAACGGTGACGTTATAGGTCAAAGCGTCGCCCGTGTGAGCCAGAGTCGGGCCAGTGGCGTTCAAGTCAATTGCCGGATGCAGGATGTCGGCGCTGACGCCGGCACTGCTGGAGACTAGAGCGCCCAGCGCATCGAGGCCAGATACGCCCAGCGTCACCGCGAACGGGTCGCTGCCGCTGGCAACTGAAGAAGCCGTGCAGTCCGCCGTCGCGCCCGTCGCAAGCGTCGTCGGGCAACTCTCAAAGGTCGCGCCAGAGAACACCAGGCTAGAGAGCGCCGCGTCGCCTGTGTTGGCGAGGTGAATCGGGTAGACAATCACATCGCCTTCGTGCGCCTGGGCCGGGCCGTTGGCGCTCAACGTCATTGCCGGGTGCAAGATGTCCGTGCTGACGCCGGCGCTGTTGGACACTAGAGCGCCCAGCGCATCCTGTCCCGTTACGCCGAACGAGGTGTCGAATGGGTCAGCGTCCTGAGGCGTCGTGCGGGTCGCCGCGCAATTGGCCGTTGCGCCAGCCGCGAGTGTGGTCGGGCAGCCGCTCAAGGTTGCCTCGCCGCTGTAGGTCAGGCCACTCAGATCGGCGTTGCCCGTGTTCTGGATCGTTAGATTGTAGGCGACCAAGTCACCCATGTGAGCTTGCGCCGGGCCATTCGCAGTCAGGTGAATGACCGGGCTGAGCACCTGCGCCACCGCGTCATCGCTGGCAGCCACGTCGGCCAAGCCCATGTCCGCGCCAGAGGCTAACACCGGGTTGCCGCTGACAGTGCCAACGTTCGTCACGCTCGACGCGGGGTTGGCTGTCTTGTCGCAGGTCTGCGTCGCGCCAGGGGCCATCAGCCCGGCGACGTCGCAGATCGCGCCGTACTGATTATCCGTAATCTGAACATTGCTCAGAAAAGTGTTGCCCGCGTTCGTCACCTGGTAATGATAGGCAACCGGGTCATTCGCGTGAATCAAGCGCGTGCCGCCATTCGGCGTGTCTCCGGCTATCACGACGAGCGCAAGGTTGGCCGCCGCTTGGATATTTCCCAGCGATTCCCCGTGAACATCGCCGCTGACCAGAGTAAAAGATTTGGAAATGCCCGTCGTGGCGTACCAGCCACTCTCGAGCGTCTCTTGCGCGTAATAGGTGCCAACCATCAAGTCAGGCGGATTGCGGACCGGGTCGTTGCTAAAGTACACCCAGCCTTGCCCATCAGAGGCCGCGTTCCATCCGGCGGCCTGCGATCCATCTTGCCGGAACAGGGCAACCGACCAGCCCGCCAGGCCGGCGTCGCCGCCGGTCAAGCTGGCGCTCAGGTCGTTATCCTGAAAAACCTGGACCTTGACCACAGGTAGTTTGATCTGCCCAAAGTTGATCGTGACGATGCTATCGCTTGCCAGGGTGATCGTTTGATTGATGGGCGTGACAGCATGCCAACCGCTCTTTTGAGTCAGGGTCACAGTGTACGTGCCGGCTGGCAAAGACCACGTCACGTTGCCGCTGGCATCCGTCGTCTTGTTGCCCTGCCCCTGAACGGCGACCGTCCAGCCGCTCTGTCCCAGCTCGCCATCTTGCGGCGTGCCGTTCATGTTCAAGTCGTCAAAGGCGTGCACGGCGATGGTGCCACCCGTCACCCAAGCCGCCAATGCGTTACTGCTCACCGGGCCGCTGGTCTGTTGGCCCAAAACAATCTTTTGCTTATTGGTGTTTACTCCCAAAAAGATCGTGCCGACCGGCAACAGCATTTGCGCCGTCGCGGTGATACGAGAGGTTCCCGCAACCGCCGAGGTGAGGTCAAACGTCGCTTCGCCGTTGGCGTCGGTGGTGACCGTCGGAGAACTGAGCGTGCCCAGGCCGGTTTCCAGATTCACCAGCCGGTTCGCCACAGGCTGATCGCCTTGCGTGAGTTTGACGGTGAAGGAAGTGGTTGCTCCGGCGGCGTTCGTCGTGTTGTTGGGAGTGATGGCAACGTTCGGAGCGTCGGCCTCGCACGGGTTCGATTGCGCGTTGACGGCGGCGATAATGTCCAGCGTACGCGTGTAGACGATCATCGGCGTCGTCTGGGTGCTGGTGATGACAAAGCCATCCGAGAAATACCAGACGGTGGCTTGACGAGCCGCCATCTCTTGTTTCACATCCGCCAGGCGGCCCGGCGCGGTGTCGTTCTGATACTCGGTCGCGTCGCGGCGAGGCGGATAGTGCAACAGCAGCCAGCGCATCCGGCAGTCCATCACCTGGTCGGACGCGGTCACCTGGTCGCCGCCGCCGATGTTGTGATTAACGTCGGTGCAAAAGGTGTTGGCGCGCGAGCCGCCGGTGATGTCCAGGTAGATGGTGCCGGCCCACTCGTCACTCGTGGCGCCATACGCCGTCCCCCGGATATTGATGCCCGGGTTGGCGCCGGAACTCCACACTACAGTGCCCGTCTCTCCGGCAGCCAGAGCATTGGAAGCGAAACCCGCCATCAATGCCAAAACGGCAACCAGTGACATCGCGGTTGTCGTCCAGTTTTTCAAGAGGCTGAAGAATGATTGCTTACACATACCGTACCTCCCACTTTCTTTGGCGTCGCCTTTGCCACACGAGTTCATACTGCTCCAAGCGTGAATAACCTTGCTTGATAGTACTCGGTGCTGGTTTGAAGGCAGTTTGAAAGTGGATAGTACTTTGGTCTTGCCGGGGCGGTTTGAAATCGGTTAGAAAGGTCCGGCAGCCTGTCAGAGAGGCGCTTGATCCCGGGCGGCAAGGCCCTACGCTGCCGGGGGTTCTCGGCCAGCCGGAAAGGAGGCAAGTCAACCGGCAAAGCGATACCCAACACCAGGCTCGCTGAGGATGAAACGAGGCTGGGCCGGGTCACGCTCAATTTTGCCGCGTAAGCGCCAGATGTACCAGTTGATATTGGCCGGTGTGGCGTTGGTTTCAATGTACCAGACAGCGCGGGCAAGCTGTTCGAGCGTCAGCGAATGGTCGAGCTGCTCGGCCAGACATACGAGCAAACGGTATTCGGTCGGCGTCAGCCCAACTTCACGGCCGCGGACCATAACCGTACGCGCGGCGGTGTTGATGACAAGGTCGCCGTCACCATAGCGCAGAGTGGGCTTGGCAGGGAGCGGAGGCATGTGCGCGCGCCGCAAGGCAGCCTTGACACGAGCGCGCAACTCGGCCTGGTGAAACGGCTTGACGATGTAATCGTCCGCGCCCAAGTCCAGCCCCTTGGCTTTGTCCTGCTCAGCTTGCAGGGCGGTCAGGAAAATAATGGGAACGCCCGAGAACGTCCGGATGCGTTGACATACTTCCCAGCCATCCAGGTCGGGCATCATCACATCCAGCAACACCAGGTCTGGATGATGCTCCTCAAGCGAGCGCAACCCTTCGGCGCCGTCATGGGCGGTCACGGCAGTGTAACCGGCTGTCGTCAAAGCCAGTCGCATCAAGCTACGCAGGTTGGGATCGTCGTCTATGACCAAAATCGTTTCAGGCATGGGGCCACCTCGGCCAGGAGCGCAAGTCCATTGATCCGAGCGTCGGTCTATTGAAACACACCTATCTGTTATACCAGATGCAGGTTTGAAAGCCGTTTGAGGGAAACGGATTTTCCGTCGAGTTTCCCACTTATTTGGAACTCTTTAAATCGCTCGGCGTGGATCGCCAAATCCACGCCCTGCGGCAGATTTGGCACGCTCCGCGCGCCGCGAGCGAACTCGACTGGCAGCAAGGTCACCCGGCGGAGAAACGGTACCCTACGCCGTGCTCGGTGAGGATAAAGCGGGGATGGTGTGGATCGCGCTCGATTTTGCTGCGCAAGCGCCAGATGTACCACTTGACGTTGGTGAGCATCGCGTCGGTTTCCATGCTCCACACCGCGTCATAAATCTGCCCAGTCGTCAGCACTCGCCCTGGCTGCTCGGCCAGATAGAGAAGCAGACGATACTCGGTGGGCGTCATCTCGACTTCTTGGCCCTGGGCGATGACTGTGCGCGTGGCCGTATCGACGATAAGGTCGCCATCGCCACAGCGCAGAATCGGCTCTTTGGTCGGCGGCGGCATGTGCGCGCGCCGCAGAATGGCGTTGACCCGAGCGCGCAACTCGGCCTGGTGAAACGGCTTGGCGATGTAATCGTCCGCGCCCAGGTTCAAGCCCTTGACTTTGTCCAGCTCAGCCCCCTTGGCGGTCAAGAAAATGATCGGAACGGTAGAGATGGCGCGGATGCGCTGGCAGGTTTCCCAGCCATCCATGTCAGGCATCATCACATCCAACAATACCAGGTCCGGCTGATATTCATGGAACAATCGCAGCCCCTCCGCGCCATTGGAGGCCGTCACCACCGTGTAGCCAGCGTCCAGCAGGTTAACCCGCATCAAAGTAGGCAGGTGGGGATCATCATCTATGATCAGAATCGTCTCGGGCATAAGCTCCGACCATCCTCTCTGCCGCTCATTATAGAACGGCTGGCAAGCGATGTCAAAGGGGTCTTGCATCACTGCGCCATTGTGGTATACTTTTTTCCACTTTCCCAAGTGAGGAGACCATGGTCAGTTCTGACCTCTTGGAAATCTTGCGTTGCCCGGCATGTGTGAGCGGGCCGACTCGCCGCCAAGGCGCCGACCCGGGCCGGCTTCAGCTCGTCAAGGACACCTGGCTGGTTTGCCAGGAAGAAGGCTGCGGCCGCAAGTACCCCATCAAAGACGACATTCCCGTGATGCTCATCGAAGAGGGCGACAAGTATCGCAACACGCCCGTCGAGGAGCTAGGGCAACCGTGAGCGCCCTGGACAATCCCGGGTTACTTGCCCCTCGGCCCATGCTACTGCGTCAGCCCTTGTTCTGGCTGGCGCTGGCGGCATTGTCCTTATTGCTCCTGGGACTGGCGACGATCGCCTTGCCCGATTCCATCTCCGGGCAAGTCATGTGGGAGCTCGACTCTAATCACGGCGCGCGCCTGGCGGATGTGGTCGGCGCGCTGATGTTGGCAAGCGGCAGCGCCCTCATCTGGATCGTTAGCCTGATCCAGCAGTGGCAATACACGCATGAGCGGTAGAGACGTTGCATTGCGACGTCTCTACTATTGCTGGATGCCAGCCAACCACGCTTCGACGTCAGCCAAGCTGCCGCGCCACGGGCCAGGCTGCTCTTGCTTGAGCGTCGTGACCGCCGCCGCCCATTGACATGCCTCTGCGGGCAAAGCGTTCAGCCGCTTGCCGATGTAGGTGGAAAAACACGTATCGCCTCGACCGGTGCGGCCCGCCAGCGAGCGCGGCGTAAAAGGCGCCTGGTAAATGTTTCCCCCGGCATAGACCATCACTCCCGACGATTGCGTGACGACAATCTCGCGCGGGCCATAGGTCGCCAGTTGGCGAGCGGCCATTTGCAGGTCGGTCTGCCCGGTCAGCAGCTCGGCCTCGGCGCGATCCACCTTGAGATAGGTCACGTGCGCCAGCCCCTCTTGCATGTCAGGCCACGGGCGAAAGACCAGGTTGCCATTGTCGCGGACGCGGACAAAGCCCTGAACGTCCAATCCCACCGGGCCGCGCGCCGCCCATTGCTTGAGCAGCGGCAGGCCCACTTCGCCCGCGATGATGGGCGCAATCATGTACACCTTCGCCGAGACATCCGGCATCTCTTCCGGCCGGAACGGGCCGGCAAAGCCAAGCGACTTGCAGATGCGCCGCTCCATGTCCGCCGAGTTGTAGATATTTTCAATGCCCGAAGTCTCGGCGGCCGGCGTGGCAAAGACGGCCACGCCCTCTCGCTTCAACTCGTTCAGGCGGGGAAAATCGTCGGGATGCAGCCGCGTCACGATGGCCACGCGCATGCCCAGTCGCCGCAAGGCCACGCTGCCAAAATAGACCGCGCCGCCGGAGGCGATCTCGCCCTGACCGTCCACCACGTTCCGATCCTTGGCCAGGTGCCCAATCATCACAACATCAAAATCTGTGTCAAAAGTCATGTCGTTGCTACTCCTGAGCAGTCGGGTTGCTACGTAGAGGCCCTATGCGCTGGCACGTAGACGATAACCCACACCGGGTTCGGTCAAGATGTAGTGCGGGCGGGTCGGGTTCGACTCGATCTTGCGCCGCAGATTGCTGATGTTGACGCGCAGCATGTGCATCTCCTGTTCGTAGCCCATCCCCCACACCTCGCGCAATAGTTGACGATGCGTCAGTACCTTGCCTGCGTTCATCACCAGCACACGGAGCAAGTCATATTCCGTCGGCGTTAATTGGACTTCGCGCCCGGCCACCGTCACTTGCCGCCGCGCTAAATCCACCGTGAAGTCGTCGCTGGTAAAGACCGGTTCTGCGCTAGATCGGCCTGCGCGCCGCAAAGCCACGCGCATCCGCGCCAGCAGTTCACCTGCTCCGAACGGCTTTGTCACGTAATCGTCCGCACCCGCGTCGAGCGCGGCGATCTTGTCAGTCTCTTGCCCGCGCACGGAAAGGATGATGATGGGAATGCGCGTCCACTCGCGCAACAAGCGCGTGACCTCGATCCCGTCCAGGTCGGGCAGTCCCAGATCCAGGATGACCAGGTCGGGCCGGTCGGCCACGACAGCCGACAACGCGGCTTGGCCGTTTTCAGCTTCAAAGATGGCGTATCCGTGCGCCGAAAGCGACACACGCAAAAAGCGGCGGATGGCCGGTTCGTCGTCCACGATGAGCACACGCGCGCCGGTCTCACTCATATTTTTACCTCGTCCGCTGCGGCCAGCGGCAGCGCGAGGGTAATGACCGTCCCGCCTCCCTCGCGGTTCTGCGCCCAGATGCGCCCGCCATGCGCTTCCACAATTCCCTTGCAGATGGACAACCCTAGCCCGGTTCCACTCACTTGCCCCGGCTGTTGCACACGGTAGAATTTGTCGAACACACGACTCAGGTCGTCCGGGGGAATGCCTACGCCGCGATCCGCCACCTGGACGTGCGCTTCCGGTCCTTCCACGCGCGCCAGCACCTCTACCGGCGCGTCCGGCGGCGAATATTTTAGTGCATTGTCCAGCACATTCAACAACACCTGGGCTATCAAGACAAAATCCATCGGCACGAGCGGCAGATCGGGCGGTATGTCCACCGTCAACGGGCGATTGCGCAGCCGGTCATCCAGCGGCTCTAATGCCGCTCCGATCACATCCTGCACATCGCAGGGCTCGCGCGCCACTTTGAGTGCTCCGGCCTCGATGCGGGTCATGTCGAGCAGATTGCCGACCAGCCGGTTGAGCCGTTCGGCTTCTTCGCGCGCATTATCCACCAGGTTGTGGCGCGTGGCTTTGTCCAGCTCGATGTCGTCCACTTGCAGGCTGCTGAGCGCACCCGTGATCGAGACGAGCGGCGTGCGCAGGTCGTGCGAAATCGAGTTGAGCAGCGCCGTCTGCAGCTTTTCAGTGGCCTGCAACACTTCAGCTTGTCGAGCTTGTTCGGCCAACTGTGCCCGCTCGATGGCGAGGGCGGCCTGGCTAGCAAAAGCGCCCAGCAGCCGCCGCTGATCTGGCGAGAGACGATTGTTAGGGTCGGACGGCTTTACCCCCAGCACGCCGACCACACCGCGAGCCGTTTTGAGCGGCAGGTAATGAACGCTGGCCGCCGGGAGCGTATCGGTGCCGCGCCCGGCAGGCTGGCCGTGTTGAAAGGCCCAGGTCGCTACAGCCAACTCATTTTCGCTCAGTGTGAAGCCAGGGCTGAGCGAGCGCGGTTTCACCGTACCGCCTTCTGGGAGCAAAACGACCACTTCTCGGCCAAAGGTCTGGCTGATATGTGTGAGGACAGCCTGCATGATCCCATCCAGGTCAACGGCCACTGCCAGATCTCGACTGAGGGCATACAACTCGGCGGTCTGCACTTCGCGGCGCTCGGCCGATTCCGCCTGCTCGCGGACTCGCACAGCCAAGTTG
Source organism: uncultured Anaerolineae bacterium (assembly GCA_964354595.1). GTDB lineage: Bacteria > Chloroflexota > Anaerolineae > Fen-1058 > Fen-1058 > JBGLNJ01. The sequence goes on along the minus strand of CAYHAR010000026.1, from coordinate 1,875 downwards.
CTGATGACGAGGCCCACTACCAGCAGACCGAGAAAGGTCAGCAAATATTCCGAATCAGAGACGGCCAGAGTCAAACTGGGTGGGACGAAAAAATAATCGAATGCTGCCACACTGAGAACCGCTGCCAAGAGAGACGGCCCACGCCCCAGGTAAATGGCGGCGATGACGACCGTGAGCAAGTAAATCATTACCAGATTCGCGGGTGAAAACAGCGGATGCACCAATGCGCTCAACACAGTGCCCGCACCAACCAGGAGAATGCTCTGCAGATAACGTAACCAGGGGCGATGCGGCTGCCACGCCTCCGTCTCTATCGGCACGCTCCGCTTCGCGTCCGGCGCCCCACTGATGATGTACACGTCAATCGGCCCGCTCTTGCGGATAATCTGATCCACCACAGCGCCACGGAGCAATTCATACCAACGTGGCCGGACAGGTTTACCGGCAATGATCTTGGTGACGTTGTGCTTGCGGGCATAGGCGAGCACCACCTCAGCCATAGAGTGGCCTGGCAGCGTGATGACCTTGCCGCCCAATTCTTCGGCCAGGTGGAGCGTGCGAGCGATGCGATCCTTTTCGGCCTGTGAGAGCCGGTTGTGTTCGTGGGTCTCTACATAGACGGCGCTCCACTCGGCGTCCAATTCATCGGCCAGGCGGCGCGTAGTGCGCACCAATCGCTCGGACAGCGGACTGGGGCTGACGCACGCCAGCAGGTTGTCCTTGGCAAGCCAGGGGCCAGGGATGGCGCGGGTCTGCATGTAGGTCCGCATCTGGTCGTCCACACGCTCGGCGGCGCGTCGCATGGTAATTTCACGCAAGGCGGTGAGATTGCCCGCGCGGAAGAATTTCTGGATGGCGCGCGCCGCCTGATCGGGCACATAGACCTTGCCCTCCTTGAGGCGCTGCAGCAATTCGTCGGGCGGCAGGTCAATCAGCTCAAGCTCAGTCGCCTCGTCAATCACACCATCGGGGATCGTCTCACGCACGGTGACGCCCGTGATTTGCGCCACTATGTCGTTCAGGCTCTCGAGGTGCTGAACGTTGAGCGTCGTGTACACGTCTATTCCGGCCGCCAAAAGCTCTTCAACGTCTTGATAGCGTTTGGGGTGGCGCGAACCGGGCGCGTTCGTGTGCGCCAGCTCGTCTACTAGCGCCAGTTGCGGGCGACGGGCCAGCACTGCATCCACGTCCATCTCGGGCAACGTGATGCCGCGATACTCGACTTGTCGGCGCGGAAGCAGTTGCAGGTCTTGCAGCATCGCCTCGGTCTCGGCGCGGCCATGCGTCTCGATATAGCCCACTACCAAGTCAACGCCTTCGGCTCTGCGCTGGTGAGCGGCTTCGAGCATAGCATAGGTTTTGCCTACGCCCGCAGCATAACCCAGAAAAATCTTGAGCTTGCCGCGTGCCTGCTGCTGCTGTTCGGCCTGGATGCGCGCCAAGAGTTCATCGGGATTGGGACGCTGGTGTTCTTCTGCCATATGACAATACTTTACCACCAAGACGCCAAAATGCTAGCGGCTATTTTAGGGCGCGACCATTGCATGGTCGCGTCTGCTCATGTGGCCGGGTACAAAATGGTGGCGGCGGCAACGGCGAAGTGAACGTTGGCGCTACCACACCCCTTAAGGGTGTCCTGGGGATCGGCCCCGTCAGCTCGATCAACACAGTTCCGATCACAACAGCCAGAAAAAAGTATTTCACGCTTACCTCCCTGTGAGGGCGTTCAACACTTGCCCTGGCGGGCAGTGCCAGGGTCGAACGCCCACACACTCGTGGCCTATGCCACCGGCGCGAAGACAAATAAAAAGCGCGCAGAAAAGCCCAACATTCTCCGCGCGCCGGCGTGACGGCTTGCGCAAAAACATGCGCACA
>CAYHAR010000025.1:0-26616 GCA_964354595.1 uncultured Anaerolineae bacterium | reverse complement strand
TGATGTCATAGACGGTCGAGACCACGTTCGGCGAGGCAAAAGGAATAAACATCGCGGTCAGGCTGAGCGCCACCAGAAAAAGCCCCTGGTTTTCTATCGGAATGCTGAGCGTGAGTGACAAAAGGATCGCCCCCAGGAGCGTGCCCGCCGCGCACACGATCAACCGTCCGCGCGACGTGCGCTTGAACACCCAATCCCCCAACGCTCCTCCGACGAAATAACCAGAAGCCAGTACAAGCACGGCCACAACCATCGTCACCAGCACTGCATCCGAAGAATAGTTGCGCTCTGTTTCCAGGTAGCGAAAGAACCAGTAAGCGATGACGTTCCACGGAAAGACGCCAAAGAATCCCTGGATGAACAAGAGGCGCAAGCTGTTTTTGCGGAACAGCCCCAGCGCGATCTTCCCATCGAAGCGATAGACGCCGATCTCTTCCAGGTTCGCCAGCTCCGGCTCGCTTTTGCCGCGTGGGGCGTCTCGCACGCCAAAGAAAATCAGAATCGCCAGCAACACGCCGAGCGACCCGGTGATGTAAAACACGCCACGCCAGCCGACCTGGTCGCGCAGCATCAAAGCCAATACCATCCCCATCAGATAGCCGAGCGGCTGAGTCAGTTGGAGCAGCCCGTAAATCTTGCCGCGCACTTGCGGCCCAAAGTAATCCGAGATCAAGCTGTATAGCCCAGAATAACTCGAGTCGTCAATCCCCGTCGTCGCGCGCGTGGCGAGAAAGGCCGGATAGGTGGGCGCGATAGCGCTCAACCAGGTAGTCGCGCCCCAGATGAACGAGGCCGCTGCCAGCAATTTTGACCGCGCATACCGGTCGTACAAAAAGCCCCACAGCGGATAAAAGACCACCGCCACGAGGAGCGCGCCCGTGAACACGGCGCCCATCTGCGCCTCGTTGATGTGGAACGTCTCCATGATGGGCGTGGTGAGCGGGCCGATCAGCAATTTGTCGGATTGGTGGAGCAGCATAAAGGCGAAAAAGACGCCGACGATGAACCAGCGGTAGCGGGATGATTTCATGGGTGTCTCCTTGGCATAGCGCTTGTCAACTGCACACGACACCAGGCTTGAGTCGGTAGACGATAAACACGCCACGGGTGAACTTGGTGTAGCATCTGTCCAGTGTCGCGATCACCTCAGCATTGGCGGTAACATCAGACGAGCGAGTGTCTTCTTTGGTCGTCCAGGCCATCACGTCAATCCGCCGCGACCGAATCACATCAAGCAAGTTGGGCGCACAACTTGCGCAGAAATAAGGATAGATTTCTTCACCTGCCAGGCCGGACTCGAGCCATATTTCTTTGATGGCCAGAACGTACGCCGAGTCCCCGGCACTTTGCACCTGGCGCACACTCCACAGATAATCCGCGTAATCGTAGGTATAACGATAACGGGTGCTATAAGGTGCAGTGATCTGGGCCAGCGACACAGTCGTGAGACTGGCAATGGTCAACACGCCGAGCAAGTTCATGCACATCAATCCACACGGAACCTGACGTGCACGCGCCCAGATGTATCCTCCAAGCAAGATAAGACCCGTCAGCAATCCCAAAACAGCCACAACGACCAAGCCCGCCAACAATCTTCGCCACACATCGAACAAGTCACCTTCGAAAGTAGTTCGATATATCAACCAGAGTGGATCCGGGAGGACAAGTAGATTGAAGGCAAGAATCCCGCCCAACGTGCCGGCCAACCAGCTTGACATGGGACGCGATACATTGAGAGTAAATGGCGTCAACAGGGCCGCCACCAGCACGCTGATGATGGGAACCAGTGGCGCCTGGTAGCGCGGGTATCCCCAGGCCGGCACGTAGACCAAGGGGTAGAATAGTGCGACGATCACCACGTACAGACTCAGAGCATCGGATGGGCTGGCTTGTCGGCATGCGATCCGCCAGGCGCTGGCGGCCAGCGCTACGCCGAGGAGGATCGTCAATGGCAGCGACAGCCACATGATAAAGACGCCCACGCCCTGCGGGAAGCGCACCACAAGCTCTCGGAGGTTAAAGACCCCCCCAGCACGCGCAAATGTTGGGGCAAAATAGGCAAGCTGATAACCGGTAAGGTGCGAATAAATGGCAAATGTCGCACCAAACACCGCCGCCCCCAAGCTTGATGTGACCACGATTTCTATAGCCCTTGTCCACTCTCGTCGCGCAAGATGATAGAGCCCTAATGCGCCCATCAGGAGTGGCGGAGTGGGCAGCTTGACCCACAACGCTGCAGCCAGCAGGACCGCCAGCGCTACTACCCGTGTCCACACAGAATGGCTCTGAACGGCTGCCCATACACATACCAGGATCGTCATCACTGACACAAGGAGCGTATTGTCAATATCAAGCAACATGGCGTTCTGAAGTGTCAATGGACTGAGGGCTATTAACCAAATTCCAATGACCATCATGCGACTCTGATGAGCATGAGCGGGCCAGACAAAGTGAACCAGCACAGGCACCAGCCATACGTTGACGGCCCCGCTGAATACACCAACGAGGCGAACCGCGCCGACCGTTGGGCCAAAAATAGCGATACTGAGTTGCAGCAAATGGACATACGCTTGGGGGTGGGGAATCAAGGCCCGATTCTGCTGCCAATTGGTTACTGAACGATAGAAATCCCATTCGTCGGCTAGGATGGGTTGCCACCACATGCACAAGAAAGCCAAAAGCATCCAGGCCGTCGCCACAAACAAACTAATCCAAACGGGCCGCGTGAGAGCCATTCGGTTATCAGTGATGTTCGACAAGGTTATGTCCTCAACGACAATCTGGGAATGCGGCCCAGCCAGGCCCGGAGGCGATAGTTGAGAATCAGCCTGATCATTCTCCATCCGACTTGCCAGGCTGTTTTGAAGGAGCCTGTGATCTTGGAGGTGCCTAACCGGCCTCGATAGTTGACTGGCACTTCAACAATACGCATCTTGGCAAGGAGCCCCAGAATGGCCATTTCAGGCAAAAAGTGCGATCCGCCCACCGTCAAATGATCTTGAATCTGGCGGGCGGCATCGGCGTGGATGAGACGCATTGTGCAGCCACAATCAGATAGCGACGGGCCGTTGAACAGAAATTCCAACATTTTCGCCACGGCCAAATTTCCCAACCGCAAAAAGATGCCCATGTTGGCCTGGGCCCAGATCAACTCGCGCGTCGTGCGGGTGCCCATGACCATCTCAAAATCGTCAGCGTAAGCTAGCAGCTTGAGGATGTCTTTGCCCATAAACGTTCCATCTGGCTCGGCAAGAATGATCAGATCACCCTTTGCTTCACGCAGCCCACGGCGAAGCGCAAACCCGTAACCTTGTCGAGTCTCAGTGACTAGCCGAGCTTGCGTTGTTCGGATCAATTCAGCACTGCGGTCACGAGAATTATTATCTACTGCAACAATCTCGTCCACATAGCCCGTTGCAAAAAAATCGTTGAGGGCCGCTACGATGCCTTCCTCTTCATTGTAGACGGGAAAAACCACGCTGACTGTTTTGTCCTGCCACATTGATGCCTCCACTGGATTCATCCGAGCCAACCGGGAGGAAGATTCTTGGATATTTCAATGTTATCAAAAGAGTGGCTCTGGCGCGGGCCGACTGACCTGGCCCACTTGGCCATTCGGCGAATCCCCTCTTCGAGCGGAACCGGAGCGCTCTCCCCAAAGACGCTGCGGCACTTGGCGTGAGAGCTATAGGCATGTTGGACTTCTTTGCGCGGCGGCAGATGTGCAATTTCAGGTTTCACACCCAATACCTCGGACACGGCCTGGGCCAACTGGTTGACCGTGTAAGGAACATCCGCCCCCACGTTGAACACCTGGTTATGCGCCTCGGGCGTCTCGGGCGAGCGGGCGATAATCGGCGCCACTTCGGCAATGTACGAAAAAGCCCGCGTCTGTGTCCCATCGCCATAGATGGTCAAGGGCTTGCCTTGCATGATCTGATTCATAAAGATACCGATCACATTGCGGTACCGATCTCCAATGTTCTGGCGCTCGCCATAGACATTGTGAGGCCGGAAAACCACATACTCCAAGCCAAATAGATGATGTGTGACTTGCAACTCCATCTCCACAGCGTATTTGGCAATACCGTAAGAATCCTCCGGCTGCGGGACGGTGGACTCGGTCATGGGCAACTGGTTCGAGCCGTACACCGCAATGGACGAGGTGAACACAAAGCACTTGACCCCGTAATTCACCGAAGCATTGATTAGATTGACCGAGCCGATCAGATTGTTCTGGTAGTTGAAACGCTTGATAAAGTGACTCAAGCCCTCGGCGGCGTAAGCGGCAAGGTGGAACACAGAATCAAAGTGATACTGCTCGAACAGCATCTCGACCTTGTCCCGGTCGAGAATTGAGCCGACTTGCAGAATTGACCCCTGCGGGACATTATCCGCGTTGCCGCCGCTCAAGTCGTCAAGGACTATCACGCGGTGTCCATTCTTCAACAGCTCCTCAGCGACGTGCGAGCCAATGAAACCGGCCCCCCCAGTAACTAGGCAAGAACAAGTCATCTACACCCTCCTAATGAAAATCGAATGTAGCCAGCCATAGTAGCAACGGTATCCTCCTGCGCATAAAAGGCCGGAAGGATAGCAGAAAGAGCAGGAAGTAAACTGCCAACAAGACAAGCCGAGGCTTAAAGTATGATTGCTCTTCTGATTGTCATGTTAGTCTTTGAAAATATCCGGCCTTGTGAAAAAGTGATTTCCCCCGCACGATCAGCCATGCTAGGCAACCCCATAACAAGAGTGCAGTGTAAAACGGCATCGAGACCAGCAGCGGGTACGGATCTAGCGAATGCCAGATCAGGCCATGCAGGTTGGTCAGCACGTAACCGACGGCGAGCGGGATCAGCATCCAGCGCAAGTGGGGTGTAGACAAGGCTTGTTCTGCCAGCACAAAAAATGGGATAAACAAGAGCACAAACTGATGGTACCACACATAGGGCGTGATGAGGTTGATCGCGACGGTGATCAGAGCGAACTCGAGTGGGATCAGATGCGCTGAAGAACGTCGGGGCCAACAGAGGACCACCGTTGCCGCGACTAGCGCCAACGTTGTTCCAATAGATAGCCAGCGCACGATGTCTGACGGAACGAAAGCCAGCAACACACGGGCAAAAAAGCCCGCGATAGACTGATTAGACCCGATGGGTATAAGGCCCCCGGCCTCGCCGAGGAGCAGAATATGCCGCCCATAAGACACTAGACCAGCCCAGCTTGTGAAGGGAATTGCCAAGGCTACCAGAACGACCAGTGTCACCAGGCTCACCACCAGAGCCTGCCATTGGCGTCGCCAGCCCAAATAACCCGTGTGCGCAATAGGAACGAGCTTGAGCATTGCGCCGACCGCCGCGCCGACCCCGGCAAGTACAGGGTGGTTGCAGGATAATCCATAGAAAGAAAGAGCTAGCGCCAACAAGACAAGGCAATTCACTTGGCCTGCATGCATTGTTGTCAGGGGCGGTATATAACACAGCAGCAAGCCCAGCGCCAGGGTCATCCCATACGGCAAGGGAGAGACACGTCCTAATAACCAGGCGGCAACAATAGCTGCCGCCGCGGACGCTACCAGAAAAGCAACGGCGGCCCACCTGGGCGTGAGAAACGTGAGCGGCCAGACCAGCATGGCTGTCAGGGGTGGATAGCGGTATGGTGGAGCATAGTTACTAATGTGAGTTTCTTGAGCAATCTGTGCCCACGGCACTGTGCTTGCGTCGTAAACATCATACCCGTGCGCAAAGCCATAGGCAGCCATGTAGTAAAGGTTAAAATCAACCGGCTTGTCACGAATAATGACATAGCCAATCCAACCTGTATAGAGTAGTAAGAGTACAAGCGCCAGCAACCGGCGTGTCCAGCGACTTGACGACAGTGCAAATAGCCGTTGCTCTATGCTCACGTTTTTCTCCAAGCACACTGTTCGTATACAGCCAGTGTTTCTCGCGCCGTTTGTGCCCACGAGAAGCGCGCGGCCTGCGCCAGTCCCCTTGCACGTATGTGTTCTCGTAATCCTTCGTCACTCCATAGCTGGCCGATGGCCTGAGCCAGCCCGTCTACGTCCAAGGGATTTACTAGCAGAGCGGCATCCCCGGCCACTTCTGGGAGGCTGGAAGTGCTGGAACACACGACTGGCGTGCCACACGCCATGGCCTCTAGTACGGGCAGGCCAAAGCCTTCGTAAAGTGAGGGGAAGGTAAACAACGTGGCGCCACTGTAGAGCGCGGGCAGATCGGCCTCATCCACCGGGCCGAGAAAAACCACTTTGCCTTTCAAGTCTGCTTCTTCCACAACCCGGATGGCTTCGGGATAACGTTCATCCCAATGTCCAGCGACAACCAATTTGGTATTTGGTATTTGGTATTTGGTATTTAGAACCTGCCACGCTTTGACAAGGCCCACCATGTTCTTGTGCGGCTTGTTGCTGCCAAAGTATAACACATATTGTTCGGGCAAGGCATACTTGGCGCGCAGAGCGTTGATTCGCTCAATCGGTTGCGGCATGAAATGAGCGTCGGCGGCTTCGGGGATGACGACGACGCGTTGCGGGGCGAAGCGAAAACAGCGCAGCAGATCGGCCTGGGTGGCCTGCGAGACGGCAATCGTCACGCTGGCCGTTTTCAGAGCCAGGGTGTGCGCCAGGCGATAGATCAACCGCTGCGCCGCGGAAAAGTATTGTGGGTAGCGCAGCGGGATGAGGTCGTGGCAGGTGAACACCGTGGGGACGCCGGGCCGATACGGCATCAGGTAGTATGGACTGTGATAAAGCGTTACTTGCAGGTAGCGCAACTGCTGCGGCACGACCCACTGTTGGCGGAGCGAGAAAGGCGAGGCCGGGCAGTCCACGCGCGGCAGGTCAGGCAAGGCTAAGCGCGTCGCCGCCGATGGATCGCACAGCAAAGAGAGGTGCAAATCGGGCGCTACCTTGACCAAAGCGTGCGCCAGGTTGACCACATAGCGCTCGATGCCGGGAAAATGATCGGTAGCGGCGCGGGCGTCAAGAACGCAATTGCTCATGAGAGGGCCTTTTCAACAAGCTTGCGTAAACAGCCATCAGTTGGTCAACCACACGCGGCCAGCTATACGCCTCCAAAGGAAAGTCTGGCCGGTCGGCGCGGTCTTGCAGTTGGCGGAGAAACTCGGCAATGGCCTGCGCGCTCACTTGCGGCAAGACCCAATCGGGGCACTCGCGCTCAAACTCGATCACGCCGGGTGGGCACATTACGCGCTGGCCCAGGCTCAGAGCTTCTAGAATCACGGTGGGCAGTCCCTCTGAACGCGAGGGCAGCAAGACGACGTTGGCCTGTTGCATCAGGGCCAGGACTTGCATCCTCGTCAGCGGACCCAGATAGCGGGTATCGGGAACCTCTTGGGCGCGTTGAATGAACCTTTGACCTTCCCGGTTGACGCCGACCAGGACGAGTTGCAGAGCTGCCTGGGTCTCGCGCGCCAAAGTCTGAAATCCCGCTAAAAGCTCGTAAACGCCTTTATTGCGCGTAATGTCTCCCACATACAAGAAATAAGGTTGACGAGGAGACAGATGATGCTCAGCCAGGACAGACTGTACCTCTGCGGGTGTCGGTTTCTCAAAATTGGGCAAGGGATTGGGAACGTAGACTAGTTTCTGCTCCGGGACTCGATCTTCTAGGGCAAAGCGACGCAAGCCCTCAGCGCAGCACAAGATGGCATCGCAGAACGCCAGCCGATGTGGAGCGATCATCCGGTCGCGTAAATCGGCCACGACCGGCAGCCGGGTCCGGCGTAGCGCCAGGTGAGTCAGCGGGCTGCGATAGCGGGAATGAAAGTGAATCAGGTCAACGTGATGCTGTCGCACGAGGCCGGATAACCGGCTGAGCAAGAAAATGTCTGTCAAGATATAGGTTGCCGCGTGGATCAGCCGATGGGTCTTGTCCCGGCTCACTCGCTGCGGCAGCACACGCAGCACGCTCGCCTTGCCGGCGTCCAGGCGACCCGGCAGATTGGCTTGTCGCTCGGTCAAGACAATCACCCGCTCGATCTCGCCGCGGGTTTGCAAAGTCTCGACCAGATCGCCATAGTAGGTGGCCGCTCCCCCCACAGCAGGTGGATAGAGAGCCGTCAGGATCAGCACATTCATTTTAGACGATAGCCCAATGCCTGTTCAATCACCAGGAGGAACCTGTCTCTGGCTGCCTCGGTTGTATAGTCCGCGATGATGGCACGAGAGCGCTGTCCCATCTGTCGCCGCAGGTCAGCGTCCTTCGACAAGCGAGCCAGGGCGGCGCTCAACGCATTCTCATCGCCGGCCGGGACGACGAAACCGTTTTCTTGATCCTTGACGATGTCGGGCACACAACCGGCCGCCTCGGTCGTGACGATCGGCAACCCGAACGCCATCGCTTCGTTCACGACAATGCCCCAGGGATCGTGCAGCGTGGGCAGGACAAAGAGATCGGCGGCCGCGTACCAACTACTCTTGTCGGCCCCATCAAAGTAACCGGGAAACATGATCCGTGAGTCGCTCTGGCTCATCTGGCGCAGGGCGGCTTCTTCCGGCCCGGTGCCGACTAACGCCAAGACATCCTTCTCCCCCGCAACCGTCTGGAAAGCGCGGACCAAGTGTTCCACTCCTTTGCGGGTGACAAAGTAACCCATGTACAAAACGACCGTCTTGCCGGCCAGTCCGAGTTGGGTTTTGTCGGTGGCAGGCGGCGGCAATTGCTCGGACGGGATGACTTGCAGCCCCAGGACAACCCGGTCGGGCGCTGCCCCGCGCCGCACCAGGTAATCTCTGGGTCTCTGTCCATAAGCGATAAAAGCGTCGGTGCGTGGGTACAGCCAATGCCGATAGGTATTGCTTACAAGATTGCCTGACGCATAGGAAGAGTCAATCGCCTCAGACCAGAGGACAAAAGGCTTGTTCCAGCGCCGGGCCGCGCGCCACAAGGTCAACACCGAGGGAAAGTCGGTGAAATTCTCCCCGGCAATGTAGACATCGAAAGGGTCTCGGCACAGGCTGGCCCACAAGCCATGATTCCAAACGATCTCGATGCGGCCCGGCAGCAGCAACGTGCGAGCCGCAAGTGTCTCGTATCGAACACGTTCCGACTGCGACTTGACGCGCCATACGCGGGCCGGGTCGTATCCCTGGCAAAAGTAAACCGTCAAGTCTACTTGCTCAGTCAGGCTCTCAAACACCGGAAACCGGGTGGGTGTAGGTACGTTAGTCAGAAGCAGTACGCTGGGACGTTGTTTCACAATGGCTTTAGGCATGTTTGCTTATCGCAGTTGGGGCATCCATATCCTAGTCTGCCACTGGCAGTCTTGACAACAGGCGGCATCTATCTTGATCTCGATCCGCGTAGATTGGCAAATTGGGCACATCATCACTTGACTGAGGTCAATGGGGCGCTGTCGCAAGCGTGCCTTGAGTTGTCTTTGCTCCTGCTTGAGCGTGTAGCCTCGCATGGCTCGGCCGAACGCACTGTCCATCAAGTTGTGGAGCAGGTTTTTGGCCTGCTGAAGACTCTTTTGACGGGCTACCCATAGCCTGGCTGTTTCGCCGTTCCACGGAGAACGGAATAAAGCGGGCGCTTGATCTATGGAAGAGTAAATTTTGTAGCGAACAGTCCCTGACCATTCATGACGAACGTAGAACAAATCCTTGTAAGCCTTGACAAGCAGACCGTACTCTAGGCTATTCATGCCCATTTCTTCAATGACTGATCCGAGCACCGAATCGTACAGCTCTGGTGGCTTGGGTGCCATCAGAATCGTGTCATTGATTTTCAGGAGAACCCATTTGTGATGCTTCCGGCTTGGGTGGAGATACTCCCAGATCAGGCTGGGCGTTTCAATGTACCCCGCTGCGCTCACGCGCATAATCTCCGTGAAAAATATCGCAGGGTACTCGACGTGCTCTAGGACATGGCGAGTAATGACGTAATCAAAGGTTCCACTCCGAAAAGGCAAACATTGGACGTCGCCCACGACCAAGGGGCGGTCAACAACAGCAGCCCCACCCCGTTCCGAGTTATCCAGCAGATACTTGTCGCAAAGAACGTCGGCCCGGGGATGCGGCCGATGGCCGCTGCCTACATCCAGCACCAGGGCCTCAGGGGGAATTTTTAGCGGCGGACAGATGGGATCGCTGTACATTTGGAATTCCTTTGCCAAATGAACCGACTCACGCAGTTTAACGGGTGATCGGTGACGAAAAGGTTAACGCACTCGTGCATAGACTTCAAGTGTTTGCCTGGCCATCGTCTCGATGCTAAAGGTGCGCTGCGCATATTCGTAGGTGCGTTCTACCATCTCCCCCATGCGCGCGCGCTCCCGCCGCGCAAATTGGATGGCATTGATCAATCCGGCTACATCCCCTGATTCAAACAGCAAGCCATACTGTCCCTCGCCCAGAATCTCGGGGATGGCGCCGGCCCGGCTGCCCATCACCCCCACACGCCGCAGCATGGCCTCGACCAACACCAACCCCAGGCCCTCAAAGCGCGACGGCAAACATAGAACGTCAAAGGCTGGCATGATTTCGCTCGCATTGGGCTGGCGGCCCAGGAATTGAACGTTCTGGAGACCCTTGCTTTGGACCAGGGTCTGTAATTCCTGCCGCAGCTCCCCATCTCCAACGATGACACCCTGCACGTCTGACAATTGCTCCAAGGCCGCAATCAACAAAGGGATGTTTTTCTGCGGTGCCAAGCGGCCCACAAAGCCCACCACAAAACGATCCACAGGGATCTGGTACATCTGTCGAATTTCTTGCGGTGTGGCGGTGACGGGCTCTAGTTCCAGGCCATAGTAAATTCTACTCACCTTTTCCGGCTTGACCCCAGAAGCAGCCAGGTAATGACGCCGGACTCGTTCGGAAATAGCGATGTAATGCGAGACCAATAAGTCAAGCCATCGCAAGTAGGCGCGCCACTGTGGCTGCGTCATCCACGGGTCATCGTTGTGAATGGATATGACCGCACGTTGACAGCGCGCCAACCCAAGTGCCAGTCCGATCAAGCCGAAATCGAGATGGAAGTGAATGATCCGATCTCGCCGCACTGCGAGAACCGGCCGCAGGCGGGTCGCCTGTTCCAACCGCCGCACGCCCAGCCAACGCCATGGGCGATTGGGAGCGCACTGGACGATGATGACCGAAACTCCTTGTGCTTCCAGTTCGGTCAGCCGCGCCCTCAATTCCGGTCCGATGTTCCACGTCATCACAATGAGCTCGACGTCCACACCGTGGCGTTTCAGCGCCGGCAACAATGTCAGCAGGTGGTTCTCCAGCCCGCTGACCGGATAGATTCCCGGTAGCTCTGACATGAACATCACATGCGAAACTTGAAGCATCTCAATCTCGCCTAGATGGGCAGTACAATCCGGCTGGTCTCCCGAACGGTGGTCTCGAAATCGAAGCGATAGCTTGTCTCTTTTGCCATGCACGCCAGCCGATAACGGAACTCTTCGTCGGCCTGCAATTGTGCCAGGGCTGCTCGCAACCGGGGCACATCATTGTATGGCACCAAAAGGCCATTGACGCCGTGTTGGATAACCTCGGGGTTGCCGCCCCGGTCGGAGGCAATGCACGGTACCCCCATGGCACACGCTTCCAAGAGGGTGTGCGATAACCCCTCATAAGACGAAACCAGCACGAGCACATGAGCATCCGCAACGTAGGCCTGCACTGCCCTCCTGGCTTGCTGGCCCACGAATGTGACAGCTTGTTCCAGTTCCAGATTGCGAGCCAATGCGCGCAGCGAGGGCATTTCAGGCCCCTCGCCCACGACCGTGACACGCACATCCGGCAAGCCGACGATCGCATTGAGCAGAGTGTCTACGCCTTTCCAGCTCGCCAACCGTCCAACGAAAACAATGTTCAGAGCCCGACCTTCACGGCGGCGCGGCTGATATGGCGCAAACTCGTAGAGGCGGATGCCATTGTGCACAGTCACAACTCGCTCCGGCGCGACGCCCCAGCCGACGACCATCCAGCGCAAATAGTCACTCGGCGTGATCACCTTGCGGGCGTGTTGCGCAAAGAGGGTGCGCTTGCGCGCCAGGTTTTCCCAAGGTTGGCCTTGTGCGGGAGTGGCTTGGAATTCATCAATCGAAAGCTGTGTGAGGCCAGTATTCCGCGCGGTCTCCCAGGCCGAGTCGCCCACAACTTTGAGGACATACTTGCGGCGCAAAAGCGAGCACATCTGAAAGGTCGGGTACTCGAGTCCGTTCGTGAATACCCACTGATGCCGCGCGATTTCCTGAGCCAGCGCCGCACGAACCAGCAGGCTCTGCCGCAAAGAAGGAGGGCGGCGCAGGATGCGCCGGACTCGAAACGGGCGCTCGTGATCCGTCGGCACGTGCGATTGCTCCGAAGTGCAGACCACGGTCACGGTCTGGCCGTCTCGCGCCAGTCGGTGGCCGAGTTGGTCTATGAACGTCGCCGGCCCGCCGATATCGGGAGGAAAGATGTCGGTGATGAGCAGTATACCGTCCATAGCCGTCAGTCGGGCCGGTGCATCAGAATAAAGTTGCGTGTGCGAAACACATGTGCCATCGAGTCAGCGTAAGTTATGCCCATCGCATTCAGGTCAAGTTCAAGCGCCAGCCAACGCACCATGAACTGTTCTCTATATTCAGACGGTACAAACCTGTAGGTAGTTTTAAGGTCGGTGTTAAACATCTTCTCGTCAATGATCTTGAGGCCCACAGCCTGCACCAGCGATTTAAAGTCATTTTCTCTCACAAACGACTGATAGCTTTTCTCATAACCCAGCGCAGCTTTGATCGGGCTGAGGGAATTTAGCCAACGGTCGATTCCGGGGCGAAGCGAACCTGGCATGACAAAATGCCCAGCGTCGTAGTTAATCAAGAATACGCCATCTGGTGCTAAATTGCGCTTGGCGCATTCCAGATATTTCTGCCGCCGATACACATGCTCCAGAACACTGAATGAGACTACTACATCCACAGGAGGCACCGTCACATCGTAGGCAAATTCATTACGGATATCAACATTCAGACCTTGGAGTGCATTCCTGGCTGCGTCACACGCATGGCGGGAAGGCTCAACCCCAATGTACCGAATGCAAGGATGCTTTTTCAGTAGCGCGACAAAGTTCAGGCCCGTGCCACACCCCAAATCCAGGATGGTTTGCACACCGCTGCGCTCACTTGCGAGTTGATCTATGAAGTTAAGGCAGTACAATTTTGCAGTGTTCCCCTGCGTAAGATGGTAGTCGGTCATACAGTAATATCCCGTAACTGTGCTAGCAGTCTCTGGACGTACGATTGCACATCATGCTTGCCCACAACTAGAGACCTAAGTTTGACAGGGTCATATTGGTTACAACTTGTGTACAACTCTAACACCTGCTCGGCGACAGCTTCGGGACGTTCGTCACTAAGGATGAATTCTGGATACTCTGCCAGCATCTCTCGAAAAGCCTCGTTGCTCGTTAGCACCAGGCAACCACAGGCCAGCGCCTCAAGCACTGTCTTGTCCATGCTCCCCGTCTGGCTGACGTTGATATGCAAGAACGCAGAGCGATAGAAAGCCGGTGTGTACTCTTGTGGCACAAAGCCCACAAATTCAACCCAGTCCTGCAATCCCATTTTCCACACTCGCTTGCGCAACTCGAGGTCGTAGGTCAAGTCATCGGTGGTCAACAGGGGACCAATGACGCGCAGGCGCAAGCTGGGCGCGCCCGAGATTCTGCGGAGGCAATCCATGACCGATAAGAGAAGGTCTATTCGCTTCCGGCGTGACACACGGCTGACCGTAATCAAGTCACGGCGCGGCTCCTGGTACTGATCTGGCGGGCAAAAGAGTTCCGTGTCCACACCCTGCCCAATCACTCGTACCTTACGCGATGGGATGCGAAAGCCCTCCGGCGTAGAGGTGACCACGCGGGAAACGCACGCATGAGCCAGTCGCAAGCGTGGCGTTACCGTGCCGTGCGCATACCACAAAAGAACCGGGATGTCGCACAGTCGAAAAGCCGGATACAGGTAATACGCCCAGTCAGCGGCCATGTGAATAAAGCAAGCGTCAATCTGGTAGCGCCGGCACAACCGGAATGCCTGTCCGCTGAGCAACAACGCAGTGCCGAATCGCCGGGGCAGGCCGAGTGGACGTGGCGCGAACGTCTCGACGCGCATGTTCGGGGGCGGCTCAAAGCGGCCCAACTTTTCGGTCAGCACTGCTACAAATTCGCAATGCCAGGCCATCTCCTGCGCCACCCGTGCCTGCCAGGCCAAGACTCGCGAATCCTCATCCATTTCGTAATTGACAATCAGGATTCTCATGTGATTGGCTTGGTGAGCTCGAACAGCACGGCATACGTTCGCAGGCTAGCTGGCAGTGGAAGTCGGGAAAACAGATCTTGCCAGCGGCCGTATCCGAGCAGGATGTTATATTGTTGTATGTCACATGGCACAGCGCGGCTTATGCGCTGCACCAGCGCGCAAACCTGTGGATAACTGGTCAGCCAGCGATGCCGGTCGCCCTGATATTCGGGCAAGAGCGAGTACTTGCCCGAAAGCTGGCCATAGCGCAAAAAATGAAGCCGAAACGATAAACAGGTCAAGTTGGGCAGGGATATAAAGAGTTTGTTCCTGGCGATCCGCACCAGTTCGCGGAGCGCTGCGTGGATATGCTCGACGTGCTCAAGCACATCTAGTGCGACGACGATGTCAAAGGCATTGTCTGACGCCTCGATGGGTTTTTCCAGATCCCAGCAATAATCATGTCCCGAAACAACGTCGGAAGACAGATATTGCAGTTCGTTTGCTCGGATGTACTGCTGCAATACTCTATCGCGTGCGCCAATGTCCACCAACGTCCCTGTCATGCCGGCGATCCGGTCCGCCACAACTTGATATTTTGAGGTCAGAGTGTACATGCGTGATCTACTTTCTCGCCATTACATATATACATCGTCCGGTCAGCCACCCGTCGGGCAACATGCCACGCTGCGCCAGCCAATACCCTAGCCGGGCCATGAGCGGCCCGGCTTCCAATTGCTCGACAACTTGCACAAGGGTCAATTCGGTTTGATCTGCGCTGTCCTTAACAAAAGCGTTGATTTGAGAATAGACGGTTAGCCACCGGTGACGGTCTCCCTGATGCTCCGGTAACAAGTCATATTTGTGCGTGCCCAGGTTTCCACGCCACAGAAACGACCATCGTCGAGGTAGGGTCGCCATATTCGGAAGCGCAATGATCAGCCGCTGGCGTGTGATACGTGCCAGCTCGTGAAACGCTTGGTGAATATGTTCCACATGCTCCAACACATCCAATGCCACCACGTAATCAAAGCTATGATCGGCCAAGGACAACTTTTCCTCCAGGTCAAGTTGGTAATCATGACCGGGGCCCAGGTCGGCCGAATAATAGGCCAGCGCCTGGAGGTCAAGCAATCGGCTCAAGATCCGGTCGCGCGCGCCGACATCGAGCAGCGTGCCCGTGCGACCTTGCAACAGGTCAACGACGATTGCGTATTTGTCCTTGCGTGAATAGGTTATGAGTGGTCGCGTTTGGTTTACCACAGTCGCTCACTGCTTGACGCCATGAATATAGTATCCAAGCGCGTATTCCGCATAGTATTGACCGTGCGAGTCTGGCAACCGTTCACTGTTGGGCCAGCGAGTGTGTGATAGCACAGATACCAGCATGATCAACCTTTTGAGCATGCCGCGTAAACGTCCGAACTGGAACTCGACCAGCGAAAAAGCCGATGACAGAGGATCCCACATCAGCGGTTCGACGGTGAGCGTTTCCGACGACAGTCCCGACGCGAACAAGAAATCCACCCACCAGAAAGCTGTGTGCCGGTGGTAATCGCTGGGGGAGCCGTGCACGCGATAGAGGAATGGTACAATCATGTGCAACTGCCCGCCCGGCTTCAACACACGCACTGTCTCACCGATCGCCAACGTGTCATTTCGAATGTGCTCAAAGGTATTCAGGCTGATTGCGTTATCATAACTGGCCGTGGCCAGCGGCAGGGGGGCATTCAGATCAGCGAGCAATGTCGGTTTCATAGACGGATCAATGTTGACACTCTCAAGCGTGCCTTCAATCTTGAGCAAGTGATAGTAGCTGTTGCGCTGACCGCCGCCCATGTCGAGGGTGCGTCCGCGCAAGCAAAGGCCATCAATCTGTTCGTATTCCAGTCCGCGCAGCAAGGAATACTGAGATGTGGACAAGCAACGCCAGCGTTGCCACGTCGCCCGGCGGGGTGAGAGGATCATGGCTGTCTTTCCTTTGCAGCAGAGATGAGCAGACTGACCCATTCGCGCGACAGCCGCTGCGGGTCAAAGTGGGCGCACACGAGGTCATGCCCTTTTCGTCCCATCTGCTGGCGCAGCGCGTCGTCATTGAGCAGACGTAGCACGCTGGATGCCATCCCCGCCACATCGCCGGGAGGATGCAAAAACCCGGTTTGGCCGTCTTGCACAATATCTTCGACGCCAGTGATCCGGGTCGCCACGACGGGCACTCCATTCAGGTAGGCTTCTACTACCACACGTCCAAAGCCTTCGTACTTGGAAGTCAGCAGAAACACTTGAGCCGAGCGGTAAATCTTTGGCAACTGGTCATAGACGACAGCCCCGGCAAAGTACACCCGGCTATCCAGGCCCAACTCCTTGGCTTGTGTTTCTAGGGTCTCTCGTAGTGGCCCTTCCCCAACAATTTCAAAGGTCACGTCCGCGTCGCGGGCGGCTACCTGTTGCGCCACTTGAAGCCATTCTTCGATGTTCTTGACCGGCACGAGCCGACCTACAAACAACACCCGGCGGGCCGGCGTAGAGGGATAATCAACAATCGCGCTCGTGTCCATCGTCACTGGCACAGGCACAGTGTGCACATTGCGATGCAGACCGGCGGCTAGCAGTTGCTTTTGAACGCGCTGCCCTACCACGCGCACGGCAAACATGCGACGCATCGCCCACAGGCTTAGCGTATAGTACAGCTTACCATATAGCCCATGACCCAACACATCGCGCTGCGCGGCCGGCGAAAAGAGATCGTAGTGGATCTGCCCGACGACGTTCACGCCGTGTCTTTGACCAAACAACAGAGCAACCCACGCCTCCGAGTGGATGGTCTGTGTTGAAATCACGTCCACGGGTAGCGCCCGATGAAGAGCGGCGAGTTGAACGTATAGAGCAGGCAATCGTCTTAGCCGCGAGGCAATCACCGGAATAAAGGCTACATTTTCACGCTCGAACCGGCGCGCGGACGCCCGCGTCGTGAGCATGACAACCGAGAGCCGGCTGCCGGAGCACTGGCGATCCAATTCACGTCCGTAATTCAGTTGACGATTCAGCGTGTCGGACGGCGCATTGGACATGAAAAGAGTATCGTCAAAGCCCACCTGAACGATGTGCAGTGGCCTACGCTGCGCCTTTGCGTTCTGCCGATTCTTGTTGCTTCTAATATTCATGCCACAGCTACTTTTGCTCTGACACCAGGCAAACAAGGCGCGTATCCACTCTGCGCTAACAAAAGATAGGCCAGCGGGATCAACACGCAGTAATGAGTGAGGTATCCCAGGGCTGCAGCGAGGGGAGTAGGCGGCCACACAACAAACAGTCCGATCATCACCGCATATTGTGCCAGACAAGCCAGGAGGCTGTAGGCCGTGTACCTGGCCAACCTGCCCGAATGGACGAAAACCGGCCACATCCAAGTATACACACCCGCTACGAACATAAAGGGAACCGTCATGATCATGATAGCGTCCTCTGCGCCAGCAAAGCGGTTGGCAAGCGCTATCCGCATCAGTTGCGGCAGAAAGATGGCTTCAAGACCGAGCACCGCCAGCGTAAAACCACCGGTGTAAGCGAACAACCGCCCGGCCAGGCGGCGGTATTCAGCAAAAGAATGCCGTGATAGTAATTCCATAAAGCGTGGGTAATACACTTGGTTCAGCGCGTCAAAGAGCACATACAGACTATCGGTGAGTGAGCGGGTCAGCTTGTATAGTCCAGTGATCCGGTCATCTGCGAAAAAGCCGACGACCAATACATCAGATCCTCGGTGAAGCATTTTGACATAGCCCAACAGGTTACCGAAAAATAGGAAGCGAAATTCCCGCCCATAGTCCGATCCAGCCAGCCACAATCCCCGGCGCAACAAGGGAAAGCGCTCGTATTTGAGCCAGATCCAGACCGATAGGGAGGCCGTCATTGCCAGGCCAAGACCAGTGGCAGAGAGCAAAGCATGATAATAACCGTCGAGATTTCCAGCCGGAAGAAAAATCGCGAAAAACAGTCCGACTGTGGCGACCCGGGTTGCAAGCCGCCAAGTGCCCATCAAATAGAACCGGCCGCTAAAACGCTGCAGATAATCAAAAGAATTCGACCAATTGGCAAGCGCCAGGATCAACGACTGGGCCAATAGCCACTGGGTGTGAACGGGGGTGGCGGTCAACGTCCGAATGAAAATGAGACTAGCCAGGAATCCCAATATGCTCAAGCCTAGAGAAATCAGCCCGTTCCCGATCAGGCAGATTTGCAGAACACTGGCGCGGTACGCTCTCAATTCAGAGAGGCTTGCCTGTGACGGGCGATAATACAGTTTTCCCGCCAGGTCAGCCAGTCGCACATCCAGAGAATTGAGCACCGTCGCATTGGTAGCGGCGATGACGGCGATAACGCCGTAGGCTTCTGGCCCCATTTGGCGCGCGGTGACAATGCCTTGCGCAAAGCCCAACGCGCTCGAAAGCACATTAACGGCGGCCAGATATTGGGTGGGCGACACCAGCGGCTTTGCGCCTCTCATCATTTGCTGTCACTATCCGGCCACACCACCACAAAGTCTGTCCCCTCTGCGCGCAACGTGGGCACGCGCGCAGATTTCTTCGCCAACTGCACATCCTGCTCCAGGCACGTCAGCCGCAAAATCTCGGCGGCCTCGTCGTCGCCCTCTACGCACACCGTCGTGTAACCTGCCCGGCGCACCTTGGTCAAAGCTTGCTGGGCCGCCTGGCGCAACTCGCGGTACACGCGCAGCGACACGTCCATGTAATTGCGCGTCAGCTTGACCTTGAGCGCCAAGCCGGATGGAGTGAGGAAATAGTGCAGCTTGCGCCGCTGGAGGTGCGTGACTTTGACGTAGCCCTTGTTGATCAGCCGCCGGACGTACCAGTTGACGCTGCCCACCGCCACACCCAGTTGCGCGGCCAGGCTGGCCTGGGTCGTCTCTGGGTTCCGCTCGATTTCTTCCAGGATACGCAGTTCGTGCTCGGCGTTTGGCATAGTAACCCACTCAATATTCAGTGGTTGAATATTACAACCAAACGAAACAAAAGTCAAGCGCACTTTTGTCGTTTCGTGCTATCATAAGACCTCGATGAGCGATGGGTTTCCTCTCGGCAAACTTCCGGCAGACGTGCTGGCGCGGCTGCTTGCCGCCTGCGCGCCAAGCGATCCGCGCGTAATCGTCGGCCCTGGCATCGGCCTGGACGCCGCGGTCATTGACCTGGGCGACCGGCTGCTCGTCGCCAAGACCGACCCGATCACGTTCGCCACTGACTCGATTGGCTGGTACGCTGTGCAAGTGAATGCGAACGACATTGCCACGACCGGCGCGGCACCGTGTTGGTTCATGGCGACCGTGCTCCTGCCCGGATCACGCGCAAACGAACAACTGGCCGAGGAAATCTTTGCCCAAATTCACACCGCGTGCGCGGCCATCGGCGTCAGCCTGGTCGGCGGGCACACCGAGATCACCCACGGACTGGACCGTCCCATCGTCGTCGGCGCGATGCTGGGCCAAGTGGCGCGCGAGCAGCTCGTCATTTCCTCCGGCGCGCAGCCCGGCGACGCGCTCTTGCTGACCAAAGGCATTGCCGTCGAAGGCACGGCCATCATTGCGCGAGAAAAAGCAAACGAACTGCGCGAGTTCGACGCCGCGTTCCTGGAACGCTGCCGCAACTTTTTGACCGAGCCGGGCCTAAGCGTGGTGCGCGACGCGGCAATTGCCACACGCTACGCGGCCGGGCGCGTCCACGCGATGCACGACCCGACCGAAGGCGGACTCGCTACCGGGTTGCGCGAGCTGGCGCAAGCTTCCGGCGTCGGCCTGATGATCGAAGCGGACGCCGTGCCGGTCTATCCAGAAACGCAAGCTTTGTGCCGCGCCACCGGCCTCGATCCGTGGGGACTCATCGCCTCCGGCGCATTGCTGATGGCGGTGGAGGCCGCCGACGCAGAAACCGTGGCTCGCGCGCTGGAAGCGCAAGGCATCCGCGCCGCCGTCATCGGTCAAGTTACTGAGGTCACACACGGCGTCAAGCTGCATGGGCCGGAAGGCATCCGCAACCTGCCACACTTTGAACGCGACGAAATTGCTAGACTGTTCGACTAGTTCCAGTTCCGAGTTCTCCTGCGCCAAAGGCGTCTTTGAAGAACTCGGAACTCGCAGGGGCTTTATGAGCGCTAAGCGCATCCCGAGTCGCCAGACGAGCGGCGTCTTTGCCGCGCTGTTTGCAGCCGTGCTGCTAGGCTGGGCGCCCATCTTGGGCAAGATGGCCTATCACGCCGGCGTGGAGCCATACACACTGGCCGCGCTGCGAACCTTGCTGGCGGTGGTGCTCCTATGGACATTTTACCTGGTGCGCTGGCGCACGTCCATTCTGATTGGCTGGCGCGATCTGCTGGGATGCATCGGGATGGGCGCGGTCAACGGCGTCGGCTCGTTGTTTTACTACACCGGCCTCCAACGCCTGGATGCCTCGCTCGCGTCGCTCCTCAACACGCTGTACCCGATTTGGGTGTTTATCTTTCTTTCGTCGTCGGGGCACGAGATTTCGCGCATGGCGTTGGGGCGATTGGCGTTGGCGCTGGTCGGCTTGTATCTCGTCACCGGCGTCGGCCCCACGCGGCCTGATAGCCTGGGCGTGATGTTGATGTTGGCCTCGGCGGCCGCGTACGGCTGGCACCTGGTGCTGGGCCAATGGGTGTTGGCCGATGCGCCGACGCGCCCGGTGACTTTGTACGTGTTGACGACCATGGCGGCCGTCGTCGGTGTGGCCCGCGTCACCAGCGGGCGGGCGCTCGAGCCGATCAGCGTCTCGGGCTGGGAGGCAATCCTGGGATTGGCGGTCGTGACCGCCCTTTCGCGGCTGATGACGTTCGCCGGGCTGCAACGGCTGGGCGGCGCTCAGATGGCGCTCTTGGGCATCCTGGAGCTGCTCACGACGCTGCTGGTGGCATTTGCGATGCTCGGCGAACGACTGTCAGCCACCCAGTGGGCCGGCGCGGTGATCCTCACCGCCAGCGCGCTACTGGTGAGGCGTGAAAAGACCGATCGCACAGAGGATCGGCCTCCCGGATGAAAAAAGGCGACCGGCGGTCGTCTTTACTTTTCGCGCCGGTCGAGTTTGGACGGAGTGAAATCGAGCGGCAACATCAGGTGAAAAGTAGAACCGGGCAGCGCGCGCTCGTCGCAGCCTTTGCTGTGCACAAACACGCGCCCGCCATGCGCGGCAATGATGCCGCGCGTCACCGAAAGGCCCAGCCCCAGCCCCCCGCCCTTGTAGTTGGTCTCACTGGTCGAGTGAAAGTCAGTGTTTTCCAAAACGTAAAACTTGTCAAAGATGTGCGCTTGCTCATCGCGGTCAATGCCGATGCCGGTATCGCGCACCACCAGGTCCAGCCACTCGCCAGCGTTTTCGCACCAGACCTCGATCAAGCCGCCATCCGGCGTAAACTTGATGGCATTGCTGACCACGTTGCCAATCGCGCGCTTTAAATACTTGGCGTCCCCCAGAATACGCGGCAGGTCATCCAGCGAGCCAGTCTCGAGTTGCTGCCCGCGCTCTTGGCTGGCCTGCCGGAATTGCTCAACCACCGAGCGCGCCAGATAACCGAGATCCAACTGCTCAAACGTCAGCTCGAGCTGATCGGCCGCGATGAGCGCGACGTTGATAATGTCATCCACCACCGAGGACAGGCGCTCGGCGGCGCTGGACACTTTTTCCAGCATCGGCTGCACTTCGGGCGAGATGCGCTCTCTCATGCTGCTCGAGAGCAGCAAATGCGAGTAACCATAGATCAGCGTGAGCGGCGTGCGCAGCTCGTGGCCGGCCAGCACGATAAAATCGGACTTGGCTTTTTCCATGCGGCGCAGCTTGCTGTTCGCGTCGCGCAACTCGGTGATGGTTTGCTCCAGGCGATCCACCAGGCGGCGCGTGTGCTCTTCCAACCGCTCGACTTTTTCTCGGTCCGCGACGCGCTCGCGCTTGCCTTCGAGGAAAGCGGCGATCTGGCCGGGCAAGGCGTCAATGTCAATCGGCTTGGCAATGTAGCCATCGCAGCCCGCCGCCAGCGACAGTTCGCGGTCGCCCAACATCACGTTGGCCGTGAGCGCAATGACCGGAATGTCGCGCGTTTCTTTCAGGCTTTTCAGGCGCGTGGTCACGGCATAGCCGTCCATGTCCGGCATATTAATGTCCATCAGGATCAAGTCGGGCCGCAGGCGGCGAGCCGACTCGATGCCCGACAAGCCATCCTCTGCTTCCAGCACCTCGTAGCCCTCTGTTTTGAGCACGCGTTGCACGAGCAGCCGGGCGACCGGATCATCTTCGACATACAGAATACGCCGCTCGCCTTCCATTGCTATCGCCTACCCCCCCAACATCTTAATGTTGATCCAAAATAGCTTGAATATCATCCACTAAATCCTGGTCGGTAAAAGCGCCCTTTTGCAGCAACAGCCGCACCTGACCGGCCAGGCGGCGCTGCTCGACCGGCGTCAGCTCTTTGGCCGAAACGACAATGACCGGGATGTTCTTGAGCCGGTCGTCTTGCTTCATGGCGGCCAGGACTCCGAACCCATCAATGTCCGGCATCATCAAATCCAGCAACACCATGTCCGGCAGTTCGCGGCGGATCAAGTCCAGGCCCTCGCGCCCGTTGTTGGCTTCGTAGAGGATGTATTGCGCTCCGCGCCGCACCTGCAAGATGCGCTTGAGCAGCCGCACGGCATTGGGGTCGTCGTCAAGGATCGCCACCGACTTGACGCGCGCATCCAGGCGTTCCAACGCGGCCAATAGCCCCTCTTGCTGCGGCGCAGGAGCGGCAGTTGCCGGAGCGCCTTCGGCGGCCACGCTGCGCGCCCAGCCTTCGCCTAACAAGTCTTCGGTCACGGGCAGCGTATGGCCGGAGCAATTGACCACCACCACGTCGTCCGGCTTGACGACTTGGGCTGCGATCAACTTGAACAGCCCGGCAAACGTCACGCCGGTGGCGGGCTCCATCGAGATGCCGTCCATCTTGGCCATCACGTGCATGGCGCGAAAGCCTTCTTCGTCGGTCGTGATTTCCATCACGCCGTTCGACGCCAACACCGCCCGGCGCAAGGGCGCATAGGCCGCGCCCGGCTTGCCGGTCGCCAGAGTGATGATGTGCGTCTGGGGTACCAGGACATCCTGCGGCTTTTCCAGCCCGGCCCGGAACGAGTTGACGATGGGCGCGCAGCCTTCCGCTTGAATGCAAGCGAGGCGGGGCATGGTTTGGATCAAGCCCATCTCGCGCAGCTCTTCAAAACCCTTCCACACGCCCACCGGCCCCAAGCCGCCGCTGATGGCCTGAAAGTACCAGTGGGGCGCGCGCATGGGGATAGGGCTATGGGGCACCTCCGGCCCATAGATCGCGCCAAGCTGCTCGCAAATCTCGAACGCCAGCGTCTTCATGCTCTCGCGCGCGGCAAAGGAGCGGATGCCTTTGTCCAGGTGCAAGCCCTTGCGCTCGGCAAATGTGGCCGCCACCTCTTTGGCCTGATCATACGTGCCGGTGACTTTGATGACCTCGGTGCCATACAGCGCCACCTCGCGCATTTTTTCACCTGCGACGGTGCTATTCATAAAAGCCCACAGCTTGATGCCCGCTCGCGCGCAATACGCCGAATACGAGATGGCGACGTTGCCGGTGGAAGCGACCACGACTTCGTTGACGCCGTTTTCCTTCATGACCGATACGGCCAGGCTGGCTTGCCGATCCTTGAACGAGCCGGTCGGCCCCTGGCGCTCGTCTTTGGCGAACAGGTGGCGGCGGCCCATCATCAAGGCCAGGTTGTCCAGCCGCACCAACGGCGTGCCCCCCTCCCCCATCGAAACAATATTGGCGTCGTCGCGCAGCGGCATCAAGTCTCGATAGCGCCACATGTTGAACGGACGCTTGCGCCAGGCAAGCCAGCGCTCCGCGTCGCGCAGCTCGGTGTAAGGATAGCGCGCCTCGAACCACTCGTGACTACACTGCGGGCAGGCAGCCAGAGGCTGCGTATAGGGGGCGCGGTGACCACACGAGGCGCATTCCAAGTCTATTTTGCTCATAAAATTTTGGCAGCTCCTGTTTCCGGTACTCTCAGCCTATCACAGGTTTATCAGCCTGCGCTGTAGAAGGACAGCCCTCGTGACCGCCCCAACGATTTCGCCAACCAGGGGGCATGAGCGCAAGTCAACTGAGTGGGGTCATCCCCGCTTGGCCTGGCGCAAAGGCGGACGCCTTCAAAGTGCCGCTCAACGCCATCGCCACATCGTCCAGCAACTCTTGCTCGCCGAACAAACCCTTGGACAAGAGGGCTTGAATGTTCCCGTTCAGGCGTTGGTGATCTTGATCCGTCAGATCTTTGGCCGTGACCACAATGATCGGAATGCCACGCGTGGCCGGATCGGCCTTGAGCGATTCGAGCACCGCCAGGCCATCCACTTCAGGCATCATCAAGTCCAGGATGATCAAGTGGGGACGCTGTTGATGAACCGCCGCAATGCCCTCGGCGCCAGTGTGCGCCTCGCTGACGGTGTACACAGGCCAGCTGTCGCCTTCCGCGCGCGGCGCTTCCAGGATGCGCCGGATCAGTCGCACATCTTCCGGCGTGTCGTCAATGACGAGCACACTCGCCTGCTTCTGGCCGTCCAACCGCTTGAGCGCGAGGACCAGATCGTCTTCCGTGATCGGTTTGACCAAATAATCGGCTGCGCCCAGGCTAAAGCCCTTGCCCTGGTCGCTGATGATGGAGCAGACCACGACCGGGATGTTCCGTGTCTCTGGGGTCTCGCGCAATTCCTGGATGACCGACCAGCCGTCCTTGTTCGGCATCAAAACGTCCACCGTGATCACGTCGGGCTTGAGCCGGCGCGCCTGCTCGATCGCCTGCCGGCTGTCGGTCACGCCGACTACCTGATAGCCCTGCTTTTCCAGATACCGCTTGTAAAGCGTGATGACGCCGGGGTCGTCGTCAACGGCCAGCAGCAATCGCTTGCCGGCTTCGACCGGTGTCACCTCCGGCGCGGCTGGCTGAGTGCGGGGCAGAGTAAAGTAAAAGGTCGAGCCTTTGCCCAGTTCGCTTTCCACCCAGACCTTGCCGCCGTGCATCTGCACAAAGCGGCGCGTGATGGCCAGCCCCAGGCCGGTGCCGCCGTACTGGCGTGTGGTGGACGCGTCCACCTGAGTAAACTCTTCAAAGATCTTGTCCTGTTTGTCAGCCGGGATGCCGATGCCAGTGTCTTGGACGCCAATCGTGATGAATTGGTCATTATACATAGCCAAGACCGTGATCGAGCCTTTGTCGGTAAACTTGGCGGCGTTCGAGACCAGGTTGAGCAAGACCTGACGCGCGCGCGTGGGATCGGCCCACGCGGTCGGCAAGTCGTCCGGCACCTCGCGGCGCAGCTCGATGGACTTGCCTTTCACCAGGCCGACGGCGCTGGACATGACGCCCTTGACGATCTCGTGCAACTCGACTTCTTGGAACGCCAGCTCCATCTTGCCGGCCTCGATCTTGGAAATGTCCAAAATATCGTTGATGAGGCCCAAGAGGTGCTGGCCGCTGCCGTGAATCGCATCCAAGTCTTGCTTTTGCAGATCGGTGAGCGGACCATCTATGCCTTTCAAGATCACGCGCGAAAAGCCAATGATCGAGTTGAGCGGCGTGCGCAACTCGTGGCTCATGTTCGCCAGGAACTCGGTCTTGAGGCGGTCTACCTCGCGCAGCTTTTCCGTGGTCCGCTTTTGTTCCTCGTACAGGCGCGCGTTTTCCATCGCCACGGCGAGCTGGCCGCCCAGGCTCTCGAGCGTGAGCACGTCCTCGTCGTTAAAAGCGTCCGGCGCGTCGTTTTCGACGTCGAGCACGCCCATCGTGCGCGCGCCGATCTTGAGCGGCACGCACAGTTCCGAACGGGGATTCCACTTGCCCACAGGATAATAACTCGGGCTGGCGCGAGTATCGTTCGCCAGTTGCGTCCGGCCCGTGAGCGCTGCCACGCCGATCAAACCCTCGCCCATGCGTTGGCGATAGTCGTTGGGGATCAGATCGGCAAAGTTGGTGGAAGCCGCGGCCGCGTACACGTCGCCCGCCGCCTCGTCTGCCCCCTGGCGGGGATCTTCGACCAGCAAGATCAGCACGCGCTCAAAGCCCAAGTCGCGCTGCACTGACTCGACCACCGTGCTCATCAGTTCCTTCGGGTCAAGCGTGGCCGTCATCTTGCGGCCGGCCAAGTACAGCGCGGCCTGGCGCGCGGCGCGGCGTTGCTCAGCCTCGTACAACCAGGCATTTTGCAGAGCCGCCGCCACTTGACTGGCCAGCGTCTGGCCGAGTGAGACTTCTTCGTCCGTAAAGTG
>CAYHAR010000024.1:0-27057 GCA_964354595.1 uncultured Anaerolineae bacterium | reverse complement strand
CGGCCGAGCCGATGCGCATGAACACCAGCGCGGGCAAGGGAACGTCGAGCGTCATAGTCGGAGTGTCGCGTGTGATGTGCTCGAACAGCAGCGAGTATCGCATCGGCGGGATGGACAGGAGGGCCCAATCGCCACTTGCGCCTGTCCCCCATCGGCGGACGTTGGGTGGTAGCCAACCCGAGTCGATCGGCTCGGCGCTGAACGCCGCGCGCACCGATGCGGGTGAGATGAATTTGGTGTGAACCGCCTCATCCTTTTTCCATCGGAAAAAGTACTGCCCGCCCACGAATATGAGCGCAGCCTGTTCACTAGTGGATAGGTTGTCGCTCATGCTTCACCTCAACCGAGCGGTTCCAGAACTCGATGACCTGAGCCAGCGGACGCGGATTTTGTTCAAGCCAATCGAGCACGGCTTGCGTCTTGTCCAGTATCTTCTTGGCCTTGCGCCATTCGGCGGTCAGCTCGTTTACGCCATCCAGCGTCCACAGATACATCGGGCAGGCGTCGAGCGTTTCGAAAGTGATGTCCAGCCACAGGATGCCCGTGTCGTGGCCAACGACCTCGACCGCTGTCGGCACCCACGCCATCAAGCCGCCTGCGCGCCGGCACAGACTGGCGAAGTGCTTCCAGTTGAGGATGTGGTCGTTGCCAAAACTGAGCGGCTTGGGAGTATCCGGCCCGATGGCATCGAGGATGTCGTCGCAGGCGTCCGCGCCCATCACAAGAGCGGCGAACACCTGCACGGGCAGCGACCATTCGTCAAGATTTTCAATCCAGTCTATGCCCATCGGTACGAGCGGGATGAACTCGCTCCGCTCGTTGTCAGGCCAGTCGTCCATCACGTCGTCGGGCAGTGGAAAGAGATGCTGGTTGACCAGCCGGAAGAACTCGAACTCGCGCTCGGTGTAGCGTTCATCGCCTGCGATCAGCAACAGCGACGACGAGCGGGCGTACTGACGAGGAAAGCAGTGTTTGTATAGCGACAGGATGCGGACACTGTCGAGCGCATCCGAAAGAAAGCGGCACGCCTGGCCGACCGAGACCATGCGCCGCCGCGACAGTCCAGCTAACGCTTCGTCTACCGAGATAGCTGGTAGAGTAGACATCTCAAAAGCCGATGGGAATAAAGCGAGCTGGAACGGGCTGCAAAGCGACCAGGTTGCATAGCGCCGAGTTGACGGCGTCCCGTTCCGCCTGGCCCTGGGTGATCGCGTCCTCAATCCGTGCGGACGCGGCCATCAAGTCTTCCGGCGAGAGCGGCCCCTCCTGCTGGAGCTCCAACCAAAGCTCGACAGCAGGGTTGACGTGTCGGGGCGCAGACGCAAGAGCCGCAAGCACCTCTTCACTTGCGGCTCTCGTGGCGTTGGACGCGCTCATCGGCCTTTGGGACCGGCCCGCTTGACGACGGTGATGGCTGATGCGCCATTCTTGGCTTCGCGTCTGATCTCGGCATTGGCGACATCGGGATAGAACGGTGACAGCGCCTTGCGAATCAGGTCGTCGCTCGCGGCAATGTCTGCCGGCAAGGGAACGTCCTGCCCTTCTCCGAGGTGAATCATCACGATTTCTGACATGCCATCCTCTCCGGTTAGAACAGCGAAATCTGTTCGGACGCCTGCGGGGCGTCGAACATGGGCGCAATAACGGCGGGCGCGCTCGAAGGCGCAGGGCCAGACTCGGGTGCCTGGTCGAGGGTGTTGGCCTTTTTCGGCGCGGGCTTGATGTTGCTCGATTGGGACTTTGACCTGGCGGCCTCGCGCCTCGCCTTGGCCGCATCTTCCTCGGCCTTCTTGCGAGCAGCGGCTTCCTCACGGGCTTGCTGCCGCATGGGCAGGTCGGCCCGCAGTTGGTCGAGCAGGTTGTTTACGACCTGGGGCAACGGCCCAAGCGTCGCGAGGCGCGTCAGTGTGACGATGGGCGCGTCGGCATGATTGCGGACGCCGACCACGACGGGGCGGCCGGCGGGGTCGCCGTCGTCGGGCAAAAGCTGTAGCCCGATCTGGATAGTACAGCGGTCAAAGTCGTACGGTTCTTCGACTTTAGCTTCACGCTTGGCTGGCGCGGGAACTGAGGCCGCGCTTTCTCCTGCATCGTCTTCGAGTTCTGCGTCACCTTGTGACGCGTCGTCCTCTGGCGCTGTATCTGCTTGCTCTTCATCAGCGACTGCCGGAGCATCTTGAACTGCAATTGCTTCTGCCACTGCGGGCGGATTCGGAGCGGCACCGTTGGAAACTACAACTTGGACATCATCTAACATTTGGACTCCCGTCATCAAATTGAAATTGGGTCATGGCATCCCTGGATGGCATGACTTTGATGATCGCTCATCTTCACACGTTCTTGATCAATCAAACGTCTCTTGCGACGCGCGATTGACTTGTGTGGGCATTTGGCTATACTTGTTTTGAGGCAGGCTCACGAGGAAAGCCTTCTATAGAAGTGATCCCAGGAGCGCCTCAAGTGCTGTGGCATCCGATGTCAGAGAGTCACCGCTGATGTTCTAGACATGATTCACATGCGTGGGAGGTCGGTGTGGCCCAGAAAACACTCACACTGCCTGAGAAACTCGCCCAATTGCGCGAAAACCTTGCCAAGTGCCTTGATCTAGAAGAACTACGCACACTGTGCTTTGACCTGGGTGTGGACTATGATAAGCTGCGCGGCGAGGGCAAGGAAGCCAAAGCCAGGGAACTCGTCGCTTATTTTGACCGTCAAGGGCGCATCTCCGAACTGATCCAAAAGTGCAAGGTGCTACGTTCTCAAGTTGACTGGCCGGAGATTACTCCGCCGGAGGTCATTCCGCCACCACCCCCGCCTCCGCCGCCCCCCCCACCCTTGCCCACACCACTCATCCTGGCGGGTGTGCTAGGGAGTCTGGCGGCCGGCGTGTTGATCGGGTTGGTGATCAACGGCAAGGTGTTTCCTCCGACGCCCCCAAGCGCGACAACGACGGCAACTGGAGCGCCTGTCGCCGGGTCAGTATCTTTTACCGTAACACCGACACCCGCTGCACCCACTTCCATACCGACGGGCGTTCCTCTCACCAGAATTCCCCCAACCGCGACAGCAATCGCAACACCAACTAGCCCGCCGCCGGGAAAATGGGTAGCTGTTCGCTCGTTTCCCTCTCCTGGTTCTCAACCAACTGGCATCGTTCGAACTGCAGATCACCTATTAGTCATGATCTCCCGCGATACACGACTGTACTACCTAAATTTGGACGGCGAAATCATCTCAGAGGTCAAGTTTCCTGGTTACTGCAACAGAATGACCTGGGATGGTGAGTCACTGTGGTGCACAGATGGAGGCAAAAAAATCTACCAGGCAAACCCGGCCAGCGGACAGACCCTAAAAGAGCTGGAGGTAGACATGAGTAACATCCAGGGCATGACTTGGGACGGGGATGCGATGTGGATCATTGACCGATCGGGCAATCTGGCTCGCTATGATCGTTCTGGTCAACGCTTGCGCCGACTGGCAGTACCAGTAGACATTGTGACCGGTCTGGTATGGGTCAAGGAAGAATTGTGGGTTGCCGATAGTTGGGGAAGAATGACCCGCTTCGATAACAAATTTGCTGCGGTCGGCTCGCTCACATTGACTCAGGAATGCGCGACAGGTGATTCGGTTTTGTATTGGGATGGGACAAGCTTGTGGATAGCGAATCCAAAGATGAATCGCGTGTCACAATGCAAGCCGCCCGACTAGCAGCGTATGATGAAGAACCAAGGATGGCCAGTGCTGGGGGTGAAACATGATGCGACCAAGACGGATCAGAAGTGGCGTCGCTGTGTTATTGTCCTCCTTGCTTGTGTTAGTGGTGCGGATTTTGCTCGCCGCACCGCAAGAGCCTGCCGCCACTTGGCAGATGGTCGGGCAGATCGGTGGCCCCACCCAGGCAGTCGCTGTGCAGGGGAACTATGCCTACGTCGGCGTGGGCCTGCGGCTGGTGGTGTTGGACGTCTCGAACCCGATCACACCCAGCGAAGTGGGCAGCACGACTCCTTTCCCCTATTTCGTCGAGGACATCGCCGTCAGTGGGACGCTGGCCTACGTTGCCGCTGGCGGCGCGGGCCTGCGCGTGGTGGACGTCACCACCCCGACTGCCCCAGTCGAGGTCGGAGCCTGGGGCTCGCCCGGCTACGCCGTGGGAGTGGCCGTGGCAGGCAACACCGTCTACCTGGCCGACGGGCCGTATGGCCTGTGGGCGGTAGATGTCTCTGACCCGGCGCGCCCCCAAAAGGTCGGTTCTGCCTACGATATGAACTACGCCTTCGAGGTGGCCGTTTCGGGCCATCACGCTTACATTGCTGCGGCCGGGGCCGGACTGCTGGTGGCGGACATATCCGATCCGGCGCACCCGGTCGAGGCCGGTTCACTTGACACGCCCGGCTACGCCTATGGCGTGGCCATGAGCGGCACACTGGCCTACGTCGCGGACGCTTGGGAGGGGCTGCAGGTTGTGGAGGTAACCAATCCCCTCAGCCCAACTGTGATGGGCGTCTGCGATACACCTGGCTGGGCATTGAATGTGGCTGTCGCCGGTTCCACCGCCTACGTGGCCGATGGAGCTTTTGGCTTGCGCATCGTGGATGTGTCCGACCCCGCCCACCCTCATGAGGTGGGCACTTACGAGGTAGACGGCCTTGCGCGCCGGGTGGCCGTCGCTGGCAGCACGGCCTATATCGCCGACCAGCGTGGGGGCCTGCGGACGGTAGACGCAGCCGACTCGGCTCAACCGGTCCAGCTAGGTCTGTACAGCCCCCTGACAGGAGCCCGCCGGGTAGCGGTGGCTGGCTCCTATGCCTACGTGGCCGCCGAGTACCTGGGATTGAGGGTGATTGATGTCTCTGATCCTGCTCATCCCAGAGAAGTCGCCGCCTACGACACAGAAGGCTACGCGGCAGACGTGGTGGTTAACGGCAACTATGCTTACCTGGCTACCTTGGCCGGGTCTACGCTCGAAACCTATAGTCTGCATGTTCTGGATATCTCCGACCCTGCCCACCCTACCAGAGTCGGCGCAATCCCTACCCAAACCGGTGCAATCCCTTGGGGCGCCCCGGGCGAATATAAGGATCTTGCTCTGGTTGATGACATCCTCTACGTGGCTGCAGGATGGGTCTTCCAGCTGGTTGACGTTAGCGACCCTAC
The DNA here is from genome assembly GCA_964354595.1 of uncultured Anaerolineae bacterium. Classification (GTDB taxonomy): domain Bacteria; phylum Chloroflexota; class Anaerolineae; order Fen-1058; family Fen-1058; genus JBGLNJ01. The sequence goes on along the minus strand of CAYHAR010000024.1, from coordinate 21,903 downwards.
GGCTCCTATTAGACTCGGTTTCATTGAAACACTCTATTCGACGCAAAACGTTACCATCTCCGGAACACTGGCTTACCTCGCTGATGGCGGCCTTGGGGTGAGGATTGTGGATGTCTCTAACCCCTACAGTCCTACTCTGGTGAGCACCTACGATTATCCTTGGGCTTGCGATGTAGCGGTTGGCGGAGACAAACTCTACATGGCCGGTCACGGGTTCGGCCTGCGAGTATTAGATATCTCTGATCTTGAAAATCCATTCGAGATCGGCTTCTACGACACCCCCGGCATCGCGGATGGCGTGACGATTTCCGGCACGGAGGCCTACGTCAGCGATGAAGGCGGGGGGCTGGTGGTCGTGGATGTCTCCAATCCCTTCACTCCTACGCTGCTCACCGCCTACGATACGGCGGGCGGGGCCTGGCACACGACTCTGGTGGGCAACTATGCCTATGTTGCCGATCGGCACGGTGGGCTTGTCATTCTGGAAAAGACAGTCGGCAGCACCGCTGTCGAGTCCAAAGTGCGCCCCCTAGGTACCAGTACCGCATGGCGGATGTCAGCCGTGCCGCCACCGGAATCCAACGCTGCGATACTTTCGAATCGCGCAAACGCGGGTGCGACCGTCGTTCTGACTAAGCCGCCCGATGGAACGCCAAAGTTTGCATCGGCGGTTACCCGTGTTGTTACCAGTTCTCTTGACGGCGGACCGGGTACCTTGCGCCAAGTCCTGCTGGATGCCAAGGCAGGCGACACGATTACCTTCGCCCCCGCCGTATTCCCACCCACGAAACCAGTAACGATCTCCCTGGCCAGTGAGCTGCCACAGGTGACACAAGGGTATCTGACCATTGACGCCTCAAATGCCGGGGTTGTCCTCGATGGTAGCAACACTCCTCCAGGTGCCACTGGCTTGAGAATCGAGTCAGACGGCAATACCGTCAAAGGACTGCAGATCTTGTATTCTCCTGGTAATGGAGTAACTGTCGGCAATGCCAGCTACAACCGAATCGGAGGAGACAGGACGAAGGGTAACGGCCCCCTCGGGGAGGGCAATCTACTCAGCGGCAATGGAGAATGCGGTGTACACATGGGCGGCAGGGATGCTCCGACGATGGGCAATTCAGTGATCGGTAATTTGATTGGGACTGACCTTAGCGGCATAGTTGCTCTGGGCAACATGACTGGTATTTGTCTTGGAGGCTGCGCCAGCTACAATATAATCGGCGGAGCGACAGCTAGTGAGCGCAATATTATCAGTGGCAATAACATGGGGATCAATATCATCCAAAAATGCGTGAATGGAAACATCATTGCTGGCAACTATATCGGGACTGACATCAGCGGCCTGCACCCGTTGGGGAATTGTGAGTATGGGGTGGTCATATGGGACGGGCCCATCAGCAACATCATAGGGGGAACAGAGCCTGGCGAAGGCAACCTGATCAGTGCCAACTCCACTGGCGTGATGATCGCCGGGATCGATGCTAACCACAACGCGGTGATCGGCAACTGGATCGGCACGGACGCCACGGGCACCCAGGCGCTAGGAAATGGGAACGGCATTAACCTCTACGGCTTCGGTTACAGCCGAGTGGAACGCAACGTTATCAGCGGCAACGCGGGCGTAGCCATCAATGTCAGTGATGGACAGGCCCTGATCCTGAGCAACTTCATCGGCACGGATGTCGGCGGGACACAGCCGCTTGGCAATGGAATAGGCATCGGTCTGGGTGGACAGCATACCCTTGTCGGCGGCACTACTGCCCTGGAACGGAATACAATCGCCGACAATCATGTGGGGATTGACGTGAACACCGCCGGCACAGAGTACAACTGGATTGCGGGCAATGCCGTCGGCACAGATGCCACCGGCACGCTGCCTCTTGGCAACCTCCAGATGGGCGTGCGGATGCGAGATTATGCTGCTCATACCTTCATCCAAGACAACACAATCGCCTTCAATCACGGAGAGTGGGGAAACATAGGCGGTGTGTACGTGGAGCACTCTCCATACAATGCCATTCGCCGCAACTCGATTCACAGCAATATCGGCGCGGGAATTGTTCTGGGCGAGGACGGCAACCAGATGCTCCCCGCGCCGGTCATCCTCACCGTCACTGCAACCGGCGTTTCCGGCGCGGCCTGCCCTGGCTGCACGGTGGAGGTCTTTTCGGATGCCGAGGATGAAGGTCGGGTCTATGAGGGAAGCACCATTGCCAATGCCTCGGGGGTATTTACCTTTACCAAGACCAGTGGCCTCATTGGGCCACATCTCACGACGACGGTGACTGATCGGTCTGGTAATACATCCGAGTTCTCGACCCCACAGAAAGCGTGGGGACGAATTTACCTACCCGTGATTCTGAAAGGGAAATGAAGATGATTTGGGCAGCCTCGTCAACGGGTAGTTGCTCACCTTGTGTCTTGGCATATCACATTGGATCGGCAGGAGGCAGCGAGGATTCACCGCCTCGCTGCCTCAGCTTTTCACACACCCTTCACCGCGCTAGAATCATCGCCGCCAGCACCGCGCCGACCGCCAAGAAGAACGTCGCCCAATCCATCGGGCTGATCTGCGACAGCTGCGCTTTGATTCCTTTCCGCCTCACCATGCTTTCCGCCTGTACTGAATCGCCTCGGCCACATGCGCTGCGCCGAGATGGTCGATGCCAGATAGTTTTGCTATGGTGGCCGCCACACGAGTGACGCCCCTGACCTGCGTTGGACTGAGGGCGAGTTGAGCAATGGCTGTTTTCAAAAGCGACAGGCACGTCGCATCCAACTGCAATGAGACACCCTGCGCAGCTTGCGCCTTCCGCACTCGCTCCATGACAACCTCATTCGGCTCGCCCTCGGCATAGCCCGAGTTCATCCACCGCACGATCCTGTCCGCGTGCGGGATGGACACCTCAACCGTGATGTCGAACTCGCGCTCAGCCCCGAGCACTTGACGTCGGTGTCGCGCGATCATCTGGGCTTCGCACGTACACTCGCGCACAGGGTCGCCAAAATGCCCGCAGGGACACGGCGTGACGGCACGCGCCTTCACGCCCAGCGTGCGAGCCAACACGCACAAGTCGCCTGCCTGGCTCTCGAAAGCGCCGATGAACTGAATCGAATGGTCACCCGCTGCAGCCACTTCCACAGCGCGCTTGGCGTGCTCGTTCCAGCATATATCACCGAACTTCATCGTTATCTCCTCAGAATTGCTTGCGCGTCATCATCCTGGCGACCCGGGACGATGACACGTCGGACACGGCAGAATATTGTTGGGCCGGTCTTGTTCACAAGCCCAACACGCAACGGTGCGCCCTGCGCCAGCGTCTGCCGCAAGCTTGACCGCATTGCGGAGTGCAGTGTGCAAATCCATTTGCGCCTGACGCGCGAGCGTGCGTAATCGCTCAAAGGTTTCGTGATCATTGATTGAAAGCAAGCGAGCCAGTTGTTGGTCGTAGGTCGAGTCTTGCATCGGCATCCTGTGTCTTTTCATCCTGACAGGAGCAAGCAACGTGCCTGTTCCCGCCATGTTTAGAACAGCATCGGGATCTGGATTCCACTCACAGCTTCCATTGGCATGATGACCTGGACAGGCAGCGTATTCAACATCGCCTTCTGTGGCATGGCCGCAGGCTCCGGTGCAGCACACAGAAAAGTGTCGTTCGACGTGTCGCACATCGCCTGGTTGTGGCGTGCGAAGGCCGCCGTCAGGTCGTCCACGTTACCCGCCGACTCGATGGCCGCACGCGCCACCTTTTCCACGAACGTCGAGTGGTCATTGGCGACGCGGTTCATTACATCTGTAGAGGGCAATTCACCGCGCAAGATGCCGTCCAGCAGCATCTCGTACAACACGACCTCAAGCGCCTGGTTCGCCAGCGTCTCGATGGGATTGAGATAGTAGACCGTCACCGGCCTGGTCTGCGTGACGCGATGGCTGCGTCGCGACGCCTGTGACACCTTCGCCACGACATACGAAACTTCATAGAAAATCACAACTGTGAAAGCGATGAGGTCAACGCCTTCGGCTAGCTCGTTCACCGACGCGATCAGCACATCCGTGCCGTTCATGTCGAATGACTCGACCCATTCTTGCCGCTTTTCCGGCTTGAGTTTGGGCATGGGCGTAGCGCGGATGCCGGCCTGGTCGAAGACCCATTGCAGGCGCGGGATGACGTTCCACGTCTGCGTGTGCGCGACGAACACCAGCGTCTTTTCGCCCTGCTGCCGATGATGCTGGACGGTCTCAATCAATCTCTTCTCGGCGGCGAACAGTCGCTCGCGCTTGACACCGCAGCCGTCCTTGCACTCGTTAGGGATCGGATCGCCGTGGTAGTGGCAATGTCCCTTGTGCGGCTTGGGCGTGGCCGGAGCTTCCGCGCTTGCGTTGTTCGCGATAGGCCGCAGACCTTTCCAACGTCCCTGCTTGCCAGGCTCGTCCCCCTTTTCGTCGGGCCGCGGGCCGAGGCAGTGCTTGTGCCCCATCAGTGGTCGCCCACAGTGGCGGCAGACAATCTCCAGGTCAGGGCCGCAGGCTTTCTCAACGCCGTCAGGGTCACACAGCGGCGTGACGCGCCACGGCGCGACCGAGTAGGAGAGCAAGGATTGGACAAATGCGCCTGCCAGCTTCCAGTTCTCTTTGAGTTCCGCCAGGGCGCACGCGTGAAAGTGCTCGTAGGCTTTGGCGTGATCTTTGTCGAGCGTCACGTCCAGTGGCAACTCCTGGTATGGTGGAAGCCGGATGCCGATGTCTTTGAGTTGCACGAACACCGAGCACTGCAAGAGCCTCGCCACGAGTTCCGGCCCCAGCCCTGGCAATTCGGATACGCCAATCTGTCTCCGGCGCAGACCCGTCTGCGCGCTACTGTCAAAGACGGCGTCGTCATCGTACCGGTACACGCGGCGCAAGACGCCATGTCGTTCAATCCACGCCATCTTGTCGGTGAAACCGAACTCGTCGCGTATCTCGGCCCACAGCCGGTAGAGAATGTAGAACACAGAGCTCGCCTTCCCGTTATACAACGTGGCCGTCATCACGAGCACGTTGGGCACGGCTCGGGCCAATTTGCCAAAGGCATCACCCCGATTCGTGTCGCCGCCCTTCAAGAGATGGATCTCGTCGGCGATGTAGAACCTGGCCTTGCCCCAGTGGATACGCCGGTAATAGTCCACCAGGCTGTACCGCACCGGCCTGGGCGTGCTGCGCGCAATCCACGAGCTTGAAGACTCGGTGCGCGTCCATAGCGACTTGCTGCACACTGCGCACATCTCGACTTCGCGCGGAAGCAGCGTGTCTTTGCCCACCATCCCGACGATGGCTTCCTTGCATGCGGGACAACGAAGAAGTGTGTGCCATTGACCGCGTGCATCTTTCACCTGTTCGGTCAGCGTGCAGGACACACGGGGGCGCAGGCAGTCTTGCGCCTGGTCAAGCATCGCCAGGCCCAGGCCGTTTGACTTTTTCTTGCCCGAGCCATTCACACCTGCACTTGCGCTCCGCTGTGCGCGGCGCAGCGCAGGTGCAAGTGTAAGCCGGTCATCCTGATACAGGGCGCCGCCGCAGTTGATGCAATGTTGAGGTGTACGCTCGAACCAGCCCGCGTCCGTCACGACGACAGGATGGCCGTCTTTGTCGAGATAGGTCACGATGTCGCCGCAGGTCGGGCACTTGAACACGTCGTACTGCTTGCCGGCCAGCGGGACAGTCCGCGCGATTTGCCTTACCACACAGCCATCAGGTCGGCGCACGATAGCATGACTGCCTTCCTGTTTCCACAACACACTGCCCTCACTGCGAGACCGCGCCAACGTCCACGCTCGCCGCTGGTCGTCTTCGACGATGGTCTCTCGCACATAGACCGGACGCCAGCCATCACCCTGGCCCAGGCGCGAGTTCGGGATCACCATCGCCCACTTGCGCCCAGGGTTGAGGTCGGCCTGACGAAAGAACTCGTCCATTTCACGCGGTGAGGTCACGACGCGCGCCTCGATCAGCGGCCACGTCTCGCGCAACTCTTTTACCCATTTCTCGCTCACGATCTCGGGACAGGAGACGATCAGGGGAAAGCCGGCGCCGCTTTCGACTTCGGCCAGCGCCGCTGCGGCGATGCTGACTTTGGTTTTTCCGCTGCCTTGCTCGCCATTGAGAATCGCAAAACCGTACTTGTGTTGGACACGCTGCAGGGCGACCGCCAGGTGTTTTTGCGATTCCAACAGACCTGGCTTGGCGCAGCCTGGCAGCGGCTGGCAGTTTGTAGCGAGCAGGTCGAGCAGCGATTGCGCCTTGGGCGTAAGCGTCTCGCGCAGGTCAAAGTTGTACAGCGGCTTGAAGCGTTCCAGTACGATCCGCGCCAACTGTTCGCCCCACATCTGCACAAACTCGATCTGCTCCTTCGAGTCGGTCAGGAGTGTGATCTCACCTGTGTCTGCGTCAGCGACAATGATCTCGCCTTTGGGGTCGGTCGTCTCTTCGACGATGTGGCCTGGCCTGGCTTCGCCCTCGGTCTGGATGCCCTTGACCGTCCGACCTCGGATGACGAGCTTCTTGCCGTCGCCCTTCAACACAACGCTGGGTAGGACATTGGTCACAAGCAGGAACAGCAAGTGCCCGCGCTTGAAAGGCATGGCGGGCGAAAAGTCGCTAGGGTCGTCCACATCTTCGAGTGGCAATTGATGTGAAGCGAGCGCGGCGGAGAGCGTCTCGCGCCATCGCTCCGAATCCGCCGAGACCTGCCACAACCGGCAGCCTCGCGCAGTCTTGATGCGCGTGACGAGTCCACGTTGGGCGCCAAGGCTCCATAGCGGCTTGGCCCATTTGCCGAACACCGGAATGGGGACAGCCTGCTTCAACTGCTCAGCAAACATCTCAAAGGGCGGCTCGTGCCCGCCGATGCAGTAGAACGACTGGCCGTCCTGTGTGCCTTCGACAGTCGCGCGCGGGTGAAGGATGAACCAGTGCTCGCCCTTGGAGAGCGGATGCGTACAGGTGACGTACCGCACGCCTTTGGTCTCTGTCACCGCCTCGCCGGTCGGTAACGCGAGAGGATTTTCGCGTTGGTCGAGCTGCGCCTTGATGGCCTTGAGATGCGTCTTGTACCCACTCATCGAGAGCAGGACGAGCTGGCCGTGATGGTGAGCACAGGCGTCCACGACAGCCTCTTTGCCGTCCACGGCCAACAGACCGATATGCTTTGGGCTAGCGCTGACCGGCAGGCGCGGCCACGATTTCGCGGCGGCTTCTTCGAGCGCCGCCGCATAGTCAATCGCTTTGCCTTCAAAGATGACGGGCGCAGTCGGCGCGGGGAATGTGTAGGGATCGTCGAGCGGCGTTTCCGGCAGGATAGGCAGATTGCCTTGCACGAGGCTCAGCAGGTATTCGGCGGCCAGGCGATCTTGGATCGCGCGCTTGCGCTTGACGCCGACCAGGACGATCTGACGGAACGCTTGATACTCCGGATCGGGAAAGCGCCACGCGCGGAGGCGGTCGTACCGCGCCGTCAGGAAGCGCGCGATCTTCTGCGTCTGCACGAGGCGATAGTTGGGGATGACGACGACGTGGATGCCGCCCGGCGCGAGCGCCGCATCCATGCGCTGGATGAAGAAGAGCTCGTCACGAACACCTTTCTCACGATCCGAATAGGGGGGATTATCGAACGCGAGAGCCATGTTGGATGCATCTACCGACGCGATATCCATGACGAGCGTATTGGGTGTGACCTTGCGACATTCTGCGCCGCGTCTCGTGTTGATCTCGACCAGGTACGGTGTGAGGTTCCACTGCGCGGCCAGGTATTGCATCGCCTTGCCTTCGCCCGCGCACGGGTCAAGGCCTGCGACAGAAGTCGGAGAAGGCGCGACCAAGTTTGCGATGCGCGGAAGGATGGATTCGGGTGTTGGATAGAATCCCTGAGCGATGACTGACTTCAGTCTTGCCATAGGATGGTCTCCGGAAAACAGAAACCCGCGCTAGGGCAACGTACCTCAGCGCGGGCATTTATTCGAGATGTATGCGCAGAACGCAATGAGTCAGGAAAAGCCCAAGCCGCGTTCTCGGAGTGAAACGTAATTTTGAGACGCGACGATCAGGTGGTCGAGTAACTCTATGCTCAAGAGCTTGCCGGCCTGAACTACATCTTTGGTCAAGGCTACATCTTCAGGTGATGGAGAACTGTCGCCCGACGGATGGTTGTGCACCACGATAATGCCGGAGCAATTGGCGCGCACGGCCTCACGAAAGAGCTCGCACACTCGCACCATCGTCGTATTGAGGCTGCCCTTGTAGACGGTCTGGACACCTTGAACGCGGTTGCGCGTGTCGAGCAGGATCACACGCAGCTCTTCTTGCTCAAGCAAGCTCATCTCGCCTATCACGAGGCGGGCTGCATCGGCGGGACTACTGATGGTTGATCTTTCGTGCGGCGCGGCGCTCATCAATCGCCGCCCGAGTTCCAACGCGGCACGGATGCGCGCGGCGCTCGGCTTGCCAATGCCCGCAACGTTTTCCAGTTCCGCATTGCTGGCGCGGGCGATGTCTTCCAACGTCGGAAACTGGTTCAACACAGCCAGAGCAGCATCGGGATTGCCCAAGACTGCGCCCAGCAGTTCGACCAGCGACGCGGCGCTGGCTCCGACTGCACAGATGCGGGCTGTGGGCGTTTCTCGCAAAGCTTTCAAAGTTGGTGTTGAAGAAGGATTGGACATGGAGTTGTTTTCCAAGAATAACATTCCGCGCAAGGGTTGCTGGCCTCTGCGCGGAATCGTGTCACGGCGCTGATCACAGCCTGAAATCAATCACGAGTAGCTGGTCGACGTGATGGTGATCCAGACGTTGCTTTGATAATGGTTCGTTGCGCTTCACGCGGCACTGGCTTGCCTGTCTGCGCGCAGCGTCGGAAGCGTTGATAGAACTCGCGATAGACTTGCCGGTCGCTCGCTCAGATGTGCATCCGATCCACGAGAAAATGCACCGCTATCATGTGTCGTCTCGGCCGTCTTGGGCTGCCATGAAAGCAGTGATGAGCCCGACTGGTTCCTCGTCGGACGCTTCCAGAATGCTCGCAAGAGCAGTCTCTGTCAGACGGTCCGTGCCGAACACCGGACGAAACCTGCCGCTGCCTTCGCAACGCGGGCAGGAATGCGCTTCATGCCCACAAGTGGGACAGAAAGCCAGCGCGACCTCGACGTATCCCTCACAGCTCATCTCGCCTGGCTCACTGCGGATTTTGGTGAACGGCTCGCAGCGTTTGGTGTGCTTACCTTTGCCGAATTGCCAACGCCCGCCATCGAAGGAAGCGTGTCGCCCGGCATATACGTAGCCCTGACCGAAGCAGTCAGGGCAGCCGGTCTGCCATCGCCCACTCCCGTAGCAGTCGGGGCAGAGAGCGCCAAAGCCGCAGCGGGGACAACCACGGCCGGTTTTGAGTTGTCTGGCCTGATCGGGCAGCCACTCGTTGGCGACCGAGTAGGAATCCCATGGCTCACCACACAAAGCACAGGCCACATCGGACATAGACCGAATGCCTCTCACGATTCTTTGTCGCGGGAGAATAGAAGATAGTCCGCCGTTATCAACACGGTCTCTTCACAGTCGCCTGCGTCGTCGCCACGACCTGGGCGTAATACTCTTCTGTGTGCTCGGTCGTCTCGACCTTGCCACCCAGCAACTGGGCAAACTCGACCGACTTGCCCTGGCAGCCAGCGCCCGCCATGCCCTGAACGGTGATCGTCACCTTGCCGTTCTTGATCGTGATCAAATATTGCATGGTCTTACCTCAGAAGGCGCAAAGCGTGACGACGACCTGGATTTCGCCGCCTGGCATGACGGTCTCGCTCTCGACCATCATCCCATATTCGCTTACGGTCTTGATGACCTGGTGATACGCCGCGCGTTGAGCCACTTGCTCCACGACCTGCCTCACGTTCGACAGGTGAGTGTCATAGTCGGACACGTAGGCAAAGTATCGCTGCGCGCTTTCGTCCCACGCCCAGCCGATGTCGTTCGAGAGCCTCCCCAGGTTGCGGCGGCGAATAGCGAACTGTACCTTCTGCGGTCGAGTATCGCCGAGATAACCGACCAGGCTCAAGCCGTTTCTGTCGTCACAGGCTTCAAGTTTGGCTTCTTCGAACGGCGATCCTACATCTTGCAGCGCGAGCCGCAGGATGTCACCATCGGTGATTTCAGTTTGAACGGTTGTGTATTCGCTCATACATGTCCTCGACAAGTCAAAACGAAAGCGCGCCGCTGTCTCCCCTCGGGCGACATGCGGCGCGCTGTTTGTGCAAACGCCATCGGCAGATCACTTGCCTGACGACAATGCCTCCAGAAACTCGGCTGGCCATACCACACGGATATGGTGTTCCTGGCGCAGCCGCTCGACCAGACCAGTGTCCTCACGCAGGTCGCCATCACTCGTCACGATATAGTCGGCGTGGGCGGCCACAGCCGCGGCGATCACCGCATCGTCTTTGGGGTCGCGGCAATGAGGAAAGACCGATGCCGGCCCGACCATTACGGCATCGGTGAGCAGCTTGGCGATGAGCGCCCTGATCGACAACGAGCGGATGCGGCGCGCCAGGCGCGGTTCCGAGACAGTTTGCTCAAATTGTGCTAGCAATTCGGCCGAGACCACCCAGTCGAAAGCGCGCAACTCCCATTGCTGGATCAGGGGCGACCGATCCAAGCGTTGCATCGCGGCGCGCACCATCTCCGTAAGGTCAATGACAGCTTTAGGCGCGGTAGGCTGCATCGCGCGCCTCGTGAACCAGTTTCACCAGTTCTTCGGTCGAAAGCTGCTCACTCTCCAGTTCGGCCGGTTCAGACTCGTCCCACGCGCGTCGAAGGGCGTCAAACGACTTGCGCCACTCGTCATCCGGGATGGCGCGCAATCGCGCGAGTTGCTCCTCGACGGAAGGCCACGCCTGCGCGACGACCACAACCAGCGTCCCATCCGGCGGTCTTGGTCCAAACAGCTTGACCTTTCCCTCTTCGACCACTCCTTGATACGTTGCCAGCATGACACACCTCCACTGCCGATAGGATAACAGCATTCACATGGCCTGTCAATTGCTCTGATGGCCAGTGTTCGCCATCCTGACCGTCCGCTTGCGAGCAGCCTGCGGCACAGGGAGATTGGCGGACGAGGCCGGACGCGCCTGGACGCCGGCGAACTCGCGCACACCCTGCCGCTGAGACTTGAGCGCTTCCAGCACATCATCTGTTGTCACATTCCGCTGCTCACGGAAAGGCCGATGCATCGCGGCCTGCACCAGGTTGCGGATCTGGCGACCGACCATACCTTGCGTGTCAGCCACGATTCCTGAGAGGTCGAACTCGTCAGGGTTCAGGCCGCGATCCTTCAAATGAATGTTGAGGATTTGCGCGCGCTCGGAATCGTTGGGCTTGTCAACCCAGAATGTATCCGTGAAACGTTGGATGAACTCGGGCGGAAGCACATCAAGCGTGGTCAGGTTGGCCGTCGCCGCGACGAACACGGGCGACTCGTGCTCTTCCATCCACGTCAACAGCGTGGCAAAGATGCGCGCCTGCGCGCCGCCGTCGCTGAGGTTCGATGAGCCGAGGCCGCTCAGCCCCTTTTCCACTTCATCGAGCCAGAGGACACATCTTCCCAATGAATCGGCCAGCTTCAATACACTGCGCATCTTTTCTTCTGTGCCGCCGAGTGCGCTGGTAAAGAGCGCGCCGATGTCGAGCCGCAAGAGCGGGACTTGCCACAGGCTCGCAATCGCTTTCACTGAGAGCGATTTTCCCGTCCCCGCATCGCCAATGAGCAGCACACCGCGAGGCGGCGCGAGATTGAACTGCACCGCGCGCGGTCCCCAGCTTTCAGAACGCTCCGTCGCCCACGCCTTGAGCAAGTCCAGCCCGCCCACGTCGTCGAGCGTGTGGCGCGGATGAATGTACTCGACTGCGCCCCCTCCCGATTTCTTGACGATCTGCTCTTTCTCTTTGAGGATGAGCGGAATGGCCTTGTGGCCCAACTCGCCCGTCACGACGATGGACTTGGCGAGTGTATTCTCCGCTTCGGCAATCGTCAGGCCCAGCAGCGCCTGCGCAATGTCGCTGCGACCGTCCCCATCAAGATGCACCGCGAACCCGCCTTCGTCGGAATGAGCCTCCGCCTGCACGTGGTCAATCACAGCTTCCAGGTCGTCTTTGCTGGGCAGCGGAAAGTCCACCAGCGCGATTTCCTTTTCGAGTTCGGGCGGGATGACGAGCCTGGGTGAGAGGATGACGAGCGTGCGCAGTTGGCGTTTGTCGCCCTCGGCGAAACTGACGGCCAGCTCGCGCAGGCGGCGCACGATGGCAGGCTCTTGCAGGTACGGGTGATAGTCGCGCAGCACGATGATGGCGCTGCCCTTGATCGCGGCAATGTGCTGCAGCACGGCGACCGCGCTGTTCGTGTTCGTGCCGACCGGCGTGTCGTCATCCCACTTGACCAAACCCGATACGACACTCCACATCAGAAGTTGCACATCCACATGCTGCCTGGGATCGGCGGTCTCGGCGGTCAACTTGACCGCGATGCGCTTGAGCGTCTCCAGGACACGGCGCTCTTCGGAGCTATAGATGTACACCAGCGGGGTGCGTGCTCGCACCAGGATTTCGATTTCGTTGTCAGTATTCATATCCATTGTCTTTTCAACCAATTGCCGTTTCCTCTCGCCGCGAGAGGAAACAGCCGCATACGTTACGATTGTGCCGGCCTCAGCCCACGCCAGCGCCCGCCCCGGTGAGCCGTAATCTGGGCGTCCGCCGTTGCTTGGGCGGTCAGGTCACAGACTTGCTTCATCACTGCTTCCAGAGCTTTCGTGTCGAGTTGCTTGCCTGGCCGAAGGACCAGCGCATCGGCCTGCGCGATCAGCCGGTCCAGTTCGTCGTCTTCCAGGCCATTGAGCAGACGAAAAGCTTGAATCATCCCACGTGCCTTGCGTGTGGCGGGCCCGTTCGCTTTGCCAGATTGCAGCACCTGTAACACTGCCTGCGCCCCTTCGTGCATCTGCGCGCGCAGGCTGTTGAAAATGGCGAGCACAGGACTCGCCATTTGCGCCAACTGTTGCCGATAATGCTCGCGCTCGACGGCTCGCATCCCTTCGAGTTGCTTCTGCCGGTTTTCAGCTTCCAGTTCGATCAGGCGCGCCTGCGCCCAGATTTGCCGCTTTTGCGCTTCCTCTTGCTCTCGCGCCAAGCGACGTTCCTTTTCCTTTTCCTCGCGCCGCTCGTGCTCGAGCTCTTGCGCCATCTCACGCATCCGCCGGACTTGGTCGCGGTGAGCCAACTCGTCTTCTACGACCGAGGGATTGACGAGCGCCGCCGTCGAGTAGGTCAGCGTCAAACGCTCGCGGATGATTTCCGGCGTTGGGATGGCACGCCAGACGCGCACCATCACGTTTTCGACAAACTCGTTCAGCGTGATGTTCCCCAGCCCGCTGCCCGCGCACGTCACAACACCCACGACGCACGTCGAGAACTCGATACGTGGAACGTCCACTCCCGTCACTTCGACTCGTTCGGCGTGGAAGGTGCGATAGGACGCATCGTCCTGAGCGTCGTCAGTCCAGCGTCCATGCACGCGCACGACGTCGCCGAGGTTGACCGACGGCGACTCGACGTTGGAGACATCCACGCTGATCCGGTCGTCCAACTCGATCCGGCGATCCAGCGCGCGGAGCGAGTTGTATGCCTCGCGCGCCATGCGCCCCATGTCGCGCTCGGCCTGATGCACCAGGTCGTCGTAGCGACCCAGACATTGCGTTTGAACGTATTGCGCAAGATCCGCTACACGGCGGCTGAAATCATCCAGCCACGCGCGATAGGCCGTGTACGGCACCCATCGGCCTGGCAAGCCTGGCACGAGAAAGCTATAGTGAGTGTCCAGCGCGTTGATGGCGCTCTGCACTCTGGAACGGATGCCGTTGACGATTTGCTTGGGGAACACCGACAGGCTGCCGGCCGTCAGGTGCGCCCGCCGCGCCGACGATTCCGGCACACCCCACATCTCCCAGGGGGCTTTGATAGAAAAGAGCGACAGCCCCGTCGCGTCAATGTCCACGAGCACGCCCGCCTTGAGCAGCATGTCGAGCTGCATCTCGACCAGCCGGATGCGGTCAGGCGTCTCGCCTGTCCACACCGCGACCCGTTGACGAATGTCGTCGTAGGGACTGGGTGCGACGGTGACCGTCATCACGCTCTCAACCGTTGTCCGTTCGTCTTTCATGGTTGTCTCACACCTCACGAGCGGCAGACTGCTTGATTGCCTGCCCACAGTTGCGCGCCCGAAATTGGCGACCGGCAAACATCTGCGCCCAGTACGCGGATGTCGTCATCGCTCCGCCAAGCTTGATCGTGATGGTCCGCTGGCGATCCCACTGGCGATTCAGGCTGACGATGTGTCGGCGAGCTTGTGTCGCGCGCAAGTCAATCACCCGCTGGTTGCGCGACCCGCGATAGGCAATACGGGCATCGTATCCGGCTCGAATGAACGGACCATCCACGAGTGCATCTGCATAGTCGAGGATGGCTTGATAAGCAGGAATAGCTTCAATGAGGGTGACGATGTCTTCGTAGATGAGCCCTGAGTACACGATGACGTGAGCACCCATGTCGTGCAATGCAACGCACAATTCGGCACACGCTTCCGGTTGAGCCAGCGGCTCGCCGCCAACGAGGGACACGCCCACGTCGCCGCGGGCGAGTCCTGTTCCGGCTTTTTTCAGCACATCTTCGACCGACATCTCTTGGCCGCCTTCAAAAGGCCAGAGGTGTGGGTTGTAACAGCCAGGGCAGCGAATCGGGCAACCCTGGAACCAGATGATGGTTCGAGAGCCTGGGCCCTCGGCCAGGCCGCCTCCAACAATTCCGGCAATTCGCAATGGCTCCATCCTTAAGATCATCAGGCCGATGCGATACACTCGCATCGGCCTGACTATCGTTCCACACAAGGAGACGGGCGCTTTTACACGGCGTCAAACCGCCAGATAGTCTTGAGATTCTGATCAGCAGCCAGTTCGTTCAGATCGGCAAAGAACTCTTCCATAGCCTTGTCCAGCCGCATGATGTCGCGCGCCAGGTTGGCCGCGTCAATGCGGTCAGCAAACTGGATCCCATCCAACCGCATTTGCGCCATGACGCGCTCGTGCGCTTCCGACCGCGCAGGGCTATCCTCTCCGCGATCCACGAAGGCAAGATATATCTTTGCCAGTTTCATCAACACAGGAGACGCGATCACCATCACGCACCTCGCCACGTACTGCTCAAGACAATCTGCTTTGCACGCCTGTACATATCCTGGACCGACATCCTGGTTTCGCCCAGGAATTGCAGCAATTGCTCGTGCTGCGCACCTCGCTGCGCTTCCATGTCATGCAGAGCTTGGGGATCCAAAACTCCACTTCGTAGAGATTCTACCACATCTATGTACTCGCGGGCAAGACTGAGGACGATGTCTTCCATCAGATACTGTCTGCGCGCACCATGGCACGAGAACGCAAGGTAGTGAGAGAGACCCTACCGGACTTGCAAGGGATCGCAGTGCTACTGGGAGTGGGCGGCTCATAACGCTGCCCCCTGGCGTCTTGCGCCACCTGCAATTGCGGCCAGGTCAACGTGGACACTGACCTGGCCGCACATCACCAGGCTCACTGGCTCAGGTGCATCGGCATGACGACGCCGAACCAGTCATCCGTGCCGACCGGGCGAAACACGACCGGTGAATTGGATGTGGTCATTTCCATGGCCACCTGTTCTGTGCCGACGGCGGACATGGCATCGATCACGTATTCGACGTTGAGGGCGATCTGGAGTCCGGGCCCGTCCACTACAGCATCTACCTTACCAACGTTGTCACCTGTCTCAGCCGATGTGGCTTGCGCCGTAATGCTGCCAGGCTCGATTTCGCTGCCAGGCGTGACGGTGAAGCGCACAATGTTTTTGCTGTCACGCGCAAAGACACGCGCGGCCTTGCACACTTTGAGCACTTCGGACGTCTTGGCGACGACGCGCGTGTCTTTCTTCTTGGGAACGATCTGCATATAGTCGGGGAAACTGCCGTCAATGAGTTGCGTGACCAGTTCGACGTTATCCAGGCGAAACACCGCCTGTGACTTGGATGGCGTGATGTGGACGGCAATCGGGTTTTCTTGCGCGCTGCCAATACGAGCCAGCAAGGAGATGGCTTTCGCCGGAATGATGATGCTCACTGGATTGGGCACGGGTACGTTCAACGAGACGGATCGCACAGCCAGCCGGTATCCGTCGGCTGCGGCGAACGTTACCGTGTCCTTGCCCGAGTTTTCGAACTGACCTAGCACCCCGGTCAGGATGGGGCGGCTCTCGTCGCTTGCAGATGCAAAGACGACTTGGCCGACTGCCGTGCGCAGCAACGCGGAATCCACGTGGATGACGGTCGCATTGTCCAGGTTGGGGAAGTGAGGGAATTCTGTAGGATCAATGCCCCTGATGTTGTTTCCGAAACGACCGCATCGCATGCTCAAAGTCTGCGTGCGCGCGGCGAGCGTCATGTCAATCCGGTCTTGCGGCATCGCGCCCACCAGGTCTACGAACGTGCGCGCCGGGACGGTGGTCGAGCCTTCTTCCTCCACCTTCGCGCCGATCCAGCACGAGATGCCGACCTCGAGATTGGTGGCCGAGAGCTTGAGCCGCCCATTGTCGGTCGCCAACAGAACATTGGATAGAACGGGCAGCGTTGACCGCGTGGCAACGGCGTGCCCGACGATGGACAAACC
The DNA here is from genome assembly GCA_964354595.1 of uncultured Anaerolineae bacterium. Classification (GTDB taxonomy): domain Bacteria; phylum Chloroflexota; class Anaerolineae; order Fen-1058; family Fen-1058; genus JBGLNJ01. The sequence continues at coordinate 5,145 of CAYHAR010000024.1, read as the reverse complement.
TTTAGACAGATTCTCTTGCAGACAAGACAGTTTCATTGTTTATGCTCGAAAAGTCTCATTCGTGGTTGTTTGAGCGATCAGGACGACCGACCCTCGTAACACAAATGAACGTTGCGGGACTAGCGTGCCGTCATCCAGCCGGATGCTCACCTCGCGGTGCTGGATGATACGCTGGGCGTGGCCAATGTAGTGATAGTTCCTGCCAGCCAACCTGGCCACGACGACGAAACGCCCGTTCAATCGAAGATCCTCGCCGGAGGACGCAAGGGGTCTCTCTTCAAAGATGACGTATGCGCCAACGTGAACGCCAAGGCGCGGCCAGTCGCGCGTGGCGCGAATCATCGCAAGTGTTCCCGGCTGCTGTGCGATCCGCCGACTGAAGTCCTTGACCAGTCGCAGACCCTCGCCAGGAGGGCTGGGATCGTCGCTCATCGTCTTCGCCTTTTGGGCAACAGCGAGTCGAATACCTGCCGCGCGTCACTCCGCTCTTGGGCCAACTCGTTCACGTCTTTGTAGCGGTCAGGCAAGGGAATGATAAGCAAGGCGGGCAGCGCCTCTCGCCAGCGCGCGACCGCTTCCCAACCTGCTTCGTCGTTGTGCGGCGCCGCCGCCACGCGCGGCAACGTCTTGAGCAGCTCGATATGGCCTTCCTTCAGTCCCGTGCCCAGCGTGCACAGCGGCACGTAGCCCCATTCGGATAGCGTCAGAAAGTCCGTGACGGATTCAGTCAGGATCGGCGTGCGATGACAAGTTTTTGCTCGCGCCCATCCATACAAAGGTTTCTGCAATCCTGGCGCGCTCAAATACTTGGGCTCTCGGTCAGGCTGAACAAAGGCGCGGCCGGTGAGGTGGAGCGCCTTGCCGCTTGGCGCGACCTCGGCAATCGTCAATCTGCCGGAAAAGAACTCGCGCCCATCGGGGCTCAACAGTCCCAGGTCAGACGCCGTGCGGAGAGACAACTTGTGCCCCTTGAGGTAGGGCACGAGGCGGCTGCCTCGACACACGCCCACCAGATGTCTGTGCGCGGTATCCAGGGAAATCTTGCGCGACGCCAGATAGCGCTTGGCTTCAGGGTCGCCCAGGAGCGTGGCGTAGTACGCCATCGCGGCGCCCTGCACGATGCGCAGGCTCTCTGCATCTGGCTCTGGTAACGGCGCGGTCAGTGAGCGCCACACTTCGCGGCGTAGCAAGGGTGATTTGGATGCAGGCAGCAGATTTCCCGTGAGCCTGGCAACCGCGTCGAGAAACCCGACCTGCTCGCGTTTCTCGACGAAGGTGATCGCATCGCCACCGATGCCACAACGGAAGCAATGCCACGTGTCAGTCGAAGGGAAAATGACCAGGTTGGGTCGACCTGTGTCGTGATGAAACGGGCACGGCCCGATGAATGTCCGCCCTGTGCGGCGCAGCGGCACGTACCGCGCCACCACATCCACAATCGGGTGACGGGCTTTCACGTCTTCAACGTCAATCAAGGCTCCGTTCGTTGGTGGTGAGTGGTTTGCATGTACTCGTGTAGCTTGTTGCATCTAAAACCTCCGAGTCACTGTTGTCGGAATGTCGGCCAGATAGCGGCTGGGCGATACTCGCTCGATGTGGCCGTTCACGCGCTCTGTGCGCGAGCCGAACAGATATAGCTGTTCTTTGGCGCGCGTCATCCCGACATAGCACAGACGGCGCTCCTCTTCCGGATCGCTGTGAAGCTTGAGCGCCTGACGATGTGGCAGCTTGCCCTCTTCCATTCCCACGATGAACACGACACCATACTCCAATCCCTTCACTCCGTGGATGGTGTTGAGATTCACGCCACGCGGCGTCTCGAGCTGCTGGCTTTCCATCGCCTTCATCGCGCGGACGAACTCAGCCACCGAGTCGAATTCGCCTGAGCGGTTGCGCAGCCATTTGAGGCTGGCAGATTTTTTGTAGTAATCCAGGTCTTGGGCGATCCACCGGCCGTAGCCCGTCTTGTCGAGGACATAGTCCAGGAACTCGGGCGGGGAGAGCGCACTCGCTTTCTGCGGCAGGTCGTCGCACACCAGTGTCATGAGATCGAGGATGCTCTCAATCGTCGCCAGTCGCAGCCCGACTTCCTCGCCCACCGATTGGCTAAGTAGATCGAGGCTGATTAGTTCGTGCCCACACTTGATCTTTTGCAGCGAGGCCGCGCCGATCTGTCGAGGCGGAACGTTGACGATTTCGGTGAGAGCCAGTTCGTCGTCCTGGTTCACGGCCAGTGAAGAGTACGCGAGCATGTGCTTGATCTCCGGCCGCTCCAGCATCGTGATCTGGCCTTCCGGCAGGGAGTATGGCACCTGGGACTGGATGAAAGCGGCCTGGATCGCGTCGCTTTGTTGGTTGGTGCGATACAGCACGGCGCAGTCGTTCCAGTGCCTTCCATGTTCTGTGTCGTGCCAGTGCCGGAGTTGACTGGCGACGTGCTCGGCCATTTGCGTTTCCGTGTCGAAGCGCCCGACGGTGACGAGCTCGCCCACGTTCTTTTGCGGGACAAGCCCTTTGGCATCGGGATACTTGCCATTGACCACAGATGATGCAGCAGTCAGAATAGCTTGCGTCGAGCGATAGTTCTCGCGCAGGACGATCTCTTTCGCATCGGGATAGTCTTGTCGAAACATGCGGAGCAAGAACTCTGGGTCTGCCCCGCGCCAGGCATAGATCGCCTGAGCAGGACTGCCTACGCAGGTGATGTTACGCTCAGGGCCAGTCAGGGCCTTGATGAGAGCATACTGACTCCGACTCGTGTCCTGGTATTCGTCCACGAGGATGAAGCGAGCGCGCGCTCGATGGAACGCCGCGATGCTTTCGTCAAGCCGCAGCACCTCGGCCGCTTTGATGGGTAGATCGTTGAAGTCAATCTGGCCTGCCTTCGAGAGCAATTGCTGATATATCTCGTAGACCTTGCCGATAGCGAGGCGATACTGGTTCGCCTGCGCTTCCATCGCTTGCACAAACTCGGACAGCGTTCGGTGCTGACTGGCGCAGGCTTTGACGTGCCGGATGTGATCGGCCAGGTCACGGATGCGGCCGGTTTCTACAAGCCATCGAGCGTACCCTGTTCGCTCCAGCACGTGGTCAAGGAAACTGACAGGGGCGAGTTCGGCAGCCTTTGAGGGCAGCTCATCGGATGCCAGGGTGATGAGGTCGTAGACAATCTCGACGATGTGGATGGGCAGCCCGACTTCAGGCATCATGGCTTCGCCCAGCATGTCGGTCGTGACCAGCTCAAGCCCACGCTTGATCTTATGCTGCGATTCTGTATCGATCCCATGTGATCGCGACTGGACGATAGCCGTCAGCGCCAGCGTATCGTCGGGGTCAACTGCCAACGCAGCGTAAGCCAGGAGCGGGTCATGATAGCCCTTGCCTTGAATCAGGATGTCCGCATAGCTTTGCCCCATGTCTTTGGCGCGAGCGATATCCGACATCAACCGGCGCACCGTCCACACCCGTTTGTCCAGCCCGACCTGCTCGAGGGCCTGGCTGACTAGTTTGGCCGACTCCCATTCGTCGGCGACCTTGATGGGTTTGTTCTTGCTCTCAGCGTACAGGATGGCGTAGGCCAGCGCGTCAATCGTCGAGATGGTCAGGTCGGCCACGTCCTGGGCCAGAAGCTGTTCGACACGCTCCCGAATCTCGGTGCTGGCCTTTTTGGTGAACGTGATAGCAGTGATCTCGGCGGGATAAGCCAACTCTCGCTGAATCAGCCCGGCGATGCGGCGCGTCAGCAGACGCGTCTTGCCCGTCCCAGGGCCAGCCAGCACCAGCAACGGGCCGGTTCCGTGATCTACTGCCGCCTGTTGAAGCGGATTGAGATCCAGAGTACATCACCCCCTTTCGATCTCGCTTGCGCTTCAGACAGCTATTGCTCTTTTGGCGCGTGGGCGTGCCGCATGGCCGCCTGCGGGTCCTTGGCCTTGACCAATTCTGCGAGAGTCTGGCGGACACGCTCCGCGCCGGCAAGATAGAGGGTCTGATAATTGAAGGGCTCGCCGTTCGTGCCGTGCTCACCTGGGGCGAGACGGCTAAGGAGATTCATACTGTGCCTCTTGAGGGAAACCATCGCGTCGTTGCACGAGCAACAACGTGAATACGCGGGGAACTGCATCAGGGAACTGTGGCGTGCAGGTTGGTGAGGGACTATGTAGAAGCTGACAAGGCGACGATGAGGAACAAGAAGCAGTAGCCGACGCAGGGAAGAGCCTGCACGCCACTAGGACAAAAAGTGGGCGACTGCTTTGAATGCAGTCGCCCGCGTACCCTGCCTCAACCCAAGATGGTGCAACTATCTGCCGATATATCGCACGCGCACACTATCTTCAGTCGCAACGACAAACTGACCCGTCAACTTATCTCTATAGCGTTCCAGGACGGACTTGATCACATTCAACCGGGTGGATGGGCTTTCATCATGCAACCGAAGCAACAGGACACCGTGATGCGCCCAACCACTACGAAAGACCAACTCGCCGAAATCCTTGTCGTTCGTAATCAGGACGCGATCCTCTCTCGCGGCGCGCGCAATGATGTCCCGGTCGTCGGCCTGGGGCATCGCCTCAGCCACCGCCAGCGTATCATGACCACTGCGCCGCAAGTATTCGACGACCGCTGCGCCAGTCGATTCATCTACTAGGAACCGCATCGCCCGGGCCCTCAGGCAGGAACCATTAGTGGAAACACATCTTCATGTGCCACGGTCTCGGCGGCATAGGTCAACGCTGCACGGATGTCTCCTGGTTGCAACCGCGGATACTCGTTGAGAATCTCACCTTCAGGTACACCTTGAGCCAGCATCCGCACGATCAGTTCCACCGGGATGCGCGTTCCACGAATCACCGGCTTGCCCACCATGACATTGGGATCCAGCGTGATCCGTTGTCTGAACTGTTCTTCCATCCGTCACTCCTTGGTTCGTACTGTTGGCTCCCAGTATAGGCAATTTGGCGTCATCTGTCAAACCTGTTGCCGCGCTGGGGAGAGTTCCCGCCGCATCTCGGGCGGGAACTCTCTGGACAAACTACATCTGAGGCGCGACGAGCTCTGCAAGACTGACCTTTCGCCCGGCGACTGGCACCGTCTTCCAGCAGCCGCGCCCCTGGAACTGGTGCAGTTGGACGACGGACATGGCCT
>CAYHAR010000023.1:9699-28706 GCA_964354595.1 uncultured Anaerolineae bacterium | reverse complement strand
CCAGGCGAATCCCGGGCCCGGCTTTTCCTTCACAACTGCCATCATTGTCTTGCCCTGCTGCATTTTTCCTTTCCTCCTATTCGTGTGCACGCAAAGGTTGTCATGCTTCGGCCCGCTACGCGGGCCGAAGCATGACAAGCCGAGATTCTTCGGGCGCTTTGCGCTCTCAGAATGACACTCCTGACAACTCTTGCGTGCACACTCCTATTCTTCTGGATTGATTCTCCGGGACTCTTACTGGGCTGGGGCAAGTGCCATACGCACGGTCTAACCGCTTGCCAGCCCGCCCGCGAGCTCGCCGCCGTCAATCACAATGGCCTGGCCCGTGATAAAGGCAGCCTCTTCGGAAGCGAGAAAGGCAAACAGCGCCGCGATCTCTTCTGGCCGGCCCAGCCTCTTGAGCGGCACATTTTCGGCCACTGTGGGCGGGTACGTCAACAGCGGCGTTTGCACAAAGCCGGGGCAGATGGCATTGACACGCACCTTGGGCGCCAGGTCCAGGGCCATGCACCGCGTCAGCTCAATCACCCCGGCTTTGGCTGTGTTGTACATGGCGTGATGCTTGTAACCCACCAGGCCGTTGGTCGAGCCCATATTCAGAATGACGCCGCCTTGGCCTGCCACCATGCGCCGCGCGGCTTGCTGCGCCACAAAGAAAACGCCGTCCAGATCCACTCGCATCACCTTGTGCCAGTCCTCGACGGGGATATCCAAAAAGTGGTGGCGCAAGCTGATCCCGGCGTTGTTGATCAAAACATCCAGCCGGCTCACCAGGTTGTCTACCGCCGCAAAGGCGCGGGCGACCTCCTCGGCGTCCGAGACATCAGCTTGGATCAAGCCGGTGATCTCGGGCCGCTCCGCGGCAAGGCGATCCATCGCGGCCTGGTCTCGATCCAGCACGAGTACGCGCGCTCCTTCTTCCAAGAACCGCTGCACCGTCGCTTTTCCGATGCCACTGGCGCCGCCAGTGACCAGCACACTTTTTGTCTTGAGCCCACGCATCGGCGCTAAACCTCCTTCTTGATTTTGGGGTACGTCACGTTTCCCTTGCAGCTTTCGCTCAATTTGAAACCTGGTAAACCGTGTACTGGTTGTACCCGGTGACAACCTTGGTATACCCTTTGAGCATTTCGTCAACCGCGTGCGAGCCGGTGTCCACCAGAAAGGGCCTGCCTCTCAGGGAAACGATCTTGTCCAACGTACTGACGACGATAATGTTCTCTTTTCCCGTGCGCCGGATCACCTCTGCGCTAATTTGCTGGTTGCCCCGGCCAAACAGGTAGCCCTGTCCGCCGATGGGCGTGATGACAATCTTGGCCCGGTGTCCTTCGAGCAATTCCAGCAGCCGTCGCTCGCCGACATCGGCAGCCAGCAGTTGGCGGTTCAAGACCACATCCACGCCGATGAGCGTCTTGGGCAATCCCAAGCGAGACGCGATGGCCCGCGTGGTTGTCCCCGGCCCGATGATATACAGCCGATCCTCGGCCATCTCGTCTATAACGGCACAAGCAATCGCATCGGCCGCCAGCCGTTCTCCCGGCGGGCTGGCGCTCTTGAGACTCTGGACCAACATGCGCTGAAACGGAATCTTGAGGTAGCCATGCAGCTTGGCCGAGACGACGCCTTGCCGCACAGCGTCCTCGTCAATATCCATCACCTCCGCCTCGCGCAGGTCGGTTGCCTGTCCACGCAGATACATCGCAGCCAGCTCACCCGCGCTTTTCGGGTTGGTGGCATAAACAGCCGAATGGATCTTGACTCCGGCGGGGATACCCAGAACGGGGACGTTCGTGCCGACGGCGCGGTAGATGTCTCTGGCCGTGCCATCACCGCCCGCAAACAACACCAGATCTGCACCCAATCCCATCATTTCCCCGGCCGCCTGGCTGGTGTCTGCGGCGGTGGTTTCCCCGGGTGTGATTGCGCCAATGACCACCGGCTCAAACCCACAGGCCACCGCCGCGTTTGCGCCCATTTCGCCGGGATAGGTGACGATCTCCAATTCACCCCGGAGAGTGACGAGGAATTGGATAGCCTCGATAGCCCGGTTCAGCGCCTTGGGAACCGCCCCCAGAGCCAGCGCCTGCTTTTGGATCGCCGCGCCGTCACTGCCTTTCAGTCCAACGCTGCCGCCTATCCCAGCTTTGGGATTGACGATGAGTCCCAGCCGTTTGTCACTGGCCATGATCGTCCTGGGCTTTTCTCCGGAAAGCCCGCCAGGTCATTGCCCAGCACGCCGGGTCCTCGAACGAATCGTGATCGGTGATCTGATGAATGGGGGCGTTGTGCGGCGCAGTCTTGACCCCCTCGGGATGGGTACGCGCTTCTTGCGCGATGCGCGCCCAGACGGCGGCGTACTCGTCAAGGTCCGCCTGGGAATAGGACTCGGTGGGCTCCAGCGTCAGCGGCTCGGGCACGACGAACGGGTGGTGGCTCAGGAAGCCATGCGCGCCAAAATCGGCCGCACGCAGCGCAAAGTCCAGGCTGCTGACGCCCGTTTCCTGCGTCAGTTGCTCGGTGCTGTAACGCACCTGTTCGATACGGCGTTTGCCCTCGGCGTAGGGTGCGCTGATGCCCTGAATCTCGAGCATTTGCTTGAGCAGATAGTTGTTGTTGAGAACCGCCACTTGTGCCGCTTCACGCAGGCCATCGGCCCCCAGCCCCATCACCCAGGCGTACGCTTTGAGGATATTGGGGACGACGCCATAGAACGGGGCAATCTTGCCGATAGAATCAGGCCGGTCATAGTCCAGATAATATCTCTGCCTATCGAATTCGACGGTGGGTACGGGCAAGAAACGAGCGAGTTCCTCAGTCACACCGCTCGCGCCCGCCCCTGGGCCGCCAGAACCGTGCGGCGTTGAAAAAGTCTTGTGCAAGTTAAAGTGGCACAAGTCAAAGCCCGCCTCCGCGGCCCGGGCAATACCCAAGAGGCCATTGGCGTTAGCTTGGTCGTAAGCGCACAAGCCGCCAGCGTTGTGCACCACCTTGACAAATTCGTCAATGAGGGGGTTAAAGATGCCGGTATCATCGGGGTTAGTGATAAACAAACCCGCCGTCCGTTCGGACACGGCCGCCTTTAGCGCCTCCAGGCTCGGGTAGCCGCTCTCCTCCGGGTAAAGGGTGATGACTTTGTACCCGGCTGTGCTGGGGCAAGCCGCGTCCGACGGATGGGCAAAGAGGGTGGCGATCATCTCGTTTCGCGGCTCTGCCTCTCCCCGTGAGGCGTGATACGCGCGGAGGATGGAGACGTTGGTATAGATGGCTTGAGAACCAGCCCTGGGCTGGAAAGAAAATCGAGCCATCCCAGAGATTTCTTGGAGAATCTGCTCAAACCGGTAGATCGCCTCCAAGATACCCTGAACTGTTTCTTCATCTTGCAATGGATGAAGCTCAGTCACCTTGGGCGATCTAGCCAGTTGTTCATTGATGGGTGGGTTATATTTCATCGTCGAGGTGGCCATGCCCAAGTCCGAGACTAGACCCGCGCCCAAGTTCTCCTGAGAGAGCCTCAGATAGTGTCGCAACACGTGAACCTGGGAAACTTCGGGCAAAGCCGGTGGCTGCTTCCGGCGCATCTTGTCCGGCAGAGCAGAAAAGGCATCGCCGACCTGCGCCTTGATCTCCGGCTCAACCTCCGGGACAAGCACTCCGCGCTGCCCTGGCTGGCTGAGTTCAAAGATGATGGGTTCATCCCACCGCGCCTGGTGGTATCGTCTCAATTTTGGCTTGCCGCTTTCATAGCGCTGCGCAGTAATATCTTGTTGACTCATGCTTCCACCACCTTTCTCAAAGCACCGACCAGCATGTCAATATCTGCTTTGGTGTGAACTTCGGTCACGCAGTAAAGGGCGCTGTTGCCCAATTCAAGAAATTCCTGGCTGAGGTCCTGGCCGCCGAAAATGCCCCGCGCCAATAATGCTTTATTGATCTCTCTCACGGTCTTGCCAGCGCCATCAAAATTGACGACAAACTCTTTGAAATGCGGGGATTGGAAACCGGGCACTTGTACACCTTTGATCTTGGCTAACTTGTTCATAGCATACTGAACACGGGCCATGATGCCTTCGCCAATTTCAGCCATGCCTTGTGGGCCGAGCAGGGCCAGATACACGCCCGCCGTGATGCCCCACAGGTTTGCCATGGTCCCGAGCCACTCTTTGCCCCCTTCTCTCTTTATGAAAGACGTTCGTTCGAAAGCGACCTCGCCAAAACCATATTCACCGGGGACGACCGTAGGCGCAATGCCCACCAAACGATTGGGGTATTCCATAACAAACCGTTCCTCATCCCGTGTGGCGATGAACCCGGCGTGCCCGCCTCCGTACTGCATGTGCATCCCCAGCGCCTGGATGTCGCCGCAGACGATATCGGCGCCGTACTCGATGGGCGGAGTCAGCACTCCCAGCGAAATCGGGTCTACGCCGACCACACACAGCGCGCCATGTTGATGGGCCAGTTGAGCCACCTCGTCACCCTGCGTTTCGATGCAGCCGAAATAGTTGGGGTTATCAAAATACACCGCGGCCGTTTTTTCAGAGATGGCCGCCTTGAGCGTCGCCATATCCAATTGGCCCGTCTTTTTATCATAGCTCACCAGCCTGATTTGCATGTCAGGCTTGCAATAGTCGAGGATTTTGGACACCTTGTCTGCGCTGACCGGCTGGCAGACCAACGCTTCCTGTCGCCCGGTGATGCGAGCCGACATGCGCAGGGACGTAGCCGTGGCCTGGTATCCATCATACGTCGGCAGATTGACGACGTCCATATTCAACAGCTCACCCATCATGCTTGCGTATTCAAACAACGCCTGGAACCGGCCGTGGTCTTCATACGTCCGTCCCGAGTAAGCCGTCAAGAACTCGTTGCGCTGGTTGACCTCGTCACAAACCGCAGGGACATAGTGCTGATAGCAGCCAGCGCCTAGAAAACTCGTGTATTCTTGGACCGTCGCGTTGTTCGCCAATAGCCCCTCGACATGCCGCCTGAGGGCATATTCGGACAGAAAGGGAGCCGGCAGATTCATTTCGCGCTTGAGGCGGAGCCTTTCCGGGATCTCTACATAGAGATCCTCGATGCTTTTGGCATTCACCTCCCGGAGCATTTGCTGTTTGATGGCGGGGACAGAGTTCGGGATATATGGATAAACCACGTTTTCTGGTGTGTGTGCCATAGGACTCGATATCCTCCATTCCCAAGTATTAGGTGAGGTCCTGAATCATGATCATGAGGTGAGGATAGTGGATTTGTAGCTATTCTGATCTGCGTGGCGCAAAACTCGCTTATGCCGAGTGAAGCAAAGAATCTCCCACAGTGCGTGAACAGATTCATTCCGCAAAGAGCGCAGTTCGGAATGACCGTCACGGCACAACCGATGGCTTGTGCAATGCTATGTGAATTGTAGCACGTACAGAGGGAGCATGTAAATAGACAAATATGCCACAATCGAGGTGAAATCAGTGTGCATGGCGTACATCCGCTTGGCCACCGTACTCGCGTTCCTTTGGGTCACGTGCACATTCAGACGGGCCCTGCCATCATCTCCATTAATTCCACGAGCAGGCCCCTTTCGACCGCTGCTCTGTCTCATAGATATGCTAACCGCACGGAAAAATCTCGCGCGCCGGAAAATTCAGCGTGCGTTTGGTATAGCTCTTTCTACAAGCACGATGACTGACTACCGGAGCACATGCTCAATGGCGATCATATTGAGGGTGGCGGGATTCCCACCATCCAATACTGTCGGCCCTCCACGCGGCGGCCTGTGCACCGTGCACACTGCGTAGGCCAAAACTGTGTATACTCTGGCTATTTACTTGGGCACAACTCGCATGGTATGATGAGCGCCAGTGGTAGGACTCTGGTCTGTTTCCCCAGGAGGAGAGTTATGTCCGAGTCCGTTGCGTCCCAAAGCGACCACCTGCTGGGCCGTCTGAAGCAACTACAGACGCGCTACCCCACCCTCATCCGTGACGTTTGCGCCAGCGAACTGGTGGTGACGGTAGAATTCTACCTGGCGGACATGGCGATTGATGCCACCTACTGCCTGCTGGAGGCCGGGGTCACGGCGGTGCATCGAATGGACCGGCCCCAGGGCACGAGCTTTCAGCTCCCCTCTTTGTTGGAACAAGATCAAATTCCTCTCGCAATTCAAACTCTCGACAATTTTCTACGCCAATACACTTTAGCGAGCGCGGACCGCGCTGCGCTCTTGAGGGAACGATGAACACACAAGAGACGCTCGAGTCTGTTCTCCGGCTACGCATGGGCGCGCACGACGCTCATTACGGCGGCGGCCTGGTGGATGGCGCGCGGATGCTGCAACTGTTCGGCGATGCCGCCACCGAATTGTGCATCCTCCACGACGGCGACGAAGGATTGTTCCGCGCCTACGACAGCGTCGAGTTCCTGGCCCCGGCCTATGCGGGCGACTATATTCAAGTGCGCGCGCAACTGGTGCAGGTGGGACGAACCTCGCGCCGCATGACCTTTACGGCGTACAAGGTAATTCGGGCGGCCTATAGTCCGACCTCCGATTCGGCGGCGGAGGTGCTGGCCGAGCCGATTTTAGTGGCGCGGGCCAGCGGGACGTGTGTGGTGCCGGCCGACAAGCAGCGGCGGGGAACGGCATGAGCCAACCGCTCGTCATCACCGCGGCCCTGGTGGGCGCCGAAGTCACGCTGGCCGAATGTCCGCACCTGCCCATCACGGCAGATCAGATCGGTCAAGCGGCGGCTGAGGCTTGCCAGGCCGGGGCGAGCATCATCCATCTGCACGTCCGCACGGCGGAGGGACAACCGACGCAGGACCAGGAGACTTTTCGCCGGGCGATTGAAGCGATTCGAGCGCACTGCGATGCCATCGTTCAGGTCTCGACGGGCGGCGCGGTCGGCATGGCCGCCCAAGAGCGATTGCAGCCGGTCTATCTCAAGCCCGAGATGGCGACGCTGACAACCGGCACAGTCAACTTTGGCGATGAGGTCTTTTCAAATCCCTGGCCGCACATTGTAGAGTTTGCCAGGGCAATGCAAGAGCACGGCGTCAAGCCCGAGCTAGAGATTTTTGACGCGGGCATGATTGCCAATGCCTTGCGCCTGCGCGACAAAGGATTAATTTCCGAGCCGCTTCATTTTGACTTGGTGCTCGGCGTGCCGGGCGCTCTGCCCGCGACAGTCCGCAACCTGGTTTATCTGGTCGAAGGCCTGCCGGCCGGAGCGACCTGGTCAGTGGCGGGAATTGGCCGCGCGCAGACGCAGATGGCGGCTGTGGCGATGGCGATGGGCGGGCACGCGCGCGTCGGATTTGAAGACAACATTTACTATCGCCGGGGCGAACTGGCCCAGAGCAATGCACAGTTGGTCGCCCGCGTGGCGCGGATCGCCGCCGAGCTGAATCGCCCGGTGGCGACGCCGACGGAAGCACGTCGCATCTTGGGTCTAGGCGGAGGCTAGCCATGAGTCTCGGAGATCGGTACGGCGCGCATCGAGTCCTCGATCCGCCCGGCGCATTGCCGCAAGCCGCGCGGCGATTGGACAACACGTCGCCGCCCTTTGACAACGAAATCGGCATCGCTGTCTCGACGCTGCACATTACTGCGACCAGCTTTCAACGCCTGTGGCGCGAAGCCAAGCAACAGCCTGAGCGCACGGCCGAGGCGATAATGCGCATCGTGGCCGAGAGAGGAAAGTTCCAGGACCCGGTCACCGGGTCGGGCGGCGTGCTGCTTGGCACAGTGGATTTCGTCGGCCCGGCCCTGTGCGAAACAGTGGACCTTGCGCCGGGAGAGCGCATCGTCACGATGGCTTCGCTGGCGCTCACTCCGCTGCGACTGGAGCGCGTGGGGCGCATCTATCCCGCCACCGGCCAGGTAGAAGCGCAAGGCTATGCTATTCTATTCGAGTCAGGCCCGTGGGCCAGGTTGCCTTTTGATTTGCCCGAGCCGCTGGCATTGTTGGCTTTCGACGTGGCCGGAGCGCCGGCTTACGCCGCTAAAAATGTTTGCGCCGGGCAGCGTGTGTTAGTTGTAGGTGGAGGCAAGGCCGGGCTGCTTGTCTTGCACGAGGCCAAGAAGCGTGTCGGCGTGACGGGCCAGGTCATCTTGGTCGAGATGGATGAAGCGCGCTGTCAAGTAGCCCAATCACTTGGCCTGGCCGATGTGGTCATTGCGGCGGACGCCACTCGCGCGCTGGATGTGGCGCGCCAGGTCGCCCAAGCGACCAGTGGCGCGTTGGCTGATTTAAGTTTCAACTGCGCCAGTCTGCCGGGCACGGAAATGGCGACTATTCTCTCGACGCGAGAGGATGGCGAGATTTTCTTTTTTAGCATGTCAACCGATTTCAGCCGGGCGGCGTTGGGCGCGGAGGGCGCCGGCAGGCCGGTGCGAATGGTCATTGGCAACGGTTACACGCCGGGTCACGCTGAATTGGCCTTGCAAGTGTTACGGGAAAATCCATCGTTGTGTTCGTTCTTGAGCAGTTTACTCCCTGCCCTCTAGCAGTCTGTCGGAGAACGCCCAAGAACCGCCGCAAATCCCTGGAATCAAGCTGGTGAAATTGCGGTGAATGGCTGCCCAGATTGACGAAAATCCGGCTAAAGCCTCAACATCCTCTCCGACAGGCTGCTAGACCTGTCAGGTCTAGAGGGAACAACTGGAAAGGAGGTGAACCGATCCAGAACTTGATTGGCACGTTACCGCAGTTGATGAGCGAAAACCAAACCTGTATTCTCAGGAGGAGATAAGATGAAAAAGCTGTTTACCATTTTGCCATTGCTCGTCATTGTGGCGCTGCTGGCGACTCAATGCACGCCACCCGCTCCGGCTGCTGCGCCTACCCAGCCGCCGGCCGCGGCCACCAAACCGCCAGCGGCCCCGGCCGCGACGACGGTTCGCATCGGCGGCCTGTGGCCGCTCACGGGCGACTTGGCCAAGCTGGGCGAAGAGACCAAGCAAGGTATGGAACTGGCCGTTGACGAGATCAATGCCGCCGGCGGCCTCAAAGGTCTGGGTGGGGCCAAGCTCGAAATCGTCTGGGCCGACACCCAAGGTAAGCCTGACACGGGCATCAGCGAGGTCGAGCGGCTGGCGCAGCAGGAAAAGGTTGTCGCCATCATCGGCGCATACCAGTCGGGCGTCACCACGCCGGCCACGCAGGCTGCCGAACGCCTCAAGGTGCCCTTTGTCGTCGCCATGGCGGTCTCGGACAAGATCACTGAGCGCGGCTTTAAATACACGTTTCGCACCTGCCCCAAGGCCAGTTGGTACGCCAAGGACCAGGTCACTTTTGCCAAGGACCTGAAAGACCTGGCCGGCCTCACGATCAAGAAAGTGGCGCTGCTGCACGAAGACACTGACTTTGGCGAATCCACCGCCGCCGGGCAAAAGAAATACTTGGCCGAGGCCGGCATGGAAGTGACCATCGAGGTCAAGTACCCGGCCAGCGCGGCTGACCTGACGACCGAGGTCTCCAAAGTCAAGGCGACCAATCCCGATGCTGTGATGACGGTCACTTATTTGAACGACGCGATCCTGATCGCCCAGGCCCGCGAAGCGCTGAAAATGACCAACATCCCGTTCATTGATGCGGCCGGCGGTACGGTTGACCCCGAGTTCATCAAGCGGCTCGGGCCGATCGCCGAAGGCTGGCTGACCATGATCGAGTATACCAAGTACGCCGTCGGCGCCAAAGACCTCAACGACCGCTTCCTAAAGCGCTACAAAGTAGACATCACCGGCAACGGCGCTTATGCGTATCAGACGGCCTGGATTCTGGCCGATGCGCTCAACCGCGCGGGCAAGGCAGATCGCGATGCTGTGCGGGACGCCCTCGCCAAGACAAACTATACCAAGGACACGGGCACTCTGGTCCTGCCTACCGACAAGATTTACTTTGACGAGCAAGGGCAGAACCCGAATGCTCCGCTGTTCGTCGTCCAGGTACAAAAGGGCGAGTTGATCCCGGTCTGGCCCGGAAAATACGCTGCAGTTAAAGTCCAGATCGGCAAGTAATACCGATGAACCTTGCGAAGGCTCTGAAACCTTCGCAAGGTTCACCTCTTTGCCTGCTTCTTGCGCTTTGAATGCGAGGTCCTTATGTTCTTTTCACTTGATCTACTAGCTCAGGCCCTGGTCACGGGCATCCTCATCGGGGGAGTGTTTGCGCTCCTGTCGGTGGGGCTGACTCTGATCTGGGGCGTGATGCGCATCATCAACTTTGCCCACGGCGAGTTCCTGATGGTCGGCATGTACATTGTCTATTTTCTGGTGACCAAAGGCGGGTGGGACCCTTACGTGACTTTGCTGGTCTCGGTGCCTGCGCTCTTTGTTGTGGGGGCTGCCATCTTTAGGCTCACCATCCAGCCGATCCTTGCCCATCCGAGCATGAACCAGATCATGCTGACGTTGGGGCTATCGCTCATCTTGCAGAACCTGGCGCTGGTGGTCTTTAGAGCCGACCCGCTGATCGTCCAGACCGCTTACAGCCGGGTCACGTTCAACCTCGGCCCGGCGGTTGTCCGTGTCCCCCAGTTGATTGCGTTTGGCGGGTCAGGTCTGGCGGCTATGCTGCTGTATTGGTTTTTGCAAAAGACCGATGCCGGGCGGGCCATTCGGGCTGCTTCACAGAACCGTGAAGCGGCCGTGTTGATGGGCGTGGATGTGCAGCGGACGTACTTGCTGGCCTTTGGGATTGGCTCGGCCTGTCTGGGCATCGCCGCTTCGCTCATGGTTCCCTTTTACTACACTTCGCCGACCGTCGGGTTGTGGTTTGGGCAGGTTGCCTTTATCGTGGTCATACTGGGAGGCATGGGGAACTTTATGGGCGCATTGGTGGGTGGGCAGATCATCGGCCTGACGGAAGCTTTTGGCGCGGCTATCTTGCCCGGCACACTTTCGCGGGTGTTTACGTTTGCCATCTTTATCCTCGTGCTGCTGTTCCGGCCCCAGGGGTTATTTGGAGGGGGCAAGAAATGAACAAATACACCATCTTGTTTCTCGCCATCGTGCTGGTCATCTTGTTCCTGCTGCCTCTCGTGGCCGGTGAGTACTTGCTCCACATGATCGTGCTGGTTTTGCTGTATGCCTATCTGGCGACCGCGTGGAACATCCTGGGGGGCTATGCGGGCCAGCACTCGCTGGGGCACGGTGTGTTCTTGGGCATCGGCGCGTACGTGTCCACCTTCCTGTTCATCCAGTGGGGCATCACCCCCTGGCTGGGCATGTGGGCCGGCGGCGCAGTGTCCGCCCTGGTCGGCTGGTTCATCGGCTACGTGTGTTTCCGGTACGGGCTAAAAGGCCCCTATTTTGCGCTGGTGACGATTGCGCTGGCGGAAGCGTTCGTCTATCTGACGTCGAACGTGGATGTCATTGGCGGTGCCAAGGGCCTGGAGGTGACCTGGCTGGGCCACCGCCCTGACATGATGGAGTTTGACGGCAAGGCCGGTTACTATTATATCATCCTGGTCATGACGATTCTGGGGGTCATCGTCACGCGCTGGCTATATCAACGGCGGTCCGGCTACCAGTGGATTGCCGTCCGCGAAAACGAAGACGCCGCCGAGGCGCTCGGCGTGGACACTTTGCGCGCCAAGATTGAGGCGACTGTTCTGAGCGCATTGATGACGGCCATCGGCGGCACCTTTTACGCCCAGTACTTTACTTACATCGGACCGCGCAGCGTCTTTGGCGAAGGGCCATCCATCCAGATTCTCTTGTTCGCCATCATCGGCGGGCTGGGCACGCTGTGGGGGCCGGTGGTCGGCGCGATCGTGCTGGTGCCCATCGCGGAACTGGCCCGCGCCAAACTGGGCGGCAGCTTTGGAGGTGCGCACCTATTGTTATATGGCACGGTCATGGTGCTGGTCATGCTGTTCATGCCCAAGGGAATCGTCGGCCTGGCTCAAAATGTGTATGCCCGCTTGACGCGCCGCCGACCGGACTCGGCACAATCTGCAAAGGAGGTCGTATGAGCTTGCTCGAGGTTTCCAAGCTGACCAAGCACTTTGGCGGCCTGACGGCTGTCAACAACCTCTCGTTCTCGATAGACGAGGGCGAGATCGTGGGACTGATCGGCCCCAACGGCGCGGGCAAGACGACGATCTTTAACTTGGTCTCGGGTTTCATCGTTCCCAGCTCGGGCGATATCACTTTTAGCGGCAGACGCCTGAATGGCCTCAAGCCACATCAAGTTTGTCAGCTCGGTCTCACCCGCACTTTTCAGGTGGTGCAGCCGTTCCCCGACATGACCGCGCTGGAAAATGTCATGATGGGCGCGTTCGTCCGACACGCCAACCCCGCGCTGGCCAGAGAAAAGGCCCTGCGAGTATTGGAACGAGTGGACATGAGCCACAAAGCCGAGACGCTAGGCCGCGACCTGACGCTGATGGAGCTCAAGCGGTTAGAGATCGGCAAGGCGTTGGCGACGGAGCCCAAGCTGCTTTTGCTGGACGAGGTGGCGGCGGGCCTGAACACGGTGGAAGTCGAAGAGATTCTGGCGCTGGTGCGCCAACTCAACCAACAAGAGAGCGTCACCTTGCTGGTCGTCGAGCACGTGATGAAGGTGATCATGAGCCTTTCGCATCGCATCGTCGTCTTGAACTTTGGCGAAAAGATCGCACAAGGCACGCCGCATGAAGTGGCTCACAACCCGGCGGTGCTGGAAGCGTACCTGGGAGAGGAGGCATCCGGTGCTTAAAGTCGAACAACTCTCCGTCAAATACGGGGCGTTTTATGCCCTGCGCGATGTCTCCCTGACCATCGAGGACGGCAACATCACGACGATTGCCGGCGCGAACGGCGCCGGCAAGACCACGCTGATCAACACCATCTCCGGCGTGATCAAGCCGGTGAGCGGTCGCCTCACGTTCGAGAACGTCGAGCTCACCCGGATGCAGGGCCACGAGATCGCCTCATTGGGCGTGGTCCAAGTGCCCGAGGGCCGCAAGCTCTTTCCCGAGATGACGGTTTACGAGAATCTGATGATGGGCGGTTATAACCCGCGCGCGCGCCCGCTGCGCGCCGAGAGTATGGAGCAAGCCTTTCAATTGTTCCCGGTCTTGCGCGAGCGCAGCAAGCAATTGGCTCGCACGCTTTCGGGCGGCGAGCAGCAAATGCTGTCCATTGGTCGAGCGATGATGGCCAAGCCCCGCTTGCTCATGTTCGACGAGCCGTCGCTGGGCCTGGCCCCGCTCTTGGTGCGCGAGATTTTTGCGTCCATCGAAAAACTAAAGTCGCAAGGCCTGACGATTCTGCTGGTCGAGCAAAACATTCGCCACAGCCTGCAAATCGCCGATTACGCTTACGTGCTGGAAACCGGCCAGGTCGTCCTGCAAGGCACAGGCCGCGAGGTGATGGAGAACGAGCACACCAAGAAGGCGTACCTGGGTTTATAAGTGACCGTTCAGCCAAGTTCCCCCAGTTCCCCTAAAGCCCGGCGATCCCAGGAACTCGGGGGAACTCGGTGCAAAGAGGGGGTTTCATGTCTCTATCGCTTTCTTCAACAGGAGTGATCGAACGCGACAAGGCTGTTGTCACTCCGGCCATCTATCGCTACACCGATCTGGCCTTCGCCCGCGGCGAGGGCATTTTCTTGTATGACTATGAAGGTCGGCGCTACTATGACATGGCTGCCGGCATTGCGACGATGAACGTGGGCCACTGCCATCCGCGCGTGGTGCAGGCCATCACCGACCAGGCCAAGACCCTGATTCACGCCGCGTCGCACGTGGGCTACATGCTGCCCTACGTCGAAGTGTTGGACAAGGTGCTCGGCTTTGCGGCTTCACCCTTGCGCGAAGGCAAAGGCGTCCTGATCAACAGCGGGAGTGAAGCGGTCGAGACCGCTATCAAGTTGGCCCGAATGGTCACTGGCAAGCCCATGATCCTGGCGTTCATAGACAGTTTCCACGGGCGCCCAATGGGCGCGCTATCTCTCACGGCCAGCACCAACGTCTACCGCCGCCACCTGTCCAGCCTACTGGTTGGAGTGGAGCACGTGCCGTATCCGAACTGCTACCGATGTCCGTTCGGGCATGGCAGCCACACGCCCGACGAATGTTGCGGTCAGTGGCGCAACTTTATCCAGATGACGCTGGATCACTTGATTCATCCAGACGACCTGGCCGCGATTGTCGTAGAGCCGATCATCGGCGAAGGCGGCTACATTGTGCCGCCCGACAATTTCTTGCCCGAGCTGCGCGCGTTCTGCGACCGCACGGGCGCGCTGCTCATCTGCGACGAAGTCCAAACGGGGCTGGGTCGCACCGGCAAGTGGTACGCTTCCGAGTATTGGAACGTCGTTCCCGACATCATGGTATTGGGCAAAGCCATCGGCGGGGGTCTGCCGCTGGGAGCAGTGCTGGCTCGGGCCGAGTTGATGGACAAGTGGTGGCCCGCCGCGCACGGCACGACTTTTGGCGGCAACCCGGTCGCGTGCCGCGCTGGCTTGGAAAGCCTCAAGATCACGGAGGACGAGCATCTGCTGGAGAACGCTGTGACGGTCGGCGATCGCATGCAAGCGCGCTTCAAGCAGGCTGGTCTCCCGATCATCGGGCAGGTGCGGGGCAAAGGGCTGATGGTTGCCGTGGACTTGAATCGGGAAGGCAATCCGATCACGGTAGACCAGGTCAAAAAGATCATCAAGAAGCTGGGCGCGGCGGGCGTGGTGATGACCAAGTGCGGACAAAGCGCGCTGCGCCTGGCCCCGGCGCTGATCATCACTCAAGAGCAGGCCGACGCGGTCACCGACATCATCCTGCAAGTACTCGGAGAAGTCAGCACGGAAGTTTAGGTCATCCTCAAGCTATGTAGGTGAATCTTTATAGCCAAGGTGCAGGGGACACAGAGGCTCAACCTTTCTGCGTCCTCTGTTCCTCTATGAAAATTGACGGAGGAAAACATGTCTAGCATGTCACTCGATGAACTCAGGCGACACATGTCGCCCGTGTGGACGCGCATCTTTGACCTCGTCGTGGATCACGGCGAAGGCGTGTACCTGTTTGACATCAATGGCCGCCGCTATTTGGATTTCACCAGCGGCATTGGCGTGACCAACACGGGCCACGCTCACCCGCGCGTCGTTAAGGCGGTTCAGGAGCAGGCCGCCAGGCTGTTGCACGGCCAGGCCAACATTGTCATCCACGAACCCATGCTTCGGCTGATCGAGCAACTGCTGCCAGTCATGCCAGAGCCGCTCAATTCGTTCTTTTTCACCAATTCGGGCGCAGAGGCGGTGGAAGGCGCAATCAAGCTGGCCCGCTACGTGACCAAGCGTCCCAACATCATTGTCTTTCAAGGCTCGTTTCACGGTCGCACCAACGCAACAATGGCCGCGACGACTTCCAAGACGGCCTTTCGGGCGGGCTATCAACCGCTGGCTTCGGGCATGTTTGTCGCGCCGTTTCCGTACACGTATCGCTACGGGTGGGACGAGCGGACCACGCTCGACTTTTGCCTGAAGGAGCTCAAGCTGCTGCTCAAGACGCAGACTGCGCCGGACGAAACCGCCGCGATGTTGATCGAGCCAGTGCAGGGCGAAGGCGGTTACGTGGTTCCGCCACCAGGCTTTATCTCCGCGCTGCGCGAAATCTGCGACCACTATGGCTTTATGCTGATCGTGGACGAAATCCAATCCGGCTTTGGGCGCACAGGCAAGTGGTTCGCGTTCGAGCATTACGGCGTCGTGCCCGACGTGATTATCATGGCGAAGGGGTTAGCTTCCGGGCTGCCGCTGGCGGGACTCGCCGCCCGGCCCGAAGCCATGGCCAAGTGGGCCACCGGCTCGCACGGTGGCACGTATGGCGGGAACGTGGTAGCATGTGCCGCCGGAGTCGCCAGCATTAAAGTTTTGCGCGAAGAAAAGCTGATTGAAAACTCGGCGGCGATGGGCCAGGTGCTCATCTCCGGCTTGCGCAAGCTGCAAGAAGAATACCCCGAGATCGGCGACGTGCGCGGACTGGGGTTGATGGTGGGCGCCGAGTTCACTTCGCCGCAAGGCGAACCGTGGACGGACCGCGCCAAGGCCATCATCAAGACGGCGATGAACAATGGCTTGTTGTTGCTCACTTGCGGCCCGTGGGATAACACCGTGCGCTGGATTCCGCCGCTCATCGTGAACGAGGCGCAGATCAAGGAAGCAATGGGTATTTTTGAAAAGGCGTTGCAAGCGACCAAATGACGAAGGACGAATGGTCGCTTCTGTCGTTCGTCCTCGGTCCTTTGTCCGATCATTTGAAGGGAGAAAGGTTCTATGGCGTACGGTGGCACTGGCAAAATCTTGCGGGTTGACCTGACCCGCGCATCAGTGAGCGTGCAAGAATTTGGCGAAGACTTGTATCGCCTTTATCCGGGCGGACGGGCGTTGGCCGGATATTTTCTGCTAAAAGTACCGCGCGGGGCTGACCCGCTCGGCCCGGCGAACGCGCTCGTCCTTGCGCCGGGCTTGTTGACCGGCGCTCCGCTTTCCACGGCGACACGCTTTACGGCTGCGGCCAAGTCGCCGCTCACAGGCGCGTATGGCGAATCCGAAGCGGGCGGCTATTGGGGGCCGGAGCTGCGAATGGCGGGCTTTGACGCCATCGTGATCACGGGACGCGCCGAGCGCCCGGTGTACCTGTGGGTTCACGACGGCCAGGCCGAAATCCGCGATGCCGGGCATCTTTGGAAACGCGACCCGGAAGAAGCGCAAGAAACCATCCGCCAGGAATTGGGCGACAAGATGATCCGCGTGTTGCAAATCGGCCTGGGCGGTGAAAACCTGGTGCGCTATGCCGCGCTCGTCCACGAGCTGCGCCACTATAACGGTCGCACCGGCATGGGCGCGGTGATGGGTTCCAAGAACCTCAAGGCGGTTGCAGTGCGCGGCAGCGGTCGCTATTTGGATTTGGCGCACGACCCGCAGGCGCTGGCCGAGCTGGGCCGCGCGCTCGCCAAAAAAGTCAAAGAGCACCCGCAAAGCTGGGATATGCAGGTCAAGGGCACGCCGATGCTGGTCGGCGGATTGAACGCGGCGGGCATCTTGCCGACGCGCAATTTCCGCCAGGGCGTCTTTGAGGGCGTGGACAAGGTTCGCTGGGAGGCATACGAAAAAGAGCTGCTGACTGCCCGGCGCAGTTGCTACGCCTGCGCGGTTCGTTGCAAGCGTGAGATCGCCGTGAACGACCGCTACCAGGTGAGCAGTTCTTACGGCGGGCCGGAATACGAAGCCATCGCGGGCTTTAGCTCGAACTGTGGCGTGGACGATTTGCAAGCTGTGGCCAAAGCCAACGAGCTGTGCGGACGCTACACGCTGGATACCATCTCGACCAGCTCGAGCATTTCCTTTGCGATGGAATGCTTTGAGCACGGCTTGATCGGCCTCGAGGAGACAGGCGGGATCGAGCTGCGCTTTGGCAACACTGACGCGATGCTCAAGATGATTGACTTGATTGCGCGCCGTGAAGGCTTGGGCAATCTGTTGGCCGAGGGCACGCGCCACGCTGCGGAGGTGATCGGCGGCGACGCGCACTATTTTGCCATGCAAGTCAAGGGCATGGAGCTGGCGATGCACGACCCGCGCGGCAAGGTGGGCGTGGGCCTGGGCTATGCCATCTCCGAGACGGGCGCGGATCACATCACCGCGTTCCATGACACGCTGTTTGCGAATCCCGCTTCGATCACCTTCCAGAGCGCAGCGCCGCTCGGCATCACCGAAGCGTTGCCCGCGCGCGAGCTGAGCAGCAAGAAAGCGGCGATTTACGCAGTTGGAGAAAACTGGAGCAGCTTGGGGCGCGTCATCGGGTTCTGCTACTTTGGCCCTGCGCCCCGGTCGTTCATCCAGGTGGACGAGGTGGTGAGCGCCGTCCGCGCCGCCACCGGCTGGGAGGTCACCGTGCAAGACCTGGTTCGCATCGGCGAGCGGGCGACCAACCTGGCGCGCGCGTTCAACGCCCGCGAAGGATTTTCGCGCAAGGACGACACGCTGCCCGACCGTCTGTTTGCTCCGTTGGAAAACGGGCCGCTGGCGGGCGTGGGGATTTCGCGCGAGGAATTTGAGCAAGCGATGACGGCGTTATACATCGCCAAGGGCTGGAACCCAGAGACCGGCATGCCGACCCGTGACCGGTTAAAGGCGCTGGACATTGAATGGGCGGCTGACGCGATGGAGGCGGCTTGATGCGATTGCACCTGGGCGGCCATTTAGCCTGGTATGACCCCCAGAAGCGATCCTGGCTCGAACTGCCTCTGCCTGACCCGACCTCCCTCGTCGAGTTGGTGCGCCAGTTGAGGTTGCCGGAGGGAGAAATCGCCGTGGTGGCGGTGAATGGTCGCGCCGTCTCACTGGAGGATGCTCTCGTTTCGGATGGCGATCGCGTCGAGCTGTATCCGCCGCTGGGCGGGGGAAGTTGGGCCAAGAGTTGGGCGCGAAGGAGAAACTTCCATGTCGCTGGAAGAAAACAAGGCTCTTGTTCGCCGCTATTTCGAAGATGCCCCGCACAATCCAGAGATATGTGACGAGATTTTTGCGCCCGAGTTCCGCTTTCACTCGATCCAGCATGTGACCCTGAACCCCGACGCGGTTTCCAGCCCCCAAAGTGAGCAAGCCGCTTACGAATGGCTCAAGACGGTCTGGGGTGATTGGCGCATGACGGTTGACGAGATGATGGCCGAGGGCGACCGCGTCATGGTGCGCTGGACATTTCATGGCACGCAGCGAGGCGAGTATTTCGGCCTTCCCCCCACCAACAAGCCAGCGACCTATTCTGGCATCAACATTTTCCGCGTCGCCGAGGGCAAGACAGCAGAAATCTGGGACATTTACGACCGATTATGGTTGTGGCAACAACTGGGCGTTTTACCTGAAACCGCAGAATTCATCGCCCAGGCAAGAGAAGCAATTCTGTCACCAACAGGAGGCCAGCGTTGACAAGCACGGACAGACAAACACTTTTGTTGCGTTGGGTGGTCGCCAATGCCGTGGGCGAGCTGTTCGGCCTCGGCGCGACTTTTGCCGTGGGCGTGCTGGTCATGTCCCGCC
>CAYHAR010000023.1:1498-9599 GCA_964354595.1 uncultured Anaerolineae bacterium | reverse complement strand
GAGCTGTTCGGCCTCGGCGCGACTTTTGCCGTGGGCGTGCTGGTCATGTCCCGCCTGGAAAATCAGGCGGGTGTGGGGATCGTGCTGTTTTCATTTCTCGTCGCAGTTGCCAGCGGCGCGATTGAAGCCACTCTGGTCGGCCTGGCGCAGTGGTGGGCGATGCATCCCGGGTTCCCGACGATCACCCGCCGCGCCTGGTGGCAAGCCACTCTGATGGGGGCGTTGGTGGCCTACGTCCTCGGTTATCTGCCCTCTACGCTGATGAGCCTGGGCGAACAAGCATCCCAGGCCCCGGCGGCCGAGCCGCCGCAGTGGATCATGCTGCTGTTCGCAGCCGGGTTGGGAGCTGTAGCGGGGGCGGTGCTATCCTTTGCGCAATGGCTGGCCATGCGTAAAAAGGTCGAACGCGCCGGGTGGTGGATTCCCGCCAACATGCTGGCCTGGCTGGTCGGCATGCCCATCATCTTTTGGGGAATAGACGCTGCCCAGAAGGGTCAGCCGCCTCTGCAGGCCGTGCTGCTGCTGGCCGGTGTCCTGTTCCTGACCGGCGCTGTAGTCGGCGCCATCCATGGAGCGTTTCTTGTCAGGCTGGCCGGGCAGACCAGGACGGCATGATCCGATCAAAAAGAGGAGACAGCCCACTCCTGGGCAAGCAGTATCGAGGTTCATGAATGAAAGCCACACAAAACTTGCAGATTCTCCCCATCGCAAAAGAACACGCCGAAGGTTTTCACCGATGCCTCGATTCGGTAGCACGCGAGCGGTTGTACCTCGCTCTGCTGCAAGCTCCGCCACTCAATTCTACCAGAGCCTTCGTCCTGTCCAACATTGCTGGCGACGTGCCACAATTCGTGGCGGTCATGGATAACGAGGTCATCGGCTGGTGCGATATATCCCCGATGAAGCGCGAGGGATTCACGCACTGTGGGGAATTGGGAATGGGAGTACACCAGCGTTATCGCAGATTGGGGATAGGTCAACAGCTCATCGCCCACACCATTCAGAAAGCGAAGGAGATAGGCTTGGAGCGAATAGAGCTTGAAGTGTTTGCCTCGAATATTCCGGCCATCAAATTGTACGAAAAGCTGGGATTCGTGACGGAAGGCGTAAAAAAGAAAGCGCGCAAGATGGGTGGCAATTACGACGATATTGTTGAAATGGCTCTGTTCGTCTGAGACGCCGTAACCGCGCAGCCGCGTCATTCCGAGCGCCCCCTTTTGGGCGCGAGGAACCTCACGGACGGCGCATCTTGTGTCGGCAGAGATTCCTCGGCACTGCGTGCCTCGAAATGAGAGTGGCTTTCGCGCCCGTAAGGGCGGCTCTGTATCACATTGTAGCCAGAGGATTTCATACCATGACCACGTTAGCCGACATGTCCTTTGAAGCGCTCCAAGCCGGAATGAAATTCAAGCACCCGGAGCATGGCGAGCAAATCATTTTGGACCTTGGTCACGGGCCGCTCGGCCCGGCGATCCAGTTCCACAACAGCCAGATGTACAGCGGCCAGATGCCTAAAATGAGCGATGAAGAGGAAGGCGACATCTTTGAGGCGATGGCGCGCAGCACCTATCCTTATGGCGCGGAACAGTGGGAATACCTTGGGCCGATCAGCCTGGAAGAGATCGCAACGCACGGCTGGCAATGGTTCCAGGTCGCCTGTCCGCACTGCGGTTTCGCTCATCGCCTGCTGGCCGCACAAGCTTTATCCGGGCAACGTCGCTGCCGCGCGTGCGGCATGGTGTTTGATCGTCCTACTCAACCCGTCACGTGACTGCTGACCGCAGCACACTGTCTGCGTTCGAACAGGAGGCATTGAATGACTCGAGCTGCACTCAGACCCTCTTTACGACTCCTCTCCGACGAAGCTATGCACAAAATCCACGAGCAGTCGCTCGAGGTGCTGGAACAAGTCGGAATGAACGTGAATCATCGCAAGGCGCTAGAAGTGTTGGGCCAGGCCGGCGCAAAGCTGGAAAAAGACAGCACGCGGGTGCGCTTTCCCAAGAGCCTGGTGGAAGAATGCCTCAAGCATGTGCCCAGCCGGATCGTCTATGGCGCGCGCGCGCCCAAGCACGATTTGATCGCCGAGGTCGGCGGCGAGTTTCACACGCGCCCGTTGACCGGCGGCGAGGGCTATATTGATTTGGAGACGCGCCAGTGGCGCAAAGTGTTGACGCGCGACCTGGTCGAGTGGACGACGCTGGCCGACGGACTGGAGCACATTGACTACGTGGCCTCCATCTACCCCGACGATATGAACCTGGACACGCGCGACGTGCACATCTTGCGCTTGTTGTTGGAGCATAGCGTCAAGCACGTCGAGGTGCAGCCCTACACCGGCAAGGGCGTCGGCTACATGGTGGAAATGATCAAGGCCGTGCAAGGCTGCGATGATGAAGTGCAAGCGCGGCCCCTGCTGAGCGTGCTCACCTCGGCGCTCGCGCCGCTCAAATTCTTGCCGTATGCGCTCGACATTCTCTTTACCGTTGGCCCGCTGCATATCCCGATTGAGCTAAACACCATGCCCATCGCGGGCGCCACTTGCCCTGTGACGATTGCCGGCGCGCTGCTTCAAGCCAACATTGAAATACTCGCGGGCATCTGCATTTCGCAAGCCGCGTTCCCCGGTATGCCGCTGATGTACGCGCCGCGCAACCTGATCCTGGATTCGTGGACAGGGCTTTCGCTGCAAGGCCGGATGGAAGCCGCGATGATGGCCGCCTGCCAGGCGCAAATCGCTGCCGAGCTGTATCACATGCCGCCGAATCTCTTTGGCGCGGTGGCCGATTCGATGACGGCGGACGCCCAGTCCGCCATCGAGCGCACCCTCAACGTTTTGCTGCCGACGCTCAGTGGCGCGAACGTCCTCGCCGGTTTCGGCCACATCGAGCACTGCTACACCTACGACCCGGTGCTGCTGGTGATGGACAACGACCTCATCGGCATGGTGCGCCGGTTGATGCGCGGAGTGGAAGTGACGGACGAGACGCTGGGCATGGAGGCCATCATGCGGGTCGGCTCTAGCGGCAACTATTTGATTGACCCGCACACGCTCAAATACTACAAGACGGAATACTTTGTCCCCAAGACGATCAACCGATTCGTGCGCGGCGTGTGGGAAAGCAAAGGCATGAAGGATGCCAACGAGCTGGCTCGCGAGCGCGCCCGCAAGATTTTGGCCGAGCATCGCGCCGAGCCGCTCGACCCCAAGCTGCTGGCCGAGCTGGATAAAATCGTCGAGGCCGCCGATAAAGCCGCCGTCGAAGGCAAGCTCACTCACGCCTGGGGCGGAGCCAGCGGGCCGGAAGAATACGGCTCGTATGGCGCTTTGGTGGATGCCGTCGCCAGTGGTGGCAAGGTCTAAATGTCTGGGACACAGATGAACCCGGATGAACACTGATTTTCTCTATTATCTGCGAGTCCGTGTGAATCTGTGTCCAAAGAATCTCGCGACTGCGCAATTGTTTGCGAGTAATTCTGTAGGGCGGCGCGCTTGGCGCCATGCCGCCCGATCAAGCGAGGAGACTTGCTCATGGATATGGAACAACTTCGGCAGGTGGTGATCACGGGCGATTGGCAAACCGCGCCTGATTTGACGCAAAAGGCCCTGGACGCCGGTCACGAGGCCCGGAGGATTTTGAACGCGCTGGTGAGCGGAATGGACGTGGTGAGCGAAGAATGGACCGTCGGCAACATGTACATCCCCGACGTGCTGCTGGCGGCTAAAGCGATGCACGCCGGCATGGATGTGATCCGGCCTTTTCTTTCGGCGATGGATACCAAGCTGAGAGGCACGGTCATCATCGGCACGGTCAAGGGCGACCTGCACGACATCGGCAAAAGCCTGGTGGCGATGATGCTGGAAGGCGCGGGCTTTGAGGTGTATGACCTGGGCGTGGACGTTTCGCCCGCCAAATTCGTCGCCGCGGCCAAGACCCATCAATCCGACATCGTGGCGATGAGCGCGCTATTGACGACCACGCTGCCGTTCATGCGCGATACCATTCGCTCGCTGGAAGAAGCCGGGCTGCGCGAATCGGTCAAGGTGATGGTAGGCGGCGCGCCTGTCACGCAGCCGTTTGCTGATTCCATCGGCGCGGATGGCTTTGCCCCCGATGGCGCGACGGCAGTCGTCAAAACGCGCGAGCTGATAGACACACTCAAGGCGCAGGGGGTTTGAGTCTTGTCGTGCACTAGCGCGATGACTGAGGGTGCAGAGAAAGCTCGTCTCTGCGCCCTCGGCTGTTAAGGCAGACAAAGGACGAATTTTGGTCGTTGGTCATTCGTCCTTCGTCCAAAGGACAGGAAACGGGTTGAAGCTCGGAATCGGCATTGACGCCGGCGGAACCTACACAGATGCCGTGCTGCTCGATTTGGCCAGCGGCCAGGTGCAGCGCAAAGCCAAAGCGCTCACCACGCCGCACGATTTATCTATCGGCATCGCTCAGGCCATGGCGGGCTTGGACGGAGCCGATTATCAGCGCGTCAGGCTGGTGTCCATCTCCACCACGCTGGCGACCAACGCGATTGTCGAAGAGCACGGCGGGCGAGTGGGATTGCTGCTCATCGGCTACGACGCAGACATCATGCGCCAAAGCGGATTGGAAAAGCGCCTGCCGGTGGAAGGTCTGTGCTACGTCGCGGGCGGACACGATGTCAAGGGCGAAGAAGTGTGCGCGTTGGATACCGCGGCAGCCCGTCGTGCCATCATCGAGTTCCAAGACAGAGTGGACGCCTTTGCGGTATCTGGATATTTCGGCGTGATGAACCCGGATCACGAGTTGCGCGTCCGCGAAATGATCGCCGAGTTGACGCCCGCGCCCGTGGTCTGCGGCCACGAACTGACCAGCCAGCTCAACGCGCTCAAGCGAGTTTCCACCGCCGTCCTCAATGCTCGCTTGCTGCCGATGATTCAACGCCTGCTCGATTCCGTGAAAAGGGTGTTGGCCGAGCAAGGCATCGCTGCGCCGCTCATGGTCGTCAAGGGCGATGGCACGCTGATCAGCGAGCAGGTCGCTCGCCAACGCCCGGTGGAGACGATTCTTTCCGGCCCGGCGGCCAGCGCGATTGGCGCCGAGTTTCTGGCGGGCTTGAGCAGCGCCATTGTCGTGGACATGGGCGGCACCACAACCGACATCGCCATCCTGCAAGATGGACGGCCCTGGAACAACCCGGCCGGCGCAACGGTGGGCGGTTGGCAGACGTGCGTCCAGGCGGCAGATTTGCGCACCATCGGCATTGGCGGCGATAGCCACATCCGCGTCGAAGGAGGCCACACCTTGCGCGTCGGGCCGCGTCGCGCCATCCCGCTCTGCCGGTTGGGAGATGAATGGCCCGAGATCGTGCGCGAGTTGGAAAGCGCGGGCGAGTTGGACACTCGGCCTACGGACTTTATAACTCTCTCGCGTTCGCCCGATGGTTTGACAAGCGAATCGGAAGAGGCTATCCTGCACGCCTTGCGCCGTGGCCCGATGAGCGTTGCACGCCTGGGCCGCGCTTTGGGAAACCACGTCGTCTCCGCCGAGCGATTAGAGGCATCGGGTGTTTTGCGCCGGGCCGGCCTCACGCCCACTGACATCCTATGGTCAGAATCGAGCGGTATTGGCGGCAATGGCGCGGCGGCGCGCGCGGGCGCGCAGGCGCTCGCCCGGCAATTGGGCGTCTCGACAGACGAGTTATCCCGACGGGCGCTCGACCAAGTCGTGGATACTGTGGCGCAAGAGATCCTGGACAAGCTAGTGAGCGACCAGATCGGCCACAGTTTATTCCCCGCGCCGAAAGCATGGTCTTTTCTTTTGGAGCAATCATTAGGGCACGAGAACACGACGGCGTTGAGTTGCCGTATGCAAGTGCATCGGCCCATCGTCGCCATCGGCGCGCCGGTCGCCAGCTTTATGCCGCGAGTGGCGGACAAGCTGTATACACAGTGCGTCATCCCTCCGCACGCAGAGGTGGGCAACGCGGTGGGGGCCATCGTCGCTGGCGTGACGCACGTGGCCGAGGTTTTGGTGCAGCCGCACGTTCAAGGCGCTGGCACAGTGACCTACCTCATCCATTCTTTGCGGGGCAGGGAGACGGCTGATTCTTTCGCGGAGGCTGTGGCGCGAGCCGAGGCCATCGCCGTAGAATTAGCCCAAGAGGCGGCGCATCACGACGGCGCGGAAATTGCTTCGGTTAAAGTGGATCGGCAAGAAGTGAACATGGGCGCCTTGTCCGAAATGACGATACGGGCCTGCGCCACTGGTCGGCCCCGCATAGATGAATAAGCCGACCGCCGAAACGCATCATCTGCGGCCAGCGCTTTAGACGGCGGTCAACAACAGGAGTTGAACGATGGAAAAAGACGTGGTCAGGCGAGAGGTTCGCCGGGGTTGGGAACAAACCTCGGCTCATTACGCGATTGACCGGCCCCAGGTCTTTCAACGCTTTGCCGACCGGCTCGTGGCGTTGCTGAATTGGTCGCCGGGTCAGCGCGCGCTGGACGTGGGCGCGGGGACGGGCATCATTGCCCTGCGAGCGGCACAACAAGTCGGGTCGCAAGGACAGGTGATCGGTGTAGACTGCGCCTGGGCCATGGCCGACCAGGCCCGCACCGCCACATCAGGCCAGTGGCGCAACGTCTCGTTCGCCCAGATGGACGCCGAATTTTTGGGCTTGCCTGACAAGAGCTTTGATCTGGTCGTCTGCGCTTTTTCCTTGTTCCAGTTCGTGGACATGGGCCGCGCGCTCTCCGAGATGCACCGGGTGCTCAAGCCCGGCGGACAAGTCGGCCTTTCCAACTGGGGACCTGAATTCTTTACGCCGGTCGCCTCCATGCAGCGCGACCTGTTCCGCGAGTTTGGCTTGCGCCCGCTGCTGACCAATCCCGTCACCTTCAAGCATGACCAGATGCGCGCGCTGATGGATGCGGCGGACTTGGCCGAGGTAGAGCTGATCCAGGATCACGTCGAGTTGTGGTTTGAAAAGCCAGAAGAGATTTGGGAATGGAACGCGGCCATGGGACCATTCCCCATCATGCTGGAGCAACAATTGACGCCTGACCAACGGCGGGAACTGGAACGCCGTTACATTGAAATGCTAATTCCTTTGCTGACGCCCCAAGGCATCGCCTGCACCTTTCATCCCCTCTACACGTTGGCGCGCAAATGACACAACTCGTCACCCGTCACCCGTCACTCGTTACTGGCCGCGCGTGGGTGTTGCTGGTCATGCTGGCGGCGCACAGCGGCTGGGCCATGTACCCCGTGCTCAACAAGGCGCTGCTGGCTTACCTGCCTCCCTTTACACTCTTGATGGTTGCGAATGGTCTTTCAGCCATCATCGCTTTTTTCATCGCCCGACCGCGTCTCTCTCTCGCTCTCTCTAGTAATCGCTCCATGTGGCTGTTTGCGTTGATCACCGCCGCGCGATCCATCACCAATATTCTGGCGGTCAAGTACACCCTGGCGATCTATGTGCAGCTCGTCAATCTCTCGACGCCCTTTTACGTGGCCTGGATGGGATGCTGGCTGTTGAAGGAAAAGATTCCACCGTATACGTTCAGCGCGCTCCTGGTGAGCAGCCTGGGCGCTTTTCTGGTGATTTCACCCAATCCACTTGCTCTGCAACTTGCGCACGGCTCGACCGACTTGCTGGGCATCGCGCTCGCGCTGCTGTCTTCGGCCTTTCTGGGCCTATACATGACCTGGTCGCGCAAGATGACAACCCACGACACTCATCCCACGGCGGCTTTTTTTCAACAGACCCTCACCCTGGTCCTCCTCTATTCGAGCCTCAGCTTGCTCGGCGGCGAAGATTGGAGCATTTTGCAGAGACTGCCGACACAGGCCTGGGTGGGCATTCTGGCTTTGACGTTGATCGTGTTGGTCGGCGCGGCGCTGCTCCAAATCTGGGCCTTGTCGCAGATCAACGCCTCGCTCTTTTCGACGCTGATCAGTTGGCGGCTAGTCGTCGCTCTGATCGCGGCCTGGCTTTTGCTGGGGGAAAGATTGGTCAGCGTGTGGCAGGTGATAGGCGCGCTGCTGGTGATGGCCGCGGTGACCGCTTATCTGGCTCACCAGTCGTTGCGCCGCCCGGCCAGCTCTGGGGCGTGTTGAGCGCG
>CAYHAR010000023.1:0-1398 GCA_964354595.1 uncultured Anaerolineae bacterium | reverse complement strand
CGCCGGTCATGCGCCGTCCCAAGCGCCACATTTGACAATCAGCCAGTTTTGCGGCATAATGCCGTCCGTCTCACATTCAAAGGCGGTGACGGAGCAAAGTATTCAGGGGAGCGCCGACAGGGAAGCGAGGTCGTAGACTGCAAGCCTCGCCCGGAAGGAACCTGGAAAAATTCCCTCCTGAGCCGGCGGTTGAAAGCCGTGATCGGCAAGTAGGCCGTTCCGCAAGCCCAGCGTTAAAGGGGCAGCCAATCGCACCTTGCCGTTGGCGTCGAGGGGGCCGGGGAGAGCTACACCGATAGCGCCCGGCCAAACCGGGTGGTACCGCGGGAGCGTGTGCTCTCGTCCCGACGAGGGGCGAGAGCGTTTTTATTAAAAGCACCTTGTTTGTGATGGCTCATTCGACGGGAGGTGGAAAATGCTCGAACAACTAGACACGTTTCAATCTAAAGCATCAGCGGCGTTGGAGGGCGTTCAAAATGAAGACGCGCTGCGCGCGTGGTACACTGCGCACCTGGGCAAAAAGTCGCCCGTGCTGACTTTTCTGGGCGACCTGGGCAAGCTGCCCAAAGAAGAGCGCCCGGCGGCGGGCAAGCGCGGCAACGAGGTCAAGCGCGCGCTAGAGGCGGCTTACGCGGCCAAAGAAGAAGCGCTGCGCCGCGCCGCGCTCGAACGCTCGCTGAAAGCCGAGGCTTACGACGTGACGCTGCCAGGGCGGCCCGTCCAGGCCGGGCGGCTGCACGTCACCACGGTCGAGATGCGCCGCATCACCGCCATCTTTGCCGAGATGGGCTTTCAGGTGTTCCGCTCGCGCGAAGTGGAAAGCGACCTGTACAACTTTCAGTTGCTCAACTTTCCACCCGACCACCCGGCGCGCGAGATGCAGGACACGTTCTACACCACCAATCCAGAGGTGCTCTTGCGTACGCACACCTCGCCCGGCCAGGTTCGCGCGATGGAGGCATTGCGCCCCAACCCGATTCGCGTCATCTTGCCTGGCATGTGCTACCGCTTTGAACAGATCACGGCGCGCAGCGAGATCATGTTCCTCCAGGTCGAAGGGCTGGCCGTGGGCCACCACATCACGCTGACTGATTTGAAGGGTACGATGATTGATTTTGCCCGACGGATGTACGGCGAGGAGCGCAAGGTGCGCTTTCGCGGCTCGTACTTTCCCTTCACCGAGCCGAGCGTCGAAGTGGACATGGATTGCATCCTGTGTCATGGCGCGGGCTGCCGCATGTGCAAGAATACCGGCTGGCTGGAAATTTCGGGCGCGGGCATGGTCCACCCGACCGTGCTCCGCAACGGCGGCTACGACCCGGCCAAGTGGAGCGGCTTTGCGTTTGGGATGGGTCCGCAGCGCGCGACGATTCTCAAATACGGCATTGACGACATCCG
>CAYHAR010000022.1:0-28785 GCA_964354595.1 uncultured Anaerolineae bacterium | reverse complement strand
TCTCTCGCGCTGTAAGGTGTTACTTGAAAATGACATGATCCACTCCTCCATCCGTTAAAACGAAACAAGACTGACCCGGCCATAGCGCAGGACGGGTCAGGTTGTGCGACGGATTCAACTGGAAGCAAGTCTGGGATTGGCTGCGAGGTCAGTCTACCACATCAGACGTGAATGCGCAAAAGGTGTTACGTCCCGCGCCGGGCAATGATGTCTTAATTGGTTATTTCGGTCTCGCTCACGACAGCTCATCCAAACCGATGAACCCAAGTAGTTTCCTGGGCCTTCGGCGAGAGTCCTGTCGGCGTTCCCCGAATTCGCGTTCTTGATTCTCTTTGAGGGCGTGGTAGGCGGGCTGAACTTGTCAAAGGAGTGGAACGGTTTCATTTGGTTGCCCAAGTCTTGTCGTCGCTCTTACCATTTGGGCTTCCAGCCATCGCCACCGGCATGGCGTAAGCCTGAGGCACGCTGCTCTCAGCCAGATTGAAATTGATCGAATATACCCGCAGCAAAGCAAGTTGCTTTGAGGTCAGTATTCGGGCACTCTCGCCAACCAACTTGGCCAGCACTGCCGGATCGCCATCGAGCCGGGCGCGCGCTTTTTGAAGTTCTTGGTCAGCATTGATCTGTGCACTTGCCTTTTCAAACAGTCGTGCAAGCGCATTGTCGTCAGCCGCAAGTTCTTTGTCAGGCTGCTTGATCTCAAGCTCATCCTCAAACGCTTGCAGAATAACTTGAGCGGTCAGAGGCCATTGGCTGGAGATGATCAACCATTTCAGTGTGGTCCCTGAATTCTTGGCAACCAGTTCGTCGACAGGAGGGTACGCAGCCAGCATTCGAATCACACTGTAGGTATTGACCAGTCGCTTGATATGGCGTGGGTTCTTGAAAAGATAGCAAGAAAGATCAGTAAACGCCTCGATTTCGGCATCGGAGAAACCCATCGTAATCGAATAGGGTGACTTCCATGTCACGAGCAACCCCTCAAGGCCTTTGAGTGCAAACCTTGGAGCCAGCTTGACTGCCTTCTTGAACATATCCAGCGGGCCATCAGCAGTCTCACGAAAGCGCTGTGTTGGCACATCTTTTTTAGATTTCTCTTCGACGAGGTCAGCCAGATGAACCAGAATTGATTTAGACTTGGGCACGCTTGTGAGTTCGGCCGACCGGGCATTCACGGCCTCGTGCATCATGGCGGTGCTCACCGGCCACCAACGCGCCAGTATGGCCCAGACAAGACTTGCAGAACGGACGATAAGGGAAGGATGCGCGGCATATGGACTCACCAGAATGTCAAGTTCGGATTTAATCTTATCAACTTCCAAAGGATCTTCTGGCAGAACCGCGATCATACTTCCAAGGACGGATGCAATCAACGTTAACCACTGCTTCTCGAGTTCCCTGCGCTGGCGACGATAGCCCTCTCCCTCGATACGCCTGGGCTTGAAGCGATCGTCGAGTGCCCTCATTAGGTTCTTAAAGTTCTCTTTTGTGATACGGTCGGCTTGACGGTCATTTAATAATTCCTGGGACTGGCGATGATAGTCTTGTTCTTCGATATCCCAGACTGCAATCTCATTGTCGATCGCGGCAATAGCATCCAACAACGCGGCTTGCCGCGAGTCTGCGGCGGCAATAGCATCCAACGACTCGGCTTGCCGCGAGTCTGCGCTGGTAAAGCTCTTGACACCACGCAGCTTGCGGCGCGGCGGTTTACTTCCAGAATCGGCTTGAACGAAAAAAGGCAAAAGTACTTTGGTTAGCTGTTGTGCTTTTTCTTTCGATAGGGGCTTAGTCGGCGTTTGATCGGCAGCCTTCAGCAGCTCACGCATATAGTTGTCAAGAACGATCGGATCAGGCTCAGGGATGCGGAAAGGAATCTGGATAATCTTGTCGAGGAAGAGGTAGCCGGAACGCCCTGCGTCGGCCAGCATATCTTTGTAGCGCTTCTCTATCGCGCGGGCGATGACATTCGAGTCAACAGCGAGAAACACGATAAAGATCTCAAAGGCCAGAAGCAGCTTGATAGCCTCCAATGTATCGGCGATTTTTTCCGCACTACACCGATCTAGATTGTCTATAATGACGACGATTTTGGTTCCGGCAGGAAGGTGTATCCGAAGCTCTTCAATGTCTTTGCGGATTTCTTCCATGTAGCCAATGGTACTGCCATAACCTCTGCCGTTGCTGAATAGATCGGAAATCCATTGGGCCATGGGTAGATCGAAAACCAACTTGAAAATCGAGTAACTACCACTGATACCCAACACGCCGACGGAGGCTAGTAGCAGTGCCAGATTGCCCTTTGTCAAGAAGATGACAGCAATGAGTGTCGCAATCAGCAGGATCGCCCAAGGCAATAACTTGCTGCGCACGTTGCCAAACTCGCGAGTAAAGTTGCGTTGCATCCGACTCAACGATCGTCCCAACAAACCAGCCCCTCCTTCCAGCCTGTTGAGAACACCGCGTACTAGGCCAGGCCATACAGCATCGGAAGCGTTATAGTCCCAGGCATCGAAGTGAACAACATACACCGGCTGTCGTGGTGTGCGTTTGGCCCAAAAAGGCGTAGAAGCCTTTGGCATCTCTTCCAGTTTCTTTTCGATTTTCTTTTCGATGCGACGAAGGAGGAACGATTTGCCAGCGCCCCACGCACCGGAGATGCCGATGGTGAGCGGAGGGTGCGTTCTATCATCCATTACGAGTTTGACGAACGTATCGGCATATTTGTCAAAGCCCAGACGATCTTCAACTTTATCCACTTCGTCATTACGGATAATCTGAATAAACCGACGTTCAAAAGTAGGAGGAGGAATGGGACTTTCCTGCTGAGGCTCTCTGGCAAGTATCTCAGAAGGGCCTTGTACAGTTTGAAAACCTCCAATAATGTTGCCGTATGCTTCTTTGATACTGGAGCCGATATTGACACCAGCGGTAGCGGAAAGTTGCGGGCGGTATTTTTGTACGATGTCTTGATACACTGCCACGGCCGGGGTCGGTACACGTGTTAGGTTGGGGTCCCCGTCCAAATCGATATGGTACAATCCAAAGTCACTGCCTTTGCCGAACGGCAGGCCCCACTCGCGGTTCGAGGTAATGGCCCAACACACGTACCCAATCACATTGACGCCATCTCGCACCGCGCGCTGGACCTGCCCGATGTGCTGGCGTAGATAGGTTGCGCGGTCAACCCCATCCGCCACATCTACCGAGCCGTTTTCGACAATCAACAGCGGCAGGCCGGGGAATAGGCTCGCCTGATATTTCAAATGGTCGTAGAGTGCGCCAGGCCAAACGGGTGCCTTGTCAAAACGACCCAGCCCGGCTTCGATCAATGCTTGCATGCGATCGAGTCGCAAGGAAAAAATGCCCCAATAGTAATCCAGCCCGACGAAATCTTGTTGGCCGATGCATTCCGGCGGGCAGAGGTGCTCGGGCAGCTTGCCCGCCATTCCCAGGTGCCACCAGTTGCTGGCGATAATGGTCGAAAGGATGCTGTACTGTCTCAGGAGAGGATCAAAGATTCGCAGCAGCGAGCGCACCAGCGGGATACGCTCTGCCGTCTTGGCCGGGCGAAAGCGCACCCGGCCAGCCTCGCCGAATATCTGTTGGGCCAGCGCACGCGCTAGGTCGATTTCCAGCCCGCTCAGTTCCCCCGTGCGCGGATCTCGGTATCCCAGCCCCGGCACGTCCTGTTTGACCGCGACGATCAAGCGCCCACGATCCTGGATGCGCCTCAGCCCGCTGCCTCGCCGGGCTAGCGGCAGCGGCCCCCCGGTCGCCGCTAGTCGCTGCGCCGCGCCCTGCGTCAATTCTGAGGGGAGAGGCGGCGGCTCGGGGCCGGGCTGGCCGAAATGCTGCGCATAGCTGGCGGCCCATGTGCCCGACTCTGAGAAGCGTCGCACCACCAGGTCAATCACGTCCAGCAACTCCTGGTTGCCACGTGTGACTGCCGCCGCGTACGGCTCTGCCGTGAGCTGCTCGCCGATGAGCTTGTATTCCCCTGGATGCTGTGACATCAACCCTTGCAGGATCGTATCGTCAGCCAGGATCGCATCCGCCTGCCCCTGGTCGAGCATCCGCAACGCAGCCGTATAGTCACTCGCCATACGCACGCGCGTTTGCGGCATCAACATCTGACAGCTACGCTCCGCCGTCGAGCCCTTGACCACGGCGATGCTCCGGCCTTGCAAGTCTCCAACGTTGGCAATGGCGTCGGTCGCTTTGACCAGCAGACGCTGCCCGGCGACGAAATACACGTCAGAGAACATGACCTGCTGCTCGCGTTCCGGCGTCCGCGTGAGCGTCGCCATCACCACGTCCACCTCTCCCTGCTCCAAAAGCGCCCGCTCGGCCAGGCGTTGCGCTTGTTTGCGCAAGTCGTCGAAGCTGTGCATCCGCGTCGCGTTCCAGTCAATCCATTGCTGGAGCCACATCGGCAGGCCGAGCAGCAAGGGGTTGGCTCCGACCGATGCATCGGGATGAGCCGCCTTGATGATCTGGCGCGCCTGCGTATGGGCGATGAAAAGGTTGCGGATCAAGTGGCCGAGCGCGGCTACTTGATCGTCGAGCGTCGAGCCTGCCGGCAGGCCGGGCGGCACGAAATAGTTTGATTCCCACCAGGGTTTGATGTAGCCATAGACTAACTGGCTCGGCTCGTTGAACGTGATCCAGTACCGCACATCCTTCCCCAATTGTTTGACCACTTCAGTTACATAGCGTGCATAGATGATGGGAAACTCGTCGCCGATCATGCCGCCGCGCTGCTGGACGTGCACGGGCCAGGTAAAGTGGTGCAAAGTCAGGATCGGCTCCATGCCCGCGTTATGGATCGCCGAGATGAGCCGAC
Organism: uncultured Anaerolineae bacterium; assembly: GCA_964354595.1. GTDB lineage: Bacteria > Chloroflexota > Anaerolineae > Fen-1058 > Fen-1058 > JBGLNJ01. The sequence goes on along the minus strand of CAYHAR010000022.1, from coordinate 23,939 downwards.
GATAATAATCGAACGTCGCCTCATCGAATTGGCCGGGCATTGGCTCGACGCGCGACCAAGCGATGGAAAAACGAAACGCACGGCAGCCCATTTGCTTTGCCAGTTCGATGTCCTCCTCAAAGCGATGCTCGAAATCGGTCGCCTTGCCGCGCATGACGAGCTGGTGCTCGCGCTCCCAGACATCGCGGATGTCTTCGCGTTGAGGGTCATACGCCTCGCACTGATGGTCCGCCGTGGCCACGCCGAACAGGAACGATTCGGGCAGCGTCGGCAGAGAGCGTGTGCCGCGAAGCATGGCGAAAGCGTTGTGCAGGTTCATGGTGTGGCTCCTTGTGGCTTGAAGGGCAAACCGATGTGTTTGCCCAACTCGGGCGACCACGCCGGGTCGTCCCTATATCTTTTTTCCCCACCCCTCGCGCAAAACGCGCAGCGCATTGCCGCCCAAAATCTTGATGATCTGCTCGCGGCGGTATCCGTCAATCAACAGCCGTTGAGTGAGCCGGGGCATTTGCGAAGCGTCAATCAAATCGTCGGGCGGGGTGGTGAATCCGTCAAAGTCCGTGCCGATGCCGGCCACATCTTCTCCGCCGACGTTGACCAGATGCCGGATGGTGCGCGAGATGAAATTGACGCCCTGCTTGCTTTCCTTCGGCATCAGCCAGTACGGCATAAAGATCACGCCGATGACGCCGCCGTCGCGGGCGATGCGCTTGATCTCCCAGTCGGTCGGGTTGTAAGGACTGGGGTCAATCTCGTACACGCCGACGTGCGTGAACAGGAGCGGGACGCGCTTGCCGCTGGCATCTATGAGGTCGTAAATCTGCTGGCGCGCGGTGGGCGTGCTGTGCGAAAGGTCAATGAGCATCCCCAGCTCAATCATGCGCTCGACGACGCGCTTGCCCGTGTCGGTCAGGCCGAGCGTCAAGTCGCGCCAGAGGTTGGGGTTTGCGGATAGCGGCAGCATGTCTTCGGGGAAGGGGAAGCAGGGATGGACGACTTGGTTCGGATAAAAGTGAGCCAGCGTCATGTACGCCACGCCGCGTTGATAGAACGTCTCTAGGTTTTTGAGCACGGCGGATTCGCTCGTGTCGTCGCCCGTGAGGCAGTGCCCGCCTTCGACGGCGTGAACCACCGCGATGGGCCGCTGTGCATCCGGCTGATTCAGGATACCGTCCAGTTCTTTGACCGAGCGCGCCATCGCCATGCGCTCCCAGGGCTTGGACTGGGCGACGGCTTTTTCCATGTCGTCCATCATTCTGAGCGCGACGTTGAACGGCGCCGGCGTAAAGACCTTTGCCCACACGTCGGGCCGCAGAAAGCGGAACACGTTAACGATGGGAAAGTCTTGCAGGATGCCTTTTTCCGGCACGTGAATCACCGACAGGATGGCGTCATAGCCGCCCTTTTTGAGGCGCGGAAAGCTGGCGCGCACGCTGAACGGGTTGAGCCGGCTGATAACGTAGCGCCAGTTGAGGTTGCGGCGGAACAATTGCTGCTGCAGCGATGGATGGATGTGCAGGTCAACGATAGCCGAGTCGCGGTGAAGCGTTGCCCAGTCCAGATTAGAACTTGTCATCAAACTCCTCCTTGTGCGCCGAACCAAAGTTCGGGAACCTCACAGGTCGGTTAACCCTCACGGACGTGAGAAAAGCGCGTGGAACTGTACCGCACCCACAGTCGTCAAAGCGAGGATGAGAGTCAGTGCGCCAGCATCTGAGAGAAATCTTTAACCTCATCACTCGTACTCCTTATGCCGTGCGCATGGTAATGGCTATGTTTGTCCAAGAGTTTCCCGATTCGCCGTTTTTCCTAGCCTGTCCTTTTGATCTGGACACGGATGAACACGGATTTCACGGATATTTCAATTCTTATCCGTGTGTATCCGTGCGCGAAGCGTCCGTGTCCGAATGAGAGAATCGGGAAACTTGGGGTTTGTCCTGTGATTTGCACTCTCCCATGCAACTTTTAGCCCGACTCGGCGCCAACCACTTGCAGTAGCTCTACCTCAGCTTCCGGCGCGATGAGCAGGGCGTTCGCCTGAATGTCCTGCAAGTGCTGGTGCACCGTCCGTTCCCCGATGCCCGGCGGCGCATAAACCGCAAAGAAAACGCTCCGAGTGTCCAGTGTGATTCGCGTGCGATCATCCGGGCCGTAGAGCACACTCGAGATGACGCCTTGCGTATCGGCCATCATCATGTCGCCCGGTTTGAGCGTCTGCTCCCGGCCGTTGAGCATGATGTAATGCTCGCTGCCATTGGAAACGTCGAGCCGCACCGGCAGTTGCAGCGCATCCAGGTTGTGACCAGCCGTCAGGAGCAAGTTTTTCAGCTCGGCCATGAACATCGCTTCGACGAGCGCCGCGACGCGAGGGATGGGCTTGCCCTTGAGCGCGACCGACTCGAGTTGCAGTTGGACGTGATAGGTTTTCTTAAAGCGGCCAAAATAGGCAGCGTAGGCTGGAAGGGGCGCGAGCGCCGCCAGCGCGGCCCGACTGCTGTTGGCAAAGCGGGACCGCAACTGGCTCTCCAATTCCTCTTTGCTTCTCTCAAGCGCCGGGTGATGTTCCGGGTTGGCGACGTTGCGCATCGCCAGGATGCCGGCGGCTGCGCCGGGGTAAGCGTTTTTCCATGCGTCTGAGACCAGGAACATTTTCCTCATGTCCTTTCAGAATCACAGGCAGGTAATCCGCGCCCACGCTGCGTAGGGAGCCGAGAACTGGGACGTGTGGCTAGGCCGCCGGATGCAGCGCAAGGTAAGCCGCCCGGCGCGCGAAGCGTGCACGTGACACCTGCATACCAGGCTCCGCCATGCCTGGCTTCGCCAGGCACAGCGCATAAGTGTCCAGAGTTGAAAAGCCGGTCAGGGCCGTCGCCCCCTTTGGAATGCAAGCCACACGCCTCACGCGAGGCAGCCGGCTATATCGTATGGCTGATGGATATTGTACTCCCAAAAGGGGTAGCGCGGTAGCCATGACAACACCTAGGGGCGCATTTCAGTTTGGGGGCGAACTTGGCTTGCCTCCCGTCATTGGGAGCCGCCGAAGGCGGCGAAGCAATCTCTGCGCAACGAGTGAGATTGCTTCGCGCCCTACGGGCGCTCGCAATGACAGACAATCTGCCCCAGAATTGGAATGCACCCCAACACCTGCTTTGCAGATGCAAGTGTGCCCGTTGCGACCAAGAGCCGCCGAGCGGGACTGGCAGCAGGCCATGCCAAGCGGCCTGCCCTCTCCCCCTTACTCAAGGCTCTGGTAATCTTGATCTCACGCGCGCTCCGGCCGCCTCCTTCACTCCTCGTCCCGGCCAGCCATCATAGGGTTCGATCCGCATAGGGTAACTTGCGGATCAGGACGCTGAGCGCAAAACACAGCGGGACCGCCACCAACGCCACCGCGGCCCACTTGAGCAACGGATAAAGCACGACATCCCGAACCGCAAAGGCCAGGGTGGTGATCACCGGGGCGTGGATGATATAGGCGGTATAAGCGTTTGGCACGAGGAATCCCGCCAGCTTACCCCGGCGGTTGAGGTAGCGACGGAAGGCAAAAGTCAGGCCAATGCACATACTCAGGCAGAGAAAAGATTCCCAGAGCGCATAGGTCAGGGACTGCCAGTGCCAGCCGCCTTTCAAGGGAACATCATTTTCGATGGCGCCGCTGACCACCACTAGGGGCGCCCACAACAGAATGAGGAGAGCCGCAATTCCCAGCCAGAGGCGGCCCGTCTTATCGGGCAGACCCAAAAGCCAGTTACGCCGGTAGGCGATCAGCCCGACCACAAACAGGGCAATGTACTGGGCGAAGAAGGGAAACTGCAAGTTCAATGGCTTAAATTTGTACAAGTCCATCGGGAATACCACCCGGACCAGGAAGCCGGCCACTCCCAGGAGCAGAGCAAAGAGGACGATAGCACCATTGCCGGGAAAGTGGGTCTCCACGGCCGGATGAGCCGGACGAGACCGCACGACAAGCCGCCACAGCATGTACACCAGCGAAAAGATGAGCAGAGTCTCGACGAACCACAGCGGCCCGGCGCCGATCAGCGCTTCGGTCTTGAAATACTCGCCGGGGAAGAAACGCCACAAAGGCATACGCAGGCCCTCGGACAAAACCTTACTCACGTATATGAACAGGGGATTGATGACCCAGCTATACACGGCCAGGGGAATCCCCAGGCGGATCAGACGGTCCTTCAGGAAGCGGCCGGCGCCCTTGCGGTCATAAGAGCCTGGCACAAAGTAGGCCGAGATGAGCAGGAAGAGACCCATAAAGTAAGCCTGATTGATCCCGCAGAACCAACTGCCGAGCGCATTGGTGACGAAATTTTGCCGGCCCTCGGTATAGTAAAAATCCCCGCTCCCGGCGTAGATGATCATCAGATGGTGCAGCAGCACCAAGATCGTCAGATAGACCCGGATGTTGTCAATAAAGAACAGGCGGCTGGTCGTTTTGGACTGGACGTCTGCTGCGGCAGGCGTGGGGCGGCTTGCGCCCGAGGTAGTGGTTTCCATTATAGTGGCCCTCCTTTCAGGGGCAGTGCGCAGGAAAGATTGAATCCACTAAACGTATCTGCGATGAGCTTGCCAACGCTTGCTGCATCGTTCGCACGATGGTAACGGATTGTCACCACTTGTTTTCTCGTAGAACATTGCGATATTAAGACAGAGCAATGTCCGCCATCGCAGTAGGACGGCCACGCCAAGCGGCCCGCCCTACCCCCGCACAGATCCTTCGTTTTCCCCACTTGCGGCGGGGACGCCCGACCTCTGCCCGACACGCCCGCTCAGACTGCCGACACGGGACTGGCGGCAGGCCATGCCCCGCGCCGAGCCTGCCCTGAGCCAGGCGCTGCTGCCCTTGCCAGCCGTGGTAGGGGCCGCCACGCTGCGCGGACGGCAATCACCACCACCCTCCGGCTACCCCGGGGAGAAAGCCCAGGGGCTGACCTGGCGTTACGGCACGCTCACTGCCACGACACTTGGCACGCACGGCCCGAAGGGGAAAAGTGGCGGGGCGGCAGGTGACTGTCGCCCCGACCATAACTTGGGCTATTTCCCAATGTATCTATGTGCCTATATCAAGAAGTGGAACCCTCATCCGGTTTTTGAGTTGGCGATGTTGTTTGAGAATGTTTTTGTACCCCCAAAAGCAATAGTATCCTTTTCTGTACTTTTGATAGCAAAATCTGGGCATGTGGAGTGCCTCTCGCTACGGCTTTTTTCCACTCGGCCTTTACACACGGGGCATGTTCTTCAATCTCAGCTTTCACACGTGGCAGATGTTCGTCAACAGTATCACTGATAACATCCTTCGTTTTTGTTGCAAGCCACCCCATAAACCCGACTCCTATTAGCAACAGTAACCCCACAATATAGATGCCAAGCAAGCAACTATCGGCCACCAACTTAGCGACGATTGAAGCGTTCTTGCTAAATGCATTCAGTGATGTCAAAGTGTCCACAATCCGTTGGAGTAAACTACAGGTGGCAGGTAAAGCAAGCCACAATCCAATCAATGTTAACAGCGTGGTAACTCGACGGTCGTATGTTTCCTCTCGTTGCTTGAATCTATCGTGATTTGTGTTCATCTTGATTGAGAATCCTCATTGATAGTTTGATTCGATTTGCTGTGTGGGCCGTCGCGGTAGGGAGGGCAGTTGCCCGCTCTCTCCCCGCACCCGGTACATCTGGCAGGGCGGCAGGCGACTGTCGCCCTGACCATAACTTGGGCGGGCTACATTATGCGCGTTCATCAATAGCGTCGTTGATAGCTTGGGCAATTCTCTGAATGCGTTCAGAATTGTCAGAAGTTAGATCATGAATACTTTCGCCTGACAAGTTTACCAACTTGATTTCGTATTCGGGTGGATTGTCTGAAATTTTGTTTACTTGAACTGGCTTAAGGTTTGAAATCTCAAAGGATTTATCGCTTACTAGAAGTCGTTGAGTTGTTACTTGAACAGAACCCTCGGAGAACATGATGGGTGTCTTAGGAGTCTTGGTCCCTTTAGGAGCGCGCATCTGTACACGGAAAGCAACCGGCTTGTAGACTGTACTACGTAGGAAGAGCGCGAAGAATATCAAACCAAAAGATGGGACTAAAGAGAGAAACCACATTATCCACACAAAAAAGTTCCATTTGCTAGCTGAGGATATTTTGGTTTCCTCTATTTCCATACAGTCAGGCCCAACCGAACCCACAGGTTGCCACCCTTCATCAAACCATTTTTGAAGTTCGGTCGTCAGTAACGGGCGAGCCTCTGACCACCACTGGACACGTGCTGTAGAAAGCATGTCAGGAGTTGCAAATGCAGTCGTAGTAGGCGGCTTCCAGATGTAATCCTTGTACTCCCACTGCATAGGCACACCTGCGCCAGTGGGTGTAGTAATAGGTTTGCCACAATGCGAACAGAACTGGCTACCTTCGGGTGTTTCTTTTCCACATGAGGGGCAGTACATGGTTGTCTCCTTTCTTCAATGCTGTAGGCTTGAGTCATAACAGATATGACGAGGCCGCGCCTAAAGGGATATTATACGAGGTCGGCTTTGGTGGCAAAAATGCAGCAAAACTCCTTCGCTCCAGGGAGTAGAGCCAGTGGGCCATCTGGCAGATGCATGGCAGTCGCCTCCTTTGCATTGACGGGGAAAACACAAGCGGCTAATCAGTGAGTTAAAGTATAATCGCGAAGGCTGGTTTGTCAAGCTGGATCACTGATTCACTGACGCTGTGCGCGCACTGAGTGCACGGCGTCAGTGGCCTCATCCGCTCCGCGTCAGCGCCTCAGTGATTCAATTCCCCGTCACACCTCCCCCCCGCCCCCTCTCCACGCGCCGTGTGAACCACTGACTCACTGAAACTGCACTGAGCGCACTGATTCAGTGGTCTCACTTCATTCAGTGCCTCAGTGGTTCAAGAACCAGGGAACGCCGCACCCGCCACGCGCCACTATTATACTATTTGTCCCCACAGAGCGCACTGATTCAGTGGCCTCATGCCCTTTCAGTGCCTCAGTGATTCAACCTTCCCCCCTCCACGCGCCCGAAAACAACCACGTCGCCAGCGTGCCCAGCCACTCAAACACGCGGCCCGCCCACCCAAAAGCCGCAATCAGAATCCCCAGCAGCGCCGGGCCGACCCACCCGATGGTCAGCGTCCCCTCGTCAATGATCGCGTCCAGGTTGCTCGCCCCGCTTCGCGTCGGCGGGGCCTCGCTTCGCAGCGCGCGCGGCGTGGGACAATGACAGGCCCAAGAAACTGGCGCTGGGCGCAACGGCCCGCTTGTACCTGCCGGTGATCTGCAAGAACAATTAGAGAGATGTTCTCGCATTTGCTTTCCCATTCCGGCTGTTTGTGCTAAACTTGCGTCAGAGCCAATTGAGAAAGTGAGCGTGCGCAATGCAACAGATGCTGACTATTACTGTGCCGGAAGAAATAAGACTGGCGTTGGATGACGAGACGCAAAGGGAAGGCATCTCTCCGAGTGACTTGATTGGAAAAGCCCTCAGGGAGTATCTCTTTTTCCGCCGTTTCCGGTTGCTGCGTGAGCGGATGATTCCCAAGGCGCAAGCACAAGGTATTTATACGGACCAAGACGTCTTTGATCGCGTCTCATGAAAATCGTGCTTGACACCAATGTCCTCATCGCCGCCTTTATCGCGCGCGGCGTGTGCAGCGATTTGCTCGAACACTGCGCCCGGCAGCACACGCTTGTCACGTCAGAATTCATCCTCGACGAATTGCGCGAGCACCTGGCTCGCAAATTCAAGTACGATGCGCAGGACGCCGAAGAAGCAGTCGAGTTGTTGCGGTCAAGAATGCAAGTGGTCACACCGACTAGCCTGGGAAGCGCTGTCTGCCGAGACCCAGATGACGATGCGATTTTAGGAACGGCAGTTGCAGGAAAGGCCGCGTGCATTGTCACGGGCGATGCTGACCTGCTTATCCTCAAGCGTTTTCGAGGCATTGATATTGTGCGTCCAGCGGATTTTGCAGAGTACGAGGCAACTAGTCTCGGAAATGCCGCTTGATAGCAGATTGGTGAGCCTCTCTATCGGCTGCTGGCAGCTTTGAGCGCCACCGCGCGCACCGCGTCGCGCAGCGTGTAAATCGCGCCGACGCCGGCCATCAGCGTGACGACGCCCGCGCCGATAAACACGCCTTGCACGCCTAGAAAATGCGGATCGCCCAGCAGCCCGGACAGCCCTTGCGACGCAGCGGCGGATACACTGACGATCATGTTCACCGCGCTCTCGACGCGGCCGCGCACCTCGTCCGGCACAAGCTGCTGCGTCAACGTCGCCAGGCCCGCGCGCGCCACCACCAGGCATAACCCGATGCCGGCTGCCGCCACCAGCACGAGCCAAAAGTGCGGCGCGAGCGCAAAGACGACAATCGCGATGCCGACGCCCGCCAGGCACAGTCCCACGACCTGGTTGGCCGGCATCCGGCTGGCGAGCCGCTGGACCAAGGCTCCGCCGAGCGCCACGCCAATCCCCACCATCGCCATCGTCAGACCAAAGCCTTGCTCCGTCACCTTCAAGCGGAGATTGAGAAAGTTTAATCCGAGGATCTGAATCGCGCCGATGCCGAGCGCGGCGATGGCCGTGATCGCCAGCACACGCAGCAGCAGGTGGCTGCCCGCCACGTAACGCAATCCCTGCGCCAGTTGTCCCCACACCGTCCGCGCCGATTCGTGCGAGTCGCAGACGTTGGGCGGGATATGCATGAATGCGATGAGCAGCGCCGAGACCGTGAACGAGGCGCTATCAAAAAGGATCGCCGCGTCCGGCCCCCACAGCCGCACCGCGAATCCGGCCAGCGTCGCCCCGCAGATGAGCGCGATGATGTAGCTGACCTGGATCAGCGTGTTGGCGCTGAGCAACATTTTTTGCGGGACAATGTTGGGGATGATGGCGTTGCGCGCCGGGTAAAACGCCGTGCCGATGGTCGCCAGTCCCGCCGCCGCCGGATACAGCAGCCACACGTCGCTGCGTTGGTGTACCAGCAGCGCGGGGAGGATGACCAGCGCGCGCAGCACATCGGAGGCGATGAGCACTCGCTTGCGATCAAAGCGGTCCACCACCACGCCGCCGATCAATCCGAACGTGAGCTGCGGGATGGAAATCGCCAGCGCCAGCCCGCTCAATGCCAGGGGAGAAGCCGTGAGGCGGTTAATGATGGACAACGCGGCGATAAAGAGGAACTGGTCGCCGATCTGTGAGATGAGCTGGCCCCAGAACAGCAGTCGAAAATCGCGGTCGCCCATCGCGGCCAGGAGGCTGGAGCCGGAGAGCATCGCCGCATCAGGAAAAGACTCGCGCGCCATCAGGCTGCGCCGTTGGTTTTGTCGCCCAGAGCCGCTTTGCGGCGAAGGGTCTCTATCTTGCGCGACAGAGATTCTTGGCCGCTCTGCGGCTCAGAATGACAAGATGAACAGAGTGTCATAGCGGCTTTTGGTACAAGCGATACGTCTTGTAGACCTGGCCGCCGAGCGCCTGAATGTCGCGGTTCATCATCATGTTGTTTTCCAAAATCCACGACATCTCGCCGTGCTTGTAGCCGATCGCCAAAGCGGCTTTGGCCGTCTCGTAATAAAACATCGGCCCGATGCCTTGCGCGCGGTATTCTTTAACGACGCCCATCGCAAAGTTGCGCAGCCAGGTGATCTTGCGCGCGACCTTCCAGTGCCACATCAGCCGCGCCATCGCCAGGTTAGCGACAATCGGGTTGGGGTTGGACGAAGGACGAGCGGCCAGCAAAGGCTCGTTCACGTCCGGCAGGCTGAGCGAAAAGCCGACGAACTGGCCGTCCTTTTCGGCGATCAACGCCACGCGTGGGTCAACGATTTGCTTCAGGCCCGCCGCCAGGTGATCGAACTCGGCGTCGGTCATGGGCACAAAGCCCCAGTTCTTTTCCCACGCGGAATTGTAGACGCGCTTGACGCTCTTGACTTCTTCGTCAAAGCGGCTCATGTCCACCGTGCGGAACGTGATGCCCATACGCTTGCGCATTTTCTCGACCACGCGCAACAGCTTGGGCGGCATCCCATTTTCCGCGTAAACATTCGTGTCGAGCGCGTAGGCGAACAAGTCCATCGCCTTTTGGAATCCGAACCGGTCGGCGAACTGGGGGTAATAGGGCGGATTGTAGGGCATGTAGATGCGCGGCGGGTCGTCGAATCCTTGGATGAGGCAGCCGTAGCCATCGTCGTTGGAGGAGAAACTGGCCGGGCCGCGAATCGCCGTCACGCCCTGCGATTTGCACCAATCGCTGGCCGCCTGGAACAACGCTTCGGCCACGCCGTAATCGTTGATGCACTCGAAAAAGCCAAAAAAGCCAATGTTTTCCTCGTGGAATTCGTTGTGCTTATCGTTGATGTGCGCGGAAATCGTGCCGGCCGGCTCGCCGCCGCGGGTCGCCAGAAAATACGCCGCGCGCCCATGCTCAAAGTACGGATTGCGGGCCGGGTCGAGAAACTCTTGCCGCTCGTTCACCAGCGGCGGCACCCAGTAGGGATTGCCCTTGTAAGGCTCCCACCAGAACTGGATGAATTTGAGTCTTTCAGCGGCGGTCTTGCACTCTTGGATTTGAATCGGTGATGGCATGTCTCCTCCTGGTTATTGCTCGGTCAATCAGCTTTTACGAAACGCAGAGGCCGGCGAGTTGCCCGGCCTCGCGCTATTCCAGCCTATCTTTACATCAACTGCAACAAAGCCTTCATGTGCTGGCGCAGTTGCGCCAGGTCCGAGTCGCTCAGCCGCCCGATTCTGCGTTTTAGCCGTCGTTTGTCAATTGCGCGCAACTGAAATACCAGGGCGACCGAAATCATGGTCAAGCCATTTTGGGAATCAGGGTGGATCAAGAATGTGCCAGGAAAAGACTGGGCAGCCAGTTGCGAAGTCAGAGGCACGATCAACACGGTGGGCAATTGGTTCTCGAACTGCGGAGCTTGCGCGATGACGGCAGGACGAGCGCCAGCCTGCTCGTGTCCATCGCCGGAGGGAATCTCGACAGTGTAGACGTCGCCGAGGTTCATCAGGCAAGTCCCTTTTCAAAATTCGTCAACGCTTCATCGCTCAGCCGATCCCATTCGGCCAACTCGGCCCGCAGTGCCAGGGCCGCCTGACGACTTTGAAGCAAAAGGCTTTCCTTGAATAGATGAACAATCTGCAACAGATTCGGCAAAGATTCTTCCGGCAGTTCCTTGACCTCATCCAGCAGAGCTTGCTGATAGCTCGTAAGACCACTCATACTTTGCCCCCTTCCGCCGCCAATTATAATCCCGTCATCAAGCAGCGGCAACAGCGGATGGACAGTTGCTCAGTCAATCAGTTACTTGTTTCTGGTTGAGGGTTGACGGATTGACTGATTACCGACAACAGATCACCGAGACACGAAACGCGGGCGCACGCCGCCTCTGGAAAAACATCGCGGGGATCGAGCAGGACCGGCACGAGGCCGGCCGCCTGCGCTCCTTGCGCGTCGGCGTAGAAATTGTCGCCCACGTAGAGGCACTCGTGAGGCGCAGCGCCCGCCATCTCGCACGCCTGCATAAAGATGCGCGCGTCCGGCTTCCACGAGTTGGCCTGCCCGCCCGAAAGTGTAAAGTGGAAATAGTCGCGCAATCCAATGTCCGCCGCGACCGCCGCCAGGTCATCTGCGCGGTTCGACACCAGCCCCAGCGTATAACCGTCCTCGCGCAGCGCGCGCAGGAGTGTGTGAGCTTCGTCGGGGATGTAGGACTCGGCATGATAACGCTCGCCAAAGGCGTACACAATCGCTCGAGTGTAAGCCTGCGAGTCGTCTTTGATACCCGCGGCGGTCAACATGCCCTGAGTGTACGCGCGCCAGAACGCTGCCGGATCGTCCAGGGTCGCAATAAAGCCGCTATGCTTGCCGGACCAATAAGCGTGCGTCCATCGCTCGACCGTGCGGCGCGCCTCCGCGCCCAACGTCAGCCCAAGCTCACTGGCGAACTCGATAAACGCTTCCAGCCCGCTGGGCCGATTGAACCTCAGCGTGCCATCGAGATCAAAGAGGATTGCGACAATCATGGGGATGGCGCTTCGACGACAATAGCATCCCCGACACGCAGCAGGCCGCCTTGCGTCACACGCGCCAGCATCCCGCGCTGGCCGCTCAACGTCTCGCGCAAACCGGGTAAAAGGTCATCCATCCGCGAGCAGGGATGGCATACGCCAGTGATCTCGAACACTGCTTCGCCCACGCGCAGCCGCGCGCCGACGGGCAGGCTCATCAGCGCAATGCCCCGCGTGGTAATGTTCTCTTTCACGTCGCCCACGCGCAGGTCAAACTTTATCAGCGTCTCGGCTTCCATGAGCAGCACTTGACGCTTGCTATCGGCCTTGGCGTGCCGGTCGCCTTCCAGCCCCAAATTTTCCACGGCGCGCGCCAAAGCTACCTGCTGCATCGGCTGGCGAGGTCCGGGACAGATTTGCAAACTAGCGACGGTCGCTTGGGATTCCATATGGCGCCCTCTAAAGGTGTGCGGCGATTATACCACAAGTGGTGCGTGCTACGTGCAATCCGCGACATTAACACAGACGACGGCATGACTGATAGCCCCTGAATAAACCCTGGTAGGTTTTGGCAGACGTAGAGTCGTATAGTATAACTACAGTTCGAGCCCGGCCTGGAGACAGTTCGGGCTTTTTGCATCTAGGATGGTTGACAGAATGCCCTCTTCGCGCCTGGCCGAATTCTATCGCAAGTCGCTTGCAGAGCGACAGGCTGCTGTATCCGAGTGGGCCGGCCTTGCCAGTGACGAGGCGCGAATCCTTTCCGGCGCGATGGGGTTATCTGCCGAGACAGCCGATCACATGGTCGAAAACGCCGTTGGCACGTTTGGACTGCCGCTCGGCGTCGCCACGAATTTCTCGGTGAACGGGCGCGATGTGCTCGTTCCAATGGCGATTGAAGAGCCATCGGTGGTGGCCGGCGCGAGCTTTGCGGCGAGACTCGCGCGCGAGGGCGGCGGATTCATCTGCTCGTCGTCCGAGCCGCTAATGATCTCGCAGATTCAGATTCTCGACTTGGCCGACGCACAAGGCGCACGGCTGGATGTGCTGGCAAGCAAAGCTCGCCTGATGGACATTGCTCAAGAAGCTGACCCGATGCTCGTCCAAGCGGGCGGCGGACCAAGGGACATTGAAGCGCGCGTGATCGAAAGCGCGGTCGGGCCGATGCTCGTCGTCCACGTCATGGTGGATTGCCGCGACGCGATGGGCGCGAACGCGGTCAACACGATTGCCGAGCGATTGCGCCCGGCGCTGCAAGAGATCACCGGCGGGCGAGTGGGGCTGCGGATTCTTTCCAACCTGGCCGACCGGCGCGTGGCGCGCGCAAAAGCGACTGTCCCGCTTGATGCGCTCTCGTTTGAATCAGACGGGAAACGCTTCGAGGGCGCGTTGGTGCGCGACCGGATCATTGAAGCGTGGGCCTTTGCCGCTGCCGATCCTTACCGGGCGGCCACACACAACAAGGGCATCATGAACGGCGTGGACGCGGTCGTCATTGCCACAGGCAACGACTGGCGCGCGATTGAAGCGGGTGCGCACGCTTACGCCGCGCGGAGTGGTCGCTACACGTCGCTCTCGCATTGGGGCGCAGATAAGGACGGCAACCTCGTCGGCGCGCTCGAGATGCCGATGGCGGTCGGCATCATCGGCGGCGCGACCAGAGTGCATCCGGCGGCCCAAGTCGCGCTAAAGTTGATGGGCGTCACAACAGCGCGCGAGCTGGCCGAAATCATTGTGGCGGTTGGACTGGCGCAAAACCTGGCCGCCATTCGCGCGCTGGCAACCGAAGGCATCCAGCGCGGACACATGAGCCTGCACGCGCGACAAATCGCCATCGCCGCAGGCGCGACCGGCGAGATGATCGAGCGCGTGGCGGAGCAACTGGTGGCGGAGCGCAACGTTCGTCTGGATCGCGCGTTAGAGCTTGTGAGCAAGCCATCGTCAGCGTAAACGGAATACGCAATACGGAATACATCCATGGGGCTTTTGAAACCCAATCGTGATGTCGGCATTGTAGGCTACGGGGCCTATGTCCCGCGTTTTCGTTTGCCCGCCGCCGAAGTCAGCCGCGTGTGGGAAGGCGGCGAGGGCGCGCTGCCCGTCAAAGAAAAATCGGTGCCCGGGCTGGACGAAGATGTGGTGACCATGTCGCTGGAGGCGACGCGCAACGCGCTGGCCCGCGCCAGGATTGACCCGCAGTTGATCCGCGCGGTGTGGGTGGGCAGCGAAAGCCATCCCTACGCCGTCAAGCCGACCAGCACGATTGTGGCGGAAGCGATTGGCGCGGTGCCGCACACACAGGCAGCGGACTGGCAGTTTGCGTGCAAGGCCGGCACCGAAGCGATGCAAGCCGCCATCGGATTCGTCGGCTCGGGCATGGCGGACTATGCGCTGGCGGTGGGAATGGACACAGCGCAAGGCCGCCCTGGCGACGCGCTGGAATACACGGCGGGCGCGGGCGGCGCGGCGTATCTCATCGGGCCGGCGCAAGAATCGCTGGCGATTTTTGAAGGCTCGCTTTCCTACGTTACCGACACGCCCGACTTTTGGCGTCGCCAGCACGAGCATTACCCGGAGCATGGCAGTCGCTTTACGGGCGAGCCGGCTTATTTCAAACACATCGAGGCAGCCGGCAGCGAGCTCATGCAGGCGATGGGCGTCAAGCCATCGGATTACACGTATGCGGTGTTCCATCAGCCGAATGTCAAGTTCCCGGTCAAGGCCGGCAAAGACTTGGGCTTTAGGATCGATCAGCTCAAGACCGGCTTGCTCGTCAACGAGATCGGCAACACGTATGCGGGCGCGGCGCTCATCGGGCTGACGGCGATTCTGGACGAGGCCAAGCCTGGCGACCGCATCCTGGCGGTGTCATTCGGCAGCGGCGCGGGCAGCGATGCGTTCAGCCTGCGCGTGACGGACAAGATCACTGAGTGGCGCAACGGCGCGCCGTCCACGCGGCAGTACGTCGCGCGGCGCACCGTCATTGACTATGCCACCTATGCGCGGTATCGCAAGAAACTCGTGATGGAATAGCATGAGAGACGTTTCAATCATCGGCATCGGCCAGACCAAGGTCGGCGAGCACTGGACCAAGTCGCTCAAAGAGCTTGCCACCGAAGCGATCCTGGCCGCCATCAAGGGCGCGCGGACCGAGCGCGTGGACTCGCTCTACATCGGCAACATGCTTTCGGGCGTGCTGACCGGCCAGGAGCACCTGGGCGCGCTCGTCAGCGATTTTGCGGGCTTGCGCGGCGTCGAGGCGGTCAAGATTGAAGCGGCGTGCGGATCGGGCGCGGCGGCGCTGCGGATCGGCTACATGGCCGTGGCGAGTGAGCTGGCAGAGTTTGTCGTCGTGGCCGGCGTGGAAAAAATGACCGACCGGCCCGCTGAGCAAGTGACGGCGGCGCTGGCAATGGCCGCCGACGGCGACTTTGAGGCGCAGAACGGCCTGTCGTTTGTCGCCATCAATGCGCTGTTGATGCGCCGCTACATGTACGAGTATGGCGTGAGGCACGAAGAGTTTGCACCGTTTGCCATCAACGCGCATCAAAACGCAGTGAACAATCCGTATGCCATGTTTCCGTTCCCGGTGAGCGCAGATGATTTCAAAAAGGCCAAGATGATCGCCGACCCGGTGAACCTGCTCGATAGCTCGCCGGTGTGCGATGGCGCGGCGGCGGCGGTGCTGTGCCCGACCGAGATCGCTCGCCGGTTCAACGACCATCCGGTGCGCATCCGCGCATCGGCCATCGCCACCGATAGCATCGCGCTGCACGACCGCCGCGATTTGCTGGGGCTGGAAGGCGCGGCGATCAGCGCCGCCAAAGCCTACAGCCAGGCCGGGCTGGGGCCGCAAGACATTGATCTCTTTGAAGTTCACGACGCATTCACGATCATGTCAGTGCTTTCGCTGGAAGCGAGTGGATTTGCCGAGCGCGGCCAGGGCACGCGGCTGGGGCAGGAAGGCGAGATCGCCATCGGCGGGCGCATCCCCATCACGACGATGGGCGGCTTGAAAGCGCGCGGCCATCCGGTCGGCGCGACGGGCATGTATCAGATCGTCGAAGTCGTCGAGCAACTGCGCGGGCAGGCCGGCAAGAATCAGGTTTCGGATGCTTGCCTGGGCATGGCGCAAAACATTGGCGGCAGCGGCGCGACAGTGATCACAACGATTTTGGAATCGTACGACTGAGACTCGTCAAGGAAACTGGCAAACACAAGTGTTACGAAATTGCCATACAACACTAACGCTACTCGGCGAGTTTTAGAGTATCATTAGAACACAGCAAGGCTGGAGGAAGAAATGGAAACACCTAGACATTGGCGGATCAAAAAGCAGCGGTACGCACTCGTCGGCGAGGTGTGCGAAAGCTGCGGAACCAAGATTTTCCCGCCGCGCGACATTTGCCCCGAGTGCGAGGCCCCGGCCAAGACGCCGTTCGCCTTTAGCGGGCGCGGCGAGGTGTATTCGTTCTCGAACGTGTACCATCCGCCGGAAGGTTTTGGGGAATTTGCGCCGTACACCGTCGCGTTGGTCAAGCTGGAAGAAGGCCCGATGATCGCCGCGCAGCTCACTGACGTGGAAGGCGAAAAGGTCGAGATTGGAATGCCGGTGGAGATGGTCACGCGCCGTTTGCGCGACGACGGTAAGCGCGGCATGATCGTCTACGGGTACAAGTTCCGCCCGACTCTGCCCGCTCAACCGGCGGCTTGAGTTTTGTCGCTCCTCAATTGCGAATCAAGTAGGGAGAGCGAATTGCTCGCTCTCCCTCTCACGTCCCCGGACAGTAACAAGCTTGTGCCCCGGCTACCTCTGTCGAATCGCCAGCGGCAAATAGGCGCGATACGCGCCCTCGCCAAACAGCCCGAACTGGGAAAAGTGAGCCGTCGTGAAGACGAGCGTACCCGACATCACACGAACTGGCTCGCCCAGCATCGCCCACGGCTCGCCCGGCCCGCTGCGCGTCCACAGGCGCAGCGTCTCGCGCTTTAGCCCGGCCACGTCCGTATCGCTATAATTCAGCGTGATCGTGAGTGGCTGGCCGAATTGATGCATGTCTTGAAAGTGGAACGCTGTCAGCTCGAACGCGCGATGGGCAAAGATCAGCCCGGGTGGGCCAGAGACAACCTGCGTATCTGTGAACAGTGGCTTGAACTGAAAGCGCGTCGTCTCACTCACGGCGCCTGGCGGAACCGTGAGTGTGATGCCGTGCTCGTGCCGCCACTCGTTGCCATTCGGCCCGATCATGCGCGCGTCGTGCGGCAGCGTGACGACCGTGGTCACCGGCCCAAGTTGCAAGTATCCCGTGAGCCAGCCGAGGCGCGCCACATTGGTGATAACTGCGCCCGGCGTAATGATGCCTTCCACGCCCAAGCGGTATTGGAGCGTGAACGGCTCGCCCGCGCGCACGCGACCCTGCCAGCGCAACACTTGACCCTCGCGCGTGCCGGTCATCTCGCCCGTCCAGCCTAGAAAGCGCACCTGATGGCTGAAGGGCAATGTGTCGGTCAGCTCAATCATTCGTTCCTGAACGTCTTGCGGTCCCGGGCCGGAGTGGCGAGCCAGGTTGAGCGTGATGGTA
Source organism: uncultured Anaerolineae bacterium (assembly GCA_964354595.1). Classification (GTDB taxonomy): domain Bacteria; phylum Chloroflexota; class Anaerolineae; order Fen-1058; family Fen-1058; genus JBGLNJ01. The sequence goes on along the minus strand of CAYHAR010000022.1, from coordinate 6,321 downwards.
TACGTGAGCACATCGCCGGGCATCACTTCTCCAGCATGAACTTGTTTGACCGAGCCGGCCATGTCACACACCACACTGATGGCGCTGGCGGTGTTGTTCGTCGTATCGGACTCGACAGCCGTCGTGGCGATGGACGCTACGTTGGTCAATGTCGTTCCCTCGGATAATGTCTCGTTGACTTGTTCGGCGATCAAGATGTGGCCGCAGCACGAGCCCGCAGGCAACGGCCCAACGTTCCAGACCAGCACATTGCCGTCAATCGAATCCGGCGGGAGTGGCGCGCCCCAACGATCGGTGGACGTGACGAACTGCGCTCCATCCGGCAGAGTGGCCGTCACCCAGGCGTTGGGCGCAGCCTCGATTCCAATGTTGGCATACGAAACGTTGACCACGAACGTCGAGCCGGGCGCAACGTGCTGGGGCGCGTTAACGTCAATGCTCAAGTCCACCTGCCCGACTGCACTTGCCGAAAAGCTTACGACCGTCAAAGCGATAGCCGTCAGTCCAAGGCTCACGGCTAACATGAGCCATGCAACGCGAGTGACGCGTCTCATTGCAACCTCCTATGAGATTTGAGCCTTGCGCGGTTGCCTGAAAGCACCTTGGCCGATATACGAAACCTTCGCAAGGTTCTCATCTTTTGAACATGATGGATAGGGCTCTTGAACAAGCGCGGCAGACTGGGGCGCTAAACCGGTGCGACGAGCCCCGCGATCGCACACGTTCAGCGCCAACAGTCGCCGCGCTGGAAACACTCCCCTGATTCAGGGATGGCGGGTTCGACCGTCACCGCTGCCGCCAACTCCACCTTCGGAACCTGATCCACCACCTGCACCTCCTCCGCTGCCAGGGCCACCACCTTGTCCAGGTGTAGGCTGCGACCCAGGGCCAGTCTGCCTGGGCGAGACCGTAACCTTTGGCCCCGGCGCGCTAGTCGGCAGTTGTCCAGGCCCGGCCGGGGTGCGTTGCGGCGTGACACTGGCTTGCAGAGTCGCCGGGGGCTGTGTAGTCGTTGCCGGAACAGTAGGTTGTAGAGTTGGCTGTTGCTGCGTGGTCGTCGCCTGCGGCGCTGCGGTCGGTTGAGCCGGCGCGCTCTGGCCGCGACGATAGCGACTGCGAAAAGTGTTCGGGTCGGCCAATCCGGCCTCGGCCTGCTGGCGAGCCTGGGCCATAGCCTGCTCCGCGGAGAGCAGCGCCGCTTGCGAATTCGCTTGAGCTTGCAGCCGGGCCTGCGCCAAAGCGCGTTCGTGATCTTGCGTCATGGCGCGAGCCCGCTCTAGCAAGCGCAGCAAGTCCGAGTCGCTGGCGCGCGCAGCGTACCTCAGCGCCGCGTCGAGCTGATTTTGCAGCCGCAGCGAAACATCCGCGCCAATGGCCTGATGGAAGGCGGCCATGCGTTCCATCTCTCGCGCGCGCTCGGCAGCGAACGCCAACGCAAGCATTGCCTGTTGCGCCGGGTCATTTGTCAACTGCAGGCGAGCGTCTTCCAGCATCAGCTTGACGCCGTACAAGGAAGAATCGGGCAGGCTGGCTTGGGCTGCGGCGGCCGTGCCGCTCAAGACGCTCGCAATCACCGCCAGCGCAATCACAACTCGCGCCAAGGCGGGAATCCACGCGGGTTGCGCCCTTTGCCCAGAAAGGAACAGCCATCCCGTGAGGCGCTGGAGCCAGGTCTCGGGTGCGGGCTGCAATTTGAAAGCGCGAGTGGCGGTGAGGAACTGTCGGCGGCGCGCGGCAACTGAATCAGCAGACAGCCTCGGCGCTTGACTCAGTAAATCCAACTGTGCACGCGCCTCAACGAGCTCCATCAGCTCGGAAGTCAGGTCAGGGTAGCGCACCGCGCACGCCTCGAACGATTCACCGTGCGCCCGGCTTGCCAGTGTGTCATCTAATGCTTCGGTCAGACGATTGTGACTGTCCATGCTTTCGACTTTTCCTCGCGCGCCGAGGCTATTTTCTCAGCGCCCGCCGCAGCGCCGCCAAAGCGCGATGTTGGAGCGACTTGATCGCCCCTTCGGGCTTGTTCATCAAAGCGCCCACCTCGGCGTTCGAATAACCTTCCAGGAATTTCAACACGACGACGTTTTGTTGCTCGGGTGTAAGCCGGGTCAACGCGGCGCGCACTCTGGCACGCGCCAATCGCTCTTCCGTGTCAGCTTCGGTATCGGCGTCGCTGGGGTGCTCCACATCCGAGTCGAGCGGCAGCACCTCTCCGGGCGGACGCTTGCGGTGCAGGTCCACCGACAGGTGAAACGCCACCCGGTACAGCCAGGCGGCCAGATGATCCGGCGCGCGCCCGGCGCGGAATTCCTCCAACAAGCGCTGCAAAGCTTCGGACGCAACGTCCTGCGCCGCTTCGGCGTCGTCCACAAAGCGATAGGCGTAGCGACAGAGCCGTTCAAAGTAGGCGTCGTAAATCTGACCCAGGGCTTCAGGATCAAAAGCTCGTGCTCGCTCGAGTAAAGCGATGTCTTGGTTCACATTCACGCCAGGCGTAAAAAATTCGTCTCGCCCCTCGGCAGACGGGCGGCTCCAGGCCGCGTCGTCCTTCTATTATAAAGGACGTTGAAAAGGTGTAAAGGATACGGGCTGCGGCAAGCGACTCTTACTTGACGCTCCTACCCCTTGCAGGTACAATGTCAAGCGATCCTCACGTCCGATAGACCGGTCACTATCATGGATTTTTTCCTCGTCTTTTTCCTTTCTTTCATCCTCTCCCTTGCTGCCACTCCGCTGGCCGGATTCGTCGGGCGGCGACTGGGGCTGGCCGACGCGCCCGGCGGACGAAGACAGCATGCGGGCTTGATCCCCCGCACGGGCGGCATTGCCCTCTATCTGGCGTTCACCCTCGCCGCGCTCGCGGCGCAACTGTTGCCCGTCCCGCGCTTTGACCCGAACGAGATCATCCGGCTCATCGGCCTGCTCGTCGGCGGCGCGCTCATCTTTCTCTTCGGCTTGGCCGATGACCGCTGGAATCTCGCACCGCGCTGGCAACACCTTCTCCATGCCGCGGCCGCGGCCATCGCTATCGTGTTTCTGATTTTCGTCGAATACTTTTATAGCCCGCTGACCGGCGACAAGGTCGTATTCCCGCTTTGGCTCACGGTCGCCTTTACCATGTTTTGGATCATGGGCATGGTCAACACGGTCAATTGGCTGGACGGGCTGAACGGGCTGGCGGCCGGCGTGACGGCGATTGCGTGCGCCGTGCTGTTCATCAACGCGGCGTTCCGGCTCGATCCGCCGCAGACGAGCGTGTCGTTGTTGCCGTTGGCGCTGCTGGGTGTATGCCTGGGCTTTTTGCCCTGGAATCTTGCTGCGCGCGTGTTCATGGGATCGTCGGGCGCGTGGTTCTTGGGCTACACGCTGGGCTGCCTTGCCATCATCGGTGGAGCCAAAGTCGCGGCGATTCTGCTGGTGATGGCTGTGCCAATCATTGACGTGGCCTGGCTCATCTTCCGCCGGGCGACGCGCGGTGTGTCCGTGGGCGCGGGCGGACGCGACCACCTGCACTTTCGCTTGCTCGACGCGGGGATTCCGCAGTGGAAAATCGTGACGGGATATTATGCCTTTTGCGCCGCGTTTGGCGCGCTGGCGCTTGTCACTTCTTCGCGGCTGTACAAGCTCATCGCGCTGATCGTGTTGGGGATTCTCGTTCTGCTCGTGTTGTGGCAGGCGGAAAAACAGAGTAGACAATTAGACAAGTAAAAAGCAGACAAGGGAGCACATTCCTTGAACTGCTCACCCTTGCGAAGGTTTACGCTGATTTTGCGGCGAGTTCGGGCTAGAACTTTGCAAGGGTGGCTGCATTCCTTGTCTACTTGCCTACTCTTTTCTTGTCTACTCTCTTGTAATACACCCGCTTGCCGCGCAGCGTGCCGAGCATCCATTCGGCAGAGGCGATCAAAATGACGAAAGGAACATCGGCGACGAGCGTCAAGCCAAAGATCACGGCCAGCCAGCGCAGCCCGGCCATCACCAGCGGCTCCAGTTCGAGTAACAAGCTGCTAAAGCCCAGAATGTACGCCAGGCCGGCGACGAGAACGAGAAACAGAATCACCGGCGGCCACGTCTCGCGGTCCGAGGCGCTGGGCAGCATGGCGTTGGCGATAGCGAACAACAAGTAGAGCCACACCCACATATCCGGCGCGCGCAACGTGGCCGCCAGCGCTGCGGCGATGTCGCTGCTGTTTCCCCCACGCAGCGCATCTCCCAACGCGCCCACGCCAAACACCGATTGGCCGATGAGCAGTGCGACGAGGCTGCCGCTGATCAGCGGCGCAGCGCCGATCAAGCTGGCGCGTACTGCGTCGGTCTGCTGAACCGTCACCGCGCCGAGCCGGATGTGACCATCGCGCTGGCGATGGGGCCACAAGCTCACACCCGCCGTCTTGACGCCGAAAAGTTTAGCCATCACCCAATGACTTAGCTCGTGGAGCATCACGCCGGGGAGGAGCAACAACGCATAAAGGAGCAGCGCCGCGTCTGTGTCGCCCGTCGCCAGAAACGCCAGGCCGTGCAAGTGTTGATGAATCCACCGCTCGAGGAGCGCCAACGCGACAAGTGTGGCGATCACCGCCAACAGGGGAAACCAGTCCGACATGGCGATCAACACCCCCCCGGCGCTTCGACCCAGAGCGACACCGGATTTTTGAGTGGCGCGCCCGCCGATTCGATGTGGAGCTTGATCGCTTTGTATGGTGCACCATCCGTCACCCGAAGCTCATAGATGTACTCACCCGGCGACTGGCGGGCGACGGCGACATCGTCCACGTAAAAAGTATACAGTCCGTTGCCGCCTTGGGCTTGCAGCTTGATCCACGCTGTCCACGACCGGGGATTACGCTGCACGCACTGTTTAGCGACCTCGTAAGCCTCCAGCTTCAGCGGCCCTGTCCACGGCAGAGTTGGCGTGGGACGAGCAGGCGCACGCGTGCTCGTCGCCGTCAGCGTGGGCGTGACGGTCGGGTTGGGCGTGAGCGTCGCCGTTGGCGGCAGAGTAGAGGTGCTTGTTGGCGACGGGACGGGCGTTAGAGCAGATGTGGCTGTGGCCGAGGGCGTTGCAGACGGCGCAGCCCCAAAGAATGATCTGGATGTCGCCGCAATGACCGCCGCTGCGATCGCTCCGGCGATCAGCACCGCCAACGCAATCTCTTTTACAATGCGGACTGGCGACATGCGCCCAGGGAGGGCAGGCATCACCCAGCTCGCCTGGGCCGGCAAGGCGTCTTGGGTCAACTCTATCCCTAGCTCATTACCCCACGCGGCGCGCAATGCGCGCGCCATCTCGCCCGCCGAGGCATACCGCTCGCCAGGCTCTTTGGCCATCGCTTTGAGGATGACGGTTTCCACACTGGGAGACAATGCCGGATTGATCTGGCGCGGAGGCGGGGGGGGATTGTTGATGTGCATGAGCGCCGTCTTGATCGGCTTGTCCGACTGGAAGGGCAGGCTGCCCGTGAGCATCAGGTACAACACAACGCCCAGCGAGTAAATGTCGCTGCGCGGGCTGGCGAACGCGCCATCCATTATCTGCTCGGGCGGGACGTATTCCGGCGTGCCGACCATTTGGCCCAGCGTCGGTTCTGAGCCCGGCTCCACTCTGAGCACCAGCCCAAAATCCGTCAGCACCGCTGTCCCCTCGTCGCTGAGCAAAATATTGGGCGGCTTGACGTCGCGGTGGATGATGTGGTGAGCATGAGCATAATCCAAGCCGGCGGCCACCTGGTCAATGATGTTCTGCGCCTCAGCCGGGCTCATCTGCTTGTTTTGAGAGCGCAGCGACAAGAGGTGACGCCCCAGGTCGGTGCCATGCACCAGTTCCATCACGATGTAATGAACGCCGTCTTGTTCGCCATAGTCATAGACCTGGATGATGTTAGAGTGGCGCAGCGCGGCGATGGCGCGCGCCTCGCGCCGACAGCGCTCGTTGAACGCCGCGTCATATTGCCCGCGCGAGACGACCTTGATGGCGACCTCGCGCTCTAGCGCAGGGTCATAGCCTCTAAAAACCTGGGCCATTCCGCCCGCGCCCAGAGGCCCAAGAACCTGGTAACGCCCAAAAGTCTGAGGGGTGGCCTGGGACATTTAGGTCTCCTACCACATGCATATACTCAACGCGGGCATAATTTGCGCTTTTTCGTCGCGCTGTCATTGCGAGCCGCCGAAGGCGGCGAAGCAATCTTTGCACTCGCAAACCAGAGATTGCTTCGGGCGCTGACGCGCCCTCGCAATGACAGAAAACGCAATTTGTGGCCGTGCGCAGTATAGCTGACGACAATACACCGTGCCCTAATTCTAGTCATGATTTGCAAAGTGGCA
>CAYHAR010000021.1:0-28912 GCA_964354595.1 uncultured Anaerolineae bacterium | reverse complement strand
CGCTCAATTGATGCTTGAGCGACAGAATCAACACGACCGCGCCCATAGATTTGAGCTTGAGCAATTGCTCGGTGTACGACGCGGGCAATTCCGGCGCGAGCCTGGCGAGCAAGCGCGGCGAGGTCGTCGCAATCACCGCATCGTAAACCGCCTCGCCGTCTGCTGCCTGAACGATCAGCTGCGATTTGCCATTTGCCTTTTGAGATTTGATATTTGAAATTTGACATCCGAGCTTGATCGCCGCGCCTTGCTCGCGCACCTTGCCGGCCAGCGCATCAAAGAATGCTTGAAAGCCGCCAACGAACGTCCCCAGGCGCGGGCTGCGCTTGTGGATGCGCGCCCAGAACCAGGCCATGTTCACCTCGCGGTAGTTTTCTTCGCCAAACTTGCCGACGAGCAGCGGCTCCCACAAGGCCTTGTAGCCGCGCTGGCCTTGCCAGCGGCTCATCCACTCGTGCGCGGTGACGCGCTCCAGCGGCTCCCAGCGCGGCGTCAGCACGAGATACAATCCCATCAGGCCATAGCGAATCTTGTCAAAAAACGAGAGGCCAGGAAACTGGAATGCCAGTATCCCGCGTGCCATTGCGCCAGAACCGGGAATCTTGTCCAGCCATTTTTGACCGCGAAAGATTGTGGACAGAGAACCATCGAGCGAGTAAAACTTGCCCGCGTAGTACACGGCCGTCCTGGGCGTGGGGAACACAATCTTGTCGCCGTGGCCGATCTCGCGGATCAGGTTCAGCACGTCGGAATCGGTCTCGAACCAGTGGTGGTAGAATCGTTCCACTGACCAGTCCCAGCCCGGCGCGCGAAAGCCCGAAGCCAGGCCGCCCGCTGCCGGAGCGGCTTCGTACACCGTGACCGAATGCCCGGCCCGGCTCAAATCGAAAGCGGCGGCCAGTCCCGCCGCGCCTGCGCCGATGATAGCTACTTTCACATTGACTCCATGTCAAGTCGTATTTCGTATTGCGTGGCGGAAACGGAATATGCAATAGGACTAATTCTCTCCACGCCCTCGCAATTGTTCGGCTTTTTTAAAATCACTCCACCGCAGCCCTTCGCGCGCCAGATACCAAAAGCCCAGTAGCGTGATCGGCAGCCACAACGCCACGTGCAGCACAACCGTATACCCTGCCGCCGTCGCCGCCTCCACGCCAAACACCTTGAGGGTTTCGATGCCGAGTGTATCGAACGTGCCAATATAGCCTGGCGCGGACGGAATCGTCGTCGCCAGGTTCACCACGCCGTTCATCAGCATCAGCGCAAAGAACGACACCGGAAAGCCGTGGCCGGGAAAAGCGTGCATCACGAACCAATACTTGACCGTCTCCGTCAGCCAGATGACGAGCGACGTGACGAAAATCATCAACAGGTCGAGCGGGCTGCGCAAGCACGCCAGCCCTTCGACAAAACGATCCAGGATGCCAACCACGCCGGGCCGCAGCCGGGCCGGGACAAGACGAGAAACTAGCCCATTATACACAGCCGCGAACCGCTTGGGCGCACTCGCCAGCGCCAGGAACACCACCAACGCGCCAAAAAAGGCCACGCTGCCCCATATCACCGTGTCTCGCACCCAGGCCGGGAGCGACGGAGCGAGCGGCAGCGCGACCAGCACAAAGATCAGCATCACGATGCCGTCAAAAATGCGCTCGACGACGATGGTCGCAAAGCTGGCGCTGGCGCTGACGTTCTCGTTGCGTTTGAGCACATACGCGCGGATAAACTCACCCGCGCGCGCCGGGTAAACGTTGTTGCCCATGTAGCCAATCACGACGATGGGGAACAATTTGCCCAGCGGCACGCGCTTGAGCGGGCGCAACAGATAATGCCAGCGCCACGTCCGCGCCCAGACTGCGCCGAAATAGACCACCACGCCCGGAATGATCCACAGGTAATTTGCGTGTTGGACAGCTTCCCACGCGTCCGCCAACTTAAAGCCGCGCAGCGTCCACCAGATCAAGACCGCACTGATCGCCACGCCTAACCAGAATTGCCAACGCTTCAAAGTGATACTCCGTTTTAGAGTAAGCCGAGTATACCACGCAAGCCCCGGCCCGACAACGAAAAACGGGCGGGGATGTTCCCTCGCCCGTTGCTTGACCTATCGGGTTGTTAGTGTTTGGATATCACCAGGGGAATGGCCCCTGGCAGCATCTCGCCCAAAACTTTTTCTATCGCAATCGTATGGCTGCACGTCCCGCGCGTCCCATAGAATTCGCACGTGCAAGCCAGCTTGCCCCCATCAAATGAAACGGTGTGTGTGTTGTTCGTTCCCCGCACTTGCACCGTAAACTGCTGGAATCGGAAGCGGTCGCGCTCTTGCGCGTATCGAATGGCTTTTTCGATCTTGCCGATCATGCCAGAGTCCATATCATCCTCCTGAGTTGATGTGGGATTGCTCCCCGATAGAAAAACAAAAGAACACGCAGCCGGAGGCTATCGTGTTCCATCGCGCCGAATATTCGATTGGATTGTCACACAGTTGATGACAGGCAAGGCACACGCCCCTGTTGATTCTCACCTTCAAGTATACGCCCAAGCGCGGCAGATTGTCAACTGGCGTTTATCCTACGGCAACCCCCGCAAAAACATCGGGGGAACGTAGGCCGCTATCCTATAGCGGCCTGCGCTGACGCAATGTTTCGTAAAGCACAATTGATCCGGCGACAGCCGCGTTCAGTGAAGTCACCACGCCGCGCATCGGCAGCTTGATCAAGACATCACACGTCTCGCGCACCAATCGGCGAATGCCTTGCCCTTCGCTTCCAACGACAAGAGCGAGTGGCCCGCGCAGATCGGCGGTCGCATAATCTTGCGCGCCGGGCGCATCTTCCAAGCCCACGACCCACACATTGGATTGTTTTAATGTTTGCAGCGCGCGTGTGATGTTGGTGACGCGCGCAATTCGCAAGTGTTCTGTTGCGCCAGACGAGGCATTCACGACGGCGGGCGTGACCTGAGCGGCGCGGTCTTGCGCGATGAGCACGCCGCTCACGCCGACCGCCTCCGCCGTGCGAAGCAGTGTGCCCAGGTTTTGTGGGTCTTGTACGCAATCGAGGACGAGAAAGAGAGGCGCTTGACTTGAGTTGAGGAGATCATCCAGCGCGACGTAGGGATAGCCGCTCACCTCGGCGGCCACACCCTGGTGTCCCTCACTGATTTTATCAAGCTGCGTGCGCGGAACGCGCTGAATGGGGATGCGCTTTTCCGCAAGTCCAAGACTCTGAGCCAGCGCGCCTTTTTCTTGCGCGCCTTCGGCGACGATCAGCTCGAACACTTGACGTCGCCCGGCGCGCAAGCACTCGTGAACTGCATTGCGACCGTAAATCAGCTCGCGCATCTCGATTTCAAAGTCGCCAGGTTGTGCCGTCGGGCCGATCCTCGAGAACCGCACCCAACGCCGCCAATCGGTCGCGGATTTCGTCCGCGCGGGCATAGTCTTTAGCTAGACGCGCCTCGGCGCGCAATTGGATCAACATCTTGACCAGCCCATCCACCAGTTCCAGGTTCGCTTCTTGCTGGAACTGATCGGGCACGACGCCCAGCACGCGACCGCCCAGCGATTGATACGTGCCGTCAATTGCCTCCAGCGTCCCGCGGCTCAACGTCGCTCCGGAATTGAGTAGCTTGTTCACTTCCGTCGTCAGGTCGAACAGCACAGCCAGCGCGGCCGGCGCGTTAAAGTCGTCGTCCATTGCGTCGGTGAATCGCTCACGTTGGTTGTCCAACATCGCCAGCACGCCCGCGTCGGCCTCGCCCACCGAAGCGGTGCGCGCTCGCTCGCGGACGAGCGCCACCGGGCCAAGCAATCGCTGCAACCCGGCTTCGGCGGCGGTCAGCGCGTCCGCGCCATAGTCCACCGGGTTGCGATAGTGACCCGATAGAATAAAAAAGCGAATCGCCTCAGCGCGATGTTTTTGCAGCGCGTCCTTGAGGGTGACAAAGTTGCCGAGACTCTTGGACATCTTGACGCCGTCAATCGTCAGCGATCCAGTCAGCAGCCAATAGCGCGCGAACGGCTTGCCCGTCCAGGCCTCGCTCTGCGCGATCTCGCATTCGTTGTGCGGAAAAATATTTTCCAGACCGCCGCCGTGAATGTCGAACGTCGGGCCAAGGTACTTGGTGGCCATGGCCGTGCACTCGACGTGCCAGCCGGGAAAGCCCGCGCCCCACGGGCTGTTCCAGCGGAGAATGTGTTCCGGCTCGGCTATTTTCCATAGCGCAAAATCGGCCGGGTGACGCTTCTCTTCGCGCACGGCAACCCGCGCGCCCTCTTCCAACTCTTCAACTCTGCGCCCAGATAGCTTGCCATACCCCGGCCACTTGGTCACATCAAAGTACACCGAGCCATTCACCTCGTAAGCATAGCCCAACTCAATCAAGGCTTGCGCAATCTCGATCTGTTCTGGGATATGGGCGCTGGCTCGCGGCGAAATGTCAGGGCGTGTCACGCCGAGCGCGTCCATGTCCTCAAAATACGAGCGCATGTATCGCTCGACGACTTGCATCGGCTCGCTCCGCTCGCGCGCCGCGCCTTTGAGGATACGGTCCTCCCCGGTGTCCAGCAAATGCCCCACATCGGTAATGTTTTGGACGTAACGCACGCGCAGTCCCTTGAAGCGCAGGTAGCGGACGATCACGTCCATCGAGACGTACAGCTTGGCGTGGCCGATGTGCGCGTGATCGTACACCGTCGGCCCGCAGACGTACATATTGACCTGGCCCTCCTGCAGGGGAATGAAACGAACCTTCCGGCGGGTGAGCATGTTATAGACTTGCAGACTCATCGGATTCTCCGAATCAGTTTCCGCTCTCCGGCTTGGCGAAAATCATCCGCCCGGCAGCCGTCTGCAAGACTTTGGTCACGACGACATCCAGCGCCTGGTTGATGTAGCGGCGGCCATCCTCCACGACGACCATCGTCCCGTCGTCCAGGTAGGCCACGCCCTGGCCGATCTCTTTGCCTTCCTGAATGATCTTGACTTGCAGCGCCTCGCCGGGCAAAAGGACAGCTTTGACCGCGTTCGCCAGCTCATTGATATTGAGCACGGGCACTCCTTGTAGCTCGGCCACGCGGTTGAGATTATAGTCATTGGTGAGGATAGGACAACCCAACCGCTTGCCCAACATGATGAGCTTGTCATCCACTTCGCGCACATCCTCGACATCCATGTCGGTGATGCGGACTGAAGTGACAGAATCTTTTTGCAGCTTGTTGAGGATGTCCAGTCCACGCCGTCCGCGATTGCGGCGCAGCATGTCTGACGAATCGGCGATGTGTTGCAATTCGTTGAGCACAAAGCGCGGCACGAGCATCGTGCCGCTGATGAACCCGGTCTGACTCACGTCGGCGATGCGGCCATCAATGATGACGCTAGTATCCAACAACACGTAACGCCCGTCGCGCGCCGGCGTCTCCGATTCACCGCCCCGCAAGAATCGCCACCCCTCGAGCAGATTGGCGATATCTTGCTGGCGCGTGATCATCACGGCAATGCCCAGGTAGGAAAACAATATCGCGCTAATCAACGGCAGGATGTAGCGATACGGTTCCGGTAAAAGCGACAAGGGGAACGCAATCAGGAGCGCCACTACCAGCCCCATGGTCAACCCAAATATGCCGGCGACGAGCTGTTGCGCTGGCATCTGGCGGATACGGTTGCGCAACGCGCCGACAGGCCGCACCGTGATCCACGGCGTCACCACCAGTCCGATCAACGCGCCAAGCAGGACGAACACCGTCGCGTACAGCACTGGGTCGGCATCGGCTAATCTTGCCACCCTGATCCCACTCGTGAGTCCTACCAGCGCCAGGACCATCATCCCGATGATGCGAAAGATGAATTCGATGCTCATAATGCCGCCTCCCATGAACGCGCCAACAAAAAAGGTGAGCGCCAAGGCACTCACCTGAGATGGTGGGCTGACAGCCACAAGGAGGTTGTTTCGCTCTAGGGATAACCGTGCCCAATCGGGCTTGCTCAGTTTTCGGAACAAGCCTCTAGGCAAAGTTGACTGGCTGACGCCTCGGTCTTGGCATAGCCTATCCCCAAGACGAAATGCCTCCAAGCAGATTGTGCGACCGCCGAGCTGCTTATGGGAGAAAAAGAAATGAGGCCAGATAAAACATACCCGACAATCGCGCCCATCAAATCTCAGATGAATCTAATTTCATCTTAGCATACTCGTTACCAAAAGTCAACAATGTTGAGTGCATAGCGCAAGAGGGAGAGCGATTGCATCTTGTTCACTTGAACTCATAAATGCCATCCCGCACAGGCCACGCGCGCCCGCACCCACCGCATGTGACCGCGTCAGGCGATTCGCTCATCTGTACACCCCGGCAAGCCGGGCAACGAAACGCCAGGCGCGCGCCGGGCGGAGCAACGCGATTCGTCACAGGCGCTTGCGCGCGGACAAAGACGCTGGGGGTTAGCCTCCACGCCGCGCCGACGTCCTGAATCGCGCCGTCGGCAGCCGCCAACAGCCGCGCCGGCAGTAGACGCTTGAGCAGCGCCCATCGGAAATGCGATACGGCAAGTGTGCGTTTGAAACTAAATCCGGCCTTGCATATTTGCGCGTCCATCCACGCAGGGTGAAAGTCAAAATTGAGAGCGACGAACTCGTAGGGCTGTTGCGCGAAGGGGGACCAGGACTGGCGGCGAGCGAGGTAGCGCACAATCGCCTTGAGATGGCGTTTGTTGGCAAACTCGAGCACAAACGTCGCGCCGGGCTTGAGGATGCCCACAATGCCTGCGAGCGCGTCGGGCACATCGGCTACGTGATGCATCACGCGCACCATCGTCACCGTGTCGAACAGCCCGTCCACAAACGGCAGCGCGTACAGGTCGGCAGCCACGAAACGAAAGCGGCTCGCATGATGGGGAAAGCGCGCAGCAATCTGCTCGCGCGCTTCCACGAGCGTCGAGCGCGCGTAATCCATCAGCACGACCTGGTCATAGTCCAGGTAAAGGCCGGCTAACCGGCCCGCGCCCGCGCCGATCTCGATCAGTCGCTCCCCGCGTGGCGGCAAGAGTTTCCGCAGCGCGATGCGCTCGGCGTAATCCTCGTACTCGCGCTCCTGGGTCCAAAACTCGGTCCGGTAGCGGCTGCCCTCATAGTCGCACACCGGGCGAGAAGAATAGAACATTAGTTCTTATCCTGTCACACGTGAAACAATCGGGTTTACGGCAGGCTTTCCATGATGACGACGTAAGGCTGAACGACGCCGCGCAGTTGGGAGACGACCGGCCCCAGTCCCGATGGGCCTAGCTTGATCCGCACGGCCTGATCGAACTTGATCGGAACTTGCTGGTCAACCCTGACGACGGTGCTGACTGGAATCTTCATGGCTAGCTTGATGCGCAAGGGCGTTCCCGTCGGTAAGTTGAGCGACACCGGGGCATCGATTCGACCGAATGCCCCCAGCGAGAGATTGACGGTTGTTTTAATCGGGGTCGGCGTGAGCGTGGTCACCGTAGTGTCCTGCTCCAGCGGCAAGTCGAACTTGACCGGCAGGTCAAACGCGACACGCAACTGTTGGCTGATGGGGATCGTGGAATTGATCGTCGCCTCGCCCAGGTTGGCGAACGAGCGATCCAGTCCATAGATGAGCGGCTCGGCAATGCTTTTTTTGATGGTCATGAGCTGCGTGGCAAGGATCAGCAGCACGATGACCAGGATCAAATTGACCGCAAAGGAAAACAAAATAGCAATGTCTTTGAAGGCACTCCAGAATCTTTTGACGCGCTCCACGGGGGACCTCCTTTGGGTGATTTGGTATAACGTTATCTTAGCATCGTCACCAAAATAGTCAAGCGAGACACTCGGCTATTGGTAGCGGGACTCTAGGATCTGCTGGATCAATTTTTCTTCCGGGCTAGCTTGAGGCACGGATGGCTTGGATGCCTCGACCTCGGCCGCCTCGGCGGCGGCCAATGCTTCACGCGAAGCGCGCGGCACAAGGCTCCACTTGCCGCAATACGGGCACCGTTCGAGCCTACGGGTCGCCAGGTTCAGGCTCAAGAAACTCGACGCGAATGGCCGCCCACACTTGGGACAGAGGACGCCGCCCGCGAGACCATACTGGCGTGGCGCGCCTGGCTCGAGTCGGCGTGGGTCTTGGCCGCCCAAGACGAGTGGCCCGACTGTGGTCAGAAGGATGATCACGCCGACCACGGCAAAAAGCGGTAGCATGATGCGCTGCGCGACCTGCCAGCCCACCTCCGCCGAGACAAACTCGGCGCGGATCGCGTTCGACTTGATCGTGCGCCCATCGGCCATGCGCCCCGTGGCGCCGAACGTGTGCTTGCCATTCGGGTATTGGTCGGTGTTGAATTTGAGCGTGAACGGCGGCTGCGTCACCACGGCGATCTCTTGGTCATCCATCTCAAAGTGCACAGAGGCAATATCCCGCGGTCCCCTGGCGGACAAAGTAAACAGTCCTTGAATCTGGCCGCCCGCTGCAAAGCCCCAATCCTTGCTGAACGAAAGCCTCAATTCGCCATCCTGTGCCCAGACCGGCCCCGCCAGCATCAGCGCGAATCCGGTCACTGCTAATGTTACGAGGCGCAGCCAATTCGAGGTTTGACATTTGAAATCTGCCATTTGCTCACTTCCACTTGGTCAGAATAGTCTCCCGCTGGAACATCTCCACGCCCAGGTACACCAAGCCAATGTCCACCAGGGCAAGCACGACGGCCGTGGCGAGAATGAGTTGGGTGTCCAGCAGGAACAACCCTGCCATCTGCCCAAAGAACATCCCCAACAGCGGCACGATGACGACCATCGAGACCTGCTCCGCCGTGCGGGGATCGCTGACGCGCGACGACACGATGATACTGACGTTGACCGCGGCCACCGCCATAAGCGGCCCGACGACGAGCACGGCGATCAGCCACATCGGGTCGAGGATGCGCGCGTATACGGCTGGGTTGGTCACGATGAACCAGGCTCCAACCGCGAAAATGGCGAATCCGCCCCACGTGGCAACAATCGCTGGAATCGCGGCGGCCAGCCCTTTGCCGACGATCAATTCGATGGTCGTAATCGGCGTCGCAAGGAGCGGCTCCAGGCAGCGAGTGGTCTTTTCGCCCACAATGCTATAGGCCGAGATTGCCACCGGTATCGCCAGCGGCAGCATCATAAAGAGCAGCATAAACTGGCTTACGATAAACACCTGGGTACAAGCTGCGCCAGCCAAGTCGCCGCAGATACGCGCAAACTGTGGCGGCATGTCCATCACATCGCTGTTTCCCGCGTTGGAGCTGGTCGCATACAGGATGACCAACGGCATCGCGGTAAAGAACAGCGGCAAGAGTATCACCGTAAACAGCACGAGGCGGTTCTTGAACACCTCGGCCCATTCTTTGTCTATGATGACCTGTATCTTGTTCACAATGCTTTCCCCCGATGTTCCGAGTTTCCCCGACTCGCCTGGATCAAGGACAGATACACGTCCTCCAGCGAGTAGCGTAGCTCACCGACGAATTGCACGTCGGCCCCGGCCTCCACGAGCTTGCGAACAATGATCGGATTCTGAGCTTCCGGGTCGTCCAACCCGACGACCATCTTGGAACCAGTCGCCAATTCGACGGTCTGCACCTCCCTGGCAAATGGCAGCGCCCTGACCAACTCGGCCAATGGCGGGTCAGCCCGCCGCAAGTGAAACACGACCTTGCGTCCGTAGAGCCGCCGGCGCAAGTTTTGCGGCGTATCCACCACGAGCAGCCGTTGCTTCATCACACCAATCCGGTCGCACAGGCGATCGGCCTCGTCCAAGTTATGCGTACACATAAAGATCATGCGACCTTCGGCCTTGAGTTCGGCGATAAAGTCATGCACCAGTTTGGCCGCTTCCGGGTCAAGTCCCGACGTCGGCTCGTCCAAGAATAGCACCTTGGGTTCGTGCAGCAGCGCCCGGCAGATCGCCAGCTTTTGCTTCATCCCTCTGGAAAAGTTGCCGGTCAGGTCGTCGCGGCGATCCCATAGGCCCAGCATCCGCAAATACTTTTCTACCTGACCACGAACATCCTTGACCTCGTACAGGTGGGCAAAGATGGTCAGATTCTTTTCGGCGCTCAGGCGGTCATACAGGCCGGGCGTCTCGGTGAGGAGTCCCACACTGCGACGGATGTCGGTATCGTCGCGCCCCACCTTCAGGTTGTTCACCCACGCGTCGCCTGATGTCGGCCCGACCAGGCAAGTCAACATTCGCACGGTCGTTGTCTTGCCTGCGCCGTTCGGACCCAGAAAGCCGAATACCTGGCCTTCCTCCACTTGAAGATCGAGCCTGTCCACGGCGAGCACGGCGGAGCCGTCCTTGTGGCCGGGAAATTGTTTGGTCAAAGCATTCGTTCGAATCATCAGTCGCCTCACGCGTACTTGGAATGGTCGAGTTGATCGCGCGCATCGGCCTCACGTCCCGAGGCTGGCCTCGAAATATCTGACGTACCGGGCACCAGTGCCGGTTGCGTTTCCAGCCGAACGAGTGGCTCATCTCGCGGGCGCAGCTTTACGATGATCGCCAGGCTGGTGACCGCCAAGATGGCGACGATTGCTTCAATCATCAGGATGGGCCAGTGCGACTGCAAGCCGACGACCGCTATTCCATCTACGACCAAGTGGTAGCCGATGGCGACGACGAGCCAGCGCCAGTCATTGCGCGTGAACACTTGAAGAACGAGCACCGCCAAGCCAATCTGGATCACCAGCGCGAACAGTCGCTCCACCGCGCCCATGACCGCCATGTACCACGGCGCGCCCCAGTACGCGGCGAGCTGCTGCTGCGCTTGCGCCAGTCTCTCGCTGGTCAAGCCTTGCGTGGTCAAGTCCATCTGACGCGCCGCCGCCATGCTCAGAAATGACAGCCCGGCCAGTACACCCAGAATGATTGCTTCTGTGCCGCCATGACCCGCGCCGAGCATCAGCGCGTCACGCCAGGAGCGGGCTTTGTTGGCCAGCCAACGATAGCCAATGTAGCGCGCCGTCTCCTCGCACAAGCCTGCGGTCAGTCCCAGGACGATGGCATTGAACGGGATGTGCCAGGGCTGCGGCTGCACGGAGGGCCAGATTGCTTTGAACAAGGCCGTCAGCCCGATGTTGAGCGGGATGTGGACCACCTGCGAGCCGACGAACGTGACCGCGCCGATGCCGAACAACCGCCACGGCGCTTTCAGCATCCGCGCCAGCCACACCCCCAACGCAATCGGCATCCCGATCATCAAAAGCGCGTTGAGAGAATACAGAAGGTAGAGCATCGCGTCACCTCTTGCTTTCTTGTTCCATCTGTTTGATCGCGTTGAGGAACGCCGAGCGAACCTCGGAGGAGGTATAACCAAAACTGAATGCTTCAATGACGGCGCGACCGGCGAGCGCGCTCAGCTTTTCTACCCGCATGTGCGAGAGTGATCGCTCGTCTGGCCGTTCTCGGACAAATGTCCCACGCCCGTGCTGCGCCGAGATGACCCCCACGTTGTGCAGTATGGTATAAGCCCTGGCAACGGTATTAAAGTTCACGCGCAAGTCCTGGGCAAGCTGTCGCACAGTCGGCAGTTGATCGCCGGGCCGCAACTCGCCCGTGGCGACCAAGTGCTTGACCCGCTCGACGATTTGGGCGTAGGTCGGCACCCGGCTGTGCTTATCCACTTTGAGCTTCATTCGCCTGCTCCCGATTGTACTAATTGTCTCATACAATTATACATTTGTGCTGTATCCTGTCAAGCCAGGCGAGTCTTGTCAGCCACGTCGAACAGAGGTACAATCGCCGCCATGTCAACGTCACCCTGGCCTGTCATCGGCCACGATTGGGCTGTGATCCTTTTGCTGCGCGCTATCGAGAGCGGGCGCGCAGCCCATGCTTATCTCATTACGGGCCTGGAACACATCGGCAAATCCACGCTCGCCCGAACGCTGGCGCAATCGCTCAACTGCACCGGGCAGCCTGCGCCGTGCGGAGGCTGTCGGGCGTGCAAGCTCATCGCCGCCAGTAAACACCCCGACTTGCACCTTGTCGCGCCGGAAGGCAACACTCTCAAGATCGACCAGGTGCGCGCATTGCAGCACGACCTGGCTCTTGCGCCCGTGGAGGGGCGCTTTCGCGTGGCGATCCTCGATGGCATGGACAAAGCGACGGCTGAGGCTTCTAACGCACTGCTCAAGACGTTGGAAGAGCCGCCGCCGCATGTCGTGCTCGTCCTCATTGCGCCAGAAGCCGAGGCGCTCCTGCCGACGATTGTTTCTCGTTGCCAGCCCATTGCGCTCAGGCCGCTATCGGTTAAAGCGGTGCGCACGGCATTGATTGAACGCTGGGGAGTGGAAAAATCACTCGCCGAGAGCCTGGCGCATCTTGCCGGCGGACGACTAGGCTGGGCCGTCGCGGCGGCGCAAGATAAATCAGTGCTGACTCGCCGCGCGCAATTGCTCGATGATTTAGCGCGGTTGACCGGACAAGGGCGTGTAGAGCGTTTTGCTTACGCCGAGGAAATGGCTGCGGATTCCTCTGCCGCGCGAGAGACGCTCAAGCTTTGGCAGACTTGGTGGCGCGACGTGCTGTTGTTGGCTTCCGGGAGCGGCGCGGCATTAACGAACTCGGATCGAAACGACGCGCTGCGTCGCCACGCCGCGCAATTCGGCGTTGAGGACGCCCGGGTCGCGGCGGCCAACCTGGGACGCGCGTTGTGGCAACTCGATCACAACGCCAACACGCGGCTGGCGCTCGAAGTATTGATGCTGGATTTGCCCAGGGTCAGCGATTCTCCATCAGCCACGTCTTGATCTCGTCCCGGCGAGCAGCGGTGAGTTGGCCTGCTCCTACCAACACGTCAAGAATTTGGCTCAAGGTCAGCACGGCATGGACGGCATAGCCGTGCGCGTCCAGTTCTTCCACACCGCCCTGCTCGCGATCCACGAGCACCAGCACATCTTTCACTTTTAACCCCGCGGCTTCCAGCAGCGCAATCGCTTCGATCTTGCTGTGACCTTTGGTGATGAGGTCGTCAATCAAAAGCGCTGTTTGTCCTCGCTTGAACGCCCCTTCGACGCTGCGCTCAGTGCCATAGTCTTTGACTTCTTTACGCGGATAGACCAGCGGCAAATCCATCGCTAGGGAAACCGCCACGCCAATGGGCAATGCAGCATACGGGATCGCCGCCAGCACATCAAACTTGAATGCCTGCGCTCGCTCGGCCAGCAGGCTGCCCACGCGCCGGAGCAGCGGCGGATGCGAGACCAGCAACCGCAAATCCACATAGATCGGGCTGAGCAGCCCTGACTTTAATTTGAACTGACCGAGTTGCACGCAGCCGGCTTTGTGCAGGGCCAACGACAATTCTTCGATCTCGGTAATTTCTATTTTCTTGATCGTCTTCTTGGTCATGCTCTCTCCTTGGGCTGACACGTGACTCTGACGAATCACGCAGTACGCAGCGCGTTGACTTGGTCGCGCAGTTGGAGCGCGGCTTTTCGCGCGGCTTCGGCAAAGTCTTTCTGGCTAGAGGCGTACATGATACTGCGACTGGCGTTGATGACCGGGCCAATGCCGCCCGCTGTCGGGCCATGCTGCACGGTAGCCGCCAAATCGCCACCCTGCGAGCCAACGCCGGGCACGAGGAACAGCAAGTCGGGCGCAAGAGCGCGAATGTGCTCCAGCTCTTGCGGGTATGTTGCGCCGACGACCAAGCCGCACATGCCCGGCCCTTGCCGATGCCACTCCATCGCTTTGCGCACGACCATTTCATAGAGCGTTCCTCCCTCCTCGCTTTTCGCTCCATGCTCCAGCACAAGGTTTTGAAACTCGCCTGCGCCCGGATTCGACGTGCGCGCCAATACAAATGCACCTTTGTCTGCATAAGCCAGGAATGGCTGGATCGCGTCCGCCCCAACATAAGGGCTGAGCGTCACCGCGTCCACACCAAACGCCTCGAACGCGCCGCGCGCGTACTGTTCGGCAGTCGAGCCAATATCGCCAAACTTGCCATCGAGGATGATGGGGATGTCGGACGGGATGTAACGGACAAGGCGCTCCAATGCAGCCATCCCGGTTACACCCTCAGCCAGAAAGAAACCGAGATTGGGCTTGAACGCGCATACCAGGTCCTTGGTCGCGTCAATGATTTCGCGAGCAAAGGATAGCATCGGCTCGTCTGTCTTTTGCAGCGGCAGCGGCATCCTGGCGTGGGCAACGTCCAGGCCGACGCACAACCACGAGTGGTTGCGCTGTTGAGCGGAGACGAGTTTTTCTTCAAACTTCACGTTGCGACCTCCCGCCATAAAAAGACCCTTGGACACACAAGTCATGCCCAAAGGTCAGACCGATACGACGAGCCGCGTAGGACACTCCCTCGTCAGAAAATCCTGTTGAACTGACACACACCCCGCTCCCACTGACGACTACCTCGGCGGGGATTCTACGCTCAATCAAAGATTTGTCAAGCGTCAGTCGCCTGTTTTCTTCAGGCTACGGCACGATTGGCCGCCGTCGCCAGGAGCATTACGCTGGTTAAAGTGCTCTTATCCAAGATTTAACAGCGATTTTATAGAGAGATAAAGAAGGCTTGAGCATCTGGCGTTAGTATGACATCGAAAAGAAGACAAAATCAAGAAGGAGAAGAACATGTCATCCCGCAAACTATTTCTCACGAGCGCGTTGGCGGTGGCGCTGATCGTGGGCGCGTGCGCGCCAGCGGCCAAGCCTGTGGATGCGCCAGGCTCGATCAAGTTGAATGCGTCCGGCGCGACCTTTCCTCAGCCGTTATACGAGGACTGGGCATTTGCCTTTGGCCAACTGGATCCATCGGTGATCATCAACTATGCTGGCGGCGGCTCCGGTCAGGGTCTCAAAGACATCAAGGCGGGCACGGTGGACTTTGCCGGTTCGGATGCACTGCTCACCGACAAGGATTATCAGGAAAAGCCTGATCTGCAAATGATCCCGATGGTGGCCGGCGCAGTAGTGCTTGCCTACAACATCAAAGGCGTCACCAGCACAATCACGCTCGACGCCGAAACGGTCACCAACATTTACCTCGGCAAGATCGAAAAGTGGAACGACCCGGCGCTAGCCAAACTGAATCCTGGCATCAGCTTCCCGGACACGCCGATCAATGTGGTGCACCGCTCGGACGGATCGGGCACAACTAACATCTTTACGCTGTACCTTGCAGCGGCGAGCGAGGGCTGGAAGAAAGGTCCAGGCGCTGGTACCGCAGTGGACTGGCCGGTGGACAAACTCGGTCGCGGGCAAGGCGGCAAGGGCAATCCTGGCGTCGCGGCGGCGATTCAAAACACGAACGGCGCGATCGGCTACGTCGAGCTGGCGTATGCCAGGCAGAACAACATCCTGTGCGCCAAGATGGTCAACGCGGCCGGCAAGACGGTTGAGGCAAGCATTCCCAGCACAATGGCGGCGATCAAAAACGCCCAGTTCGACGACAAGCTGACCACCGTGATCGTCAACAGCAGAGAGCCAGAGGCTTGGCCGATTGCGGGCTTTACTTACCTGATTGTGAACAAGTCTTACAAAGACTGCAAGAAAGCTGAAAAGCTGGCGAGCTTTATCCAGTGGGCGCTGACCAACCAGGGCGCGATAGATCGCGCCAGCAAATTGCTCTATGCGCCGCTGCCGAAAGAAGTGACGCCCAAGACACTCGAGACCCTCGGCAAGATCACGTGCAACGGCAAGCCGGTGATGACGAAATAGCGAGACTGGCATTCCACGTTCCCAAAGAGTCAAAGGTCCTCAGGGCACGTGAGGACCTCTGACTTGCCGGAAGGACTCTGCTTTTGCAAATGCCTTGTCGCAGACTCGACCAAGGCAGAACTGCTCGCCGCTTTAAAATACTTGCACTCCTCAAAGGGTCATGTGAACCATGCTTCTGATTTCAACAGAAACTTGATAGATTGTAAGAATAGTAGACGTAGTAGGGGATGTGAAGAACTTGGATAAAGCAAGGGACACCCTAGTGCTGCTCATTTACCACAGGTGAACCCCCATCGGTTGGGCTTTTGATGAGGTCTAAAAAACGGGCGAGTGTGAAGCGAGTGTGGAGCAGATCAAGCCGTTCATTTTGGCACCTGGAGCCTGGGGTAATACCCTGCCAAGATATAGGCGGCTTGGTTTTTATACCCCCCATATATGGATGGCAGAATTAAGCCATAATTTTACATAACAATAGTTATCCCCAAACGTTGTATGTTTTCCACAGTTATTGGCAGGTTTTCCACAGCAAATGGCTGTTCATAGTGAAAGTTGGAGCAAGCGGAGCTTGGCGCTAGCCATATCTGGTGCTAGTTTGCCAGTCCAGTAGTTGAAAATCGGGGCTATAGAGGCGCGAACAGGGCAGATTGGTCTCAGTGCGACCCGTTGCGGTACAGCCGCTCGCGGATAGACAGCACCTCGCGCCGCAGGTTATCATCCTGCTCAATTTCTTCGGCTATCTTTTTGACGCCATACAGAATTGTCGTATGGTCGCGTCCTCCCATCGCCGTGCCAATGTGCGGGAGTGATGCGCCCGCCTCCTCACGCGCCAGGAACATGGCAATGTGGCGTTGTCGAACCGTTTCCCGGCTGCGACTTTGTCCGCACATGGCGGCGATCTCGATGCCATAGTATTCGGCCACCAAGCGGATGATCTGATCCACCGAGAGCGAAGTTGGACGAGCGAGCAAGTTTGCCAGTGTGGCAGAGGCCATTTCGACAGTCAGCGGCGCGCCGGTCAACTGCGCGTTAGCGACGATCCGATTGAACGCGCCTTCTAGTTCGCGAATGTTGCTTTGCACCTGCCGCGCGATCAGGCCGATGACGTCGTCAGGCACTTGGACCGGCTGGCTTTCTGCTTTGGCGCGCAGGATGGCGGTGCGCGTCTCGAGGTCAGGCGGTTGAATATCGGCGATGAGTCCCCACTCGCATCGGCTGCGCAATCGCTCTTCGAGTGTGCTCAATGCCTTGGGCGCGCGATCGCTGGTCATGACGATTTGCTTGCCGTTGCCATGCAGCGCGTTAAAGGTGTGAAAAAATTCTTCCTGTGTGGATTCTTTGCCCGCGATGAATTGAATATCGTCAATCAACAATACGTCTGCCGTGCGATACTTGTCGCGGAACTGTTCGGTCGTCTGCGAGCGAATGGCGTTAATGAGATCGTTGGTGAATTGCTCTGACGAAGTGTAGAGCACCTGGAGGTTGCGCGCCCAACAGGCATGGCCGATGGCGTGCAACAAGTGCGTCTTGCCCAGCCCCACGCCGCCATAGAGGAACAATGGGTTATAAGCCGCGGCGGGTTTTTCGACGACGGCCAGCGATGCAGCGTGCGCCAGCCGATTGCTAGGCCCCATCACGAATGTATCAAATGTGTAGCGCGGGTTCAGCCCATTGTGCGCGGGTTCAGTCGGCGGCGTGCTGTCAGCCGGCGCAGCGGGCCGCGGAGCCGAGGTCTGAAGGAGTGGGCCGCTCTCTCCTGCGTCGAGTTCTCTATTCCACACCACGAAACGCACCTCCACACTTCGCCCCACAATGCCCGTCAGCGTTCGTTTGACCATCGAAAGCAGACGGTTCTCTAGCCAGTCTTTGGCGTACCCGTTGTGAACCGCCACAACGAACGTTCCATCTTCGGCCGAGATCAAGCTAGTGCGCCTCAGCCACGTGTCGAAAGTGGCGCCAGTGAGTTGCAACTGAAGCTCGCCCAGGGCGGTTTGCCAGATTTGTTCAGGACTCATAGAGTTGTAGTCAGTCAGGACTTGGCTAGGCAAAAAACTGACGGGCAGGGGGAGCCGTCAGTGGGTAAAATCTATAAAGGTTTAACGCGAGTGCTCTGTTGGATGTAAGGTACGCCCCACATTCTACCAGAAGCATCGTCCTTTGACAATGGGCGCAATGGGCCGCGACCTTAAAACATGGAATCTTTTAAGATTGCGAGGTTTGCCCGATCAAGAGGTTCGTGGCATAATCACGCCCACCGGTCGCGGACCTGCGACCGGTGATATTACGTGGAAAAGTTGTTGAAGACAAGTTGAGAACGAGTGGGACACGAGCGGATAACGCTCCGAGAGTTGTGAATCACGTGCGAACACCAAGAACCGGGCTGCCTTTTCCCGTTTTGAGTTTCATCTTGTTGGCGTTTGTCGCCGCTTTGTGCGTGTCCATCGTCACTTTGGTTGACGTGGCGCGCAGCGCGTTGACCAACTGGCAGACGGCCAGCGCCGCGCCGGTGGGCGGCATCGGCGTCGGCGCGGAGCGCAACGAGTATCCTCACTGGAATGGTAAGGAAAGGGTTAGTATCCTCATCCTCGGCGTTGACCAGCGCCCTGGCGAGCGAGGCCCGTGGCGCACCGATACGATGCTGGTCGTCAGTGTTGATCCGGTATCCAAAAGCGCCGGCCTCCTTTCGATTCCGCGTGACTTGTGGGTGGAAATTCCCGGTCACGGCAGTGATCGCATCAACACGGCGTATGTGACCGGCGAGGTGACCCAATTCCCCGGCGGCGGGCCTGCGTTGGCGAAAAAGACCGTCCAGGAGAATCTCGGCGAGCCGATCCACTATTATCTTCGCGTCAACTTTGCGGCGTTTCAACAGTTGGTTGACTTGGTCGGCGGAGTGGACGTGTACGTTGAGCGCGAGATTAACGACCCAGCTTACCCGGACATGAACTATGGCTACGATCCTCTGCGGATTCCGGCCGGGTGGCAGCACATGGATGGCGCACTCGCGCTCAAGTACGCCCGCACTCGCCACGCCAGCTCCGACTTTGAGCGCGCGCATCGCCAGCAGCAAGTGATGCTGGCCGTGCGCGACAAGGTGACACGTCTCGACTTGCTGCCTGAGCTGCTCTCGCGCGCCCGCGAGATTGCTGCGACGCTGGGCAACAGTATCCAGACTGACCTCACGCTCGATCAGCTGGTTCGTCTGGCGCAACTGGGAAATGAGATAGATCGAGCGCGCATCTGCACGGCCACGATTGACGAGGCGATGACGCGCAGCTGGACGACGCCGCAAGGCGCGAGTGTGCTGGTGCCGGATCGCGCCAAGATGGCTGTGCTGCACGATTTGATTTTCTCCGCGCCCCCCACCGCCGGCGACGAGGCCGCGCAACTGGCGGCTGAATCGGCGCGGATTGCGGTGCTCAACGGCACACGCACCAATGGCATCGCCACACAGGCCGCCGACCGGTTAAAGGCGCAAGGGCTGCACGTGGATTCGATCGGCAGCGCCGACCGCGTGAGCGCCCAATCGCTCATTCTGGTCTATACGGGCAAGATGGCGAGCGCCCGCGTCGCCGCTCGCGCGTTGGGGCTGCCCGAGTCGGCCATCGTTCCCGGCGGCGACCCCGGCGGCGAATGGGACCTCAAGATCATTCTCGGCACGGATTGGAAGTAGGGACCGGCCTTGCGCCGGCCCCAGATTGTCTCCGCCATTTGTTTGACAGTCTCTAGCCCCTGTGTTATAGTTGAATGTGTGGGCCGCTAGCTCAATTCGGCAGAGCAAGGGCCTTTTAAGCCCGGGGTTACAGGTTCGAGTCCTGTGCGGCTCACAAGAAAAGCCTCGCATTGAGCGGGGCTTTTTTTTTATTCTTCGTGAAGTTAGAGTTTCTATGACCGAATCTGCGTCCCCACCGGCTGCGCGCGCCAACCAATCTTGGCAACTGCTGACTTTGCTTTTTTCGCTCGCCAACTTGCTCGAAGTCGCGGTCATTGCGCATTTCGTTCTCTTTACGCCCACGTTTCTCACCACCATCGGCTTTAGCAAGGCCGAGATTGACGCTTGGACAGGCCCCATCGCATCGGCGGCGTTTCTCGTCGGCATCTGGTTCGTTCCATTTTGGGGCGTGCTCGCCGACCGTTACGGACGCAAACCGCTCATTCTGCGCAGTTACTATGTCGAAGTGCTGGCGATGGCGCTGGCGGCGGTGAGCCACAACATCTGGCTGTATCTCGTGGCGCGGGCGCTGACCGGGTTCGCGCTCGGCAACACGGGCCTGATGTACGCCTCGCTGACTGAAACCGCTCCCCGTCATCGCGTCGCGTTTGCGCTGGGCCTGGTCAATGGATCCGTCCCGCTTGGCTCGTTGGTCGGCGGGCTGGCGGGCGGTTTCATCGTCGCGCGGTACGGCGTGCACTGGCTATTCGGGATTGACGCGCTGGTCGCGGCGCTGATCGCCATCATTTTGACGACCTTTTATCGCGAGACATTCATACCCAAGCCCACGCCACCCGTCACCGTGATGTTGGGCGATGCGCTCCGCGCCGTCATCCATTCGCCAGTGGCCGCGACGGTTTTTCTGACCAGTTTCGTCTACAGCATCGCGCCCTTTTCCTCGAACGCGTACTTGCCGGTGCGGATCGGCGAAATCGTGGGGGCGCGAGCCGCGCCGATGGCGATCGGGATCACGCAAGGGGTGGCCGGCGCGACGACGCTCTTGGGCTCGGCGGTGTGGGGTATGCTGGCCGACCGTGTGGGGCATCGCCGGCTGCTCGCGTTCTTGATGTTCGTCGCAGCGATTTTGTGGCTGCCCCTATTTGCTGCGCAGGGCATGACGGCCCTGGCCATCGCCTGGGCGATTTTTGCTGCGGTCAACCCGTCCGTGAGCAGTTTGATGATTGCCATCATCAGCCTCAACATTCCGGCCGAGAAACGCGGCTCGATTTTGAGCATGATTTATCTGCCGATGAACCTGGCGTTTGTCGTCGGACCTTTTACGGCGTCTATAGTCGCACGCAACCTGGAAGTGCGCGACGTATTCCTGGTTTCTGCGGCGTGGTCGTTCATCGCGCTGATGATCTTTGCGGCCAACGTCGGACGGACGAGGGAAAAGGTCGCGGCTTGACCTGCCCCTCCTGGCCCCCTTCCCTGCGAGGGAAGGGGGAAACTCTTCTATCCTCGTAGGAGAGGCGACCGGAGGTCGGGGGGAGATGTTTGCCACGGCAACTTTTCCACTCGCCGGGGATACCGCAGTAAGTCAGATGTGAAAACTCAACCCAACTGAGACGCCTTGGGTGGGGTAAATTCAATCCAGAAATCCTGCCTACCAGCATGCCGGCCTTGACGGTCAAAGCACACAAGGGTATACTTGCGTTCGTTCGGGGCGTAGCTCAGTACGGTTAGAGCACACGGTTTGGGACCGTGGGGTCGGAGGTTCAAGTCCTCTCGCCCCGACTTGGCCTTTTTGAAGGCCAAAAACGAGCCAAAAAGAATTACCTCACCCAATCGCTTGGGTGAGGTAATTTTGTCGGTTGACGCTGTTCTGGATGACTTTGCCCTGCCCGAGTTGGGCTATCTTTTGCGCGTCCTTATCGTCGAGCGCGGCATGGATCGAATCGGTAACGCCGATGCTGCAGAGGTCAAGATTTGCTTCTGGAGGGTTTTGCCGTCAAACTGACGCACAGGCGGCCTGACGTTTCACCTTTGACACTCTAGCTTTTCCGTGATATACTTTGATTATCTAACTATTAGGAAATAAAACCTATGCCATCCATTTCGCTGGACGAGTGCGCGCGCCAGGTGTTGGAGACTGTGCCGCTGGTGATGCGCACTGTGCGCGCCGAGATGCGCCGTCACCGCGCCGCCGACCTGTCCGTGCCGCAATTCCGCACTCTGACTTTTCTGAGCCGGCAGGCTGGCGCCTCGCTCTCTCAAGTTGCCGAGCATATCGGCCTGACGCTGCCTTCCATGTCCTCGCTGGTGGAGGGGCTGGTGGAGCGCAAGCTGATCTTGCGCAACACGCATTCCGTTGACCGCCGCCGCGTCACCCTGACGCTGACAGCGCGAGGCCAGTCTGTGTTGGAGGCGGCGCATGGCGCTACCCAGGCGGCTCTGGCCAAAAAGCTGGCCGCACTTGCTCCCCAAGACCGGACCATCGTCGTACAGGCGATGCAGGCTGTGCACCCTATCTTTGAGCCTGACACGTATGGCGAAACAGACCGGTAGAATCCGTCGCCTGACTGAAAAGCAATCCGGATGGCTGTATTGGATGGCGCGCGATTATGATGCATGGCGCTGGATGGCACGGCTATCTGCGCTTGCCCGATGAAAAGCAAGTCACGTGGAGCTTGCTGCGGTGAGCTACGCGCGCCCGTACCGTTGGCAAATCGCCGGCATGTTGACCATGATCCTGGTCACTGCCGGCCTGTCTTTGCTGACATCCCTGATCTTGCGCGACCTGATTGACCGGACCCTGGCGGCGCGCAATCTGCCGCGCCTGATTGCGTTGGCGCTGGCCTTGTTGGTCATCCCCACTTTGACGGGGGCACTCGACGTGTGGCAACGACGGCTCAATGCCCTCGTGGGCGAAGGGGTGATCTACAATCTGCGTGTGGCGCTAGTCGCTCATCTATAACTCGAAGGAACTATATGAACCATATCATCAAATTAACGTCTTTTGTCAGGCCCTACTGGCGGCGCGCCCTCGTGGCGCTGGCGCTGCTGACCACGCTAGTGTTCATGGACCTGTCCATTCCCAGGTTGATCCAAAGGATTATTGACCAGGGCATCGCCCAACACAGCCAGCCGGTCGTCATCCAGACCTCGCTGTTGATGCTCGGCATCTCGGTGCTGAGCACGCTGATTGCCATCGGCAACAACAACCTGTCAGTACAGGTTGGCGAGAGTGTAGCACGCGATCTACGCGAGGCGCTTTTCCACAAGATACAAACCTTTTCGTATGGCAATCTCGACCGGCAGAAAACTGGGCAATTGATGGTCCGCCTCACCAGCGATTCCAGCGCTCTTCAGCGCCTGACCCAGATATCTCTGCGCATTGGCACCCGCGCTCCGCTCTTGATGATCGGCAGCTTGATCTTGATGATCAATACGAGCCCGAGCCTGGCGCTGACCATGCTCCCGCTGCTGCTGGTCACATCGGCCGTCATCGTTTTCTTCATCGTCAAAATGGAGCCGCTCTTCCGCTCCGTACAGCAAAAGCTGGATAGGCTCAACACCGTCTTGCAGGAGAACATCGCCGGGGCACGCTTGGTCAAAGCCTTTGTGCGCGCCGATTTTGAGGGCACACGCTTTGAGGCAGCCAACGAAGATTTTACCGATCACTCGGTCAAGGTGATGCGATTCATGTCCACCATGTCGCCGGTACTGACGGTCTTTGTGAATATCGGCATGGTCATCGTCATCTGGGCCGGTGGGTTACAGGCCATCCGGGGAGACCTATCGGTCGGGCAAATCGTGGCCTTTACCAACTATTTGCTCACGACCATGACACCGCTCACCATGATGACCATGCTGTCGAATACTTGGGCGAATGGGATGGTCTCAGCGAAGCGCGTCAACGAAGTCCTGGATACCATTCCAGAGGTCCAGAATATCCCTGATGCGCTGGCTTTGCCCGATAAGACTCTGGCACGGGTCGTCTTGGAAAACGTTGCCTTTCACTATAACGGCAACGGTGATGAAGCGGTTCTGGAGGACATCAACCTGGTAGCCGAGCCAGGCGAAACCCTCGCCATTTTGGGCGCAACCGGCGCGGGCAAGTCCACGCTGATCAACTTGGTCCCGAGGTTTTACGATGTTTCTGCGGGGCGAGTGCTGATTGATGGGATGGATATCCGCCAGATCCAGCAGGACTCGCTTCTGGCGCAAATCGGGATCGTGCCCCAGGAAACAATTTTGTTTTCAGGGACGGTGCGCGATAACATTCGCTATGGCAATCCTCAAGCCAGCGATGAGCAAGTCATTGCAGCAGCCACAGCAGCCCAGGCGCACGATTTTATTATGGAGCTGTCTAAAGGATATGACACCCATGTCGAGGAGCGCGGCGCAAACTTTTCCGGTGGTCAAAAACAACGCCTCGCCATCGCCCGCGCGCTGCTCACTCAGCCCAAAATCTTGATTCTCGACGACAGCACCAGCTCGGTTGACGTCGAGACCGAGACCAAAATTCAAGATGCCCTGGAAGAGCAGATGCGTCAACACACCAGCCTGGTGGTGGCTCAACGCATCAGTACCGTCTTAAAGGCCGACAAGATCGTCGTCATTGACAAGGGCCACATTGTCGCCCAGGGCACTCACAAAGAGCTGATGCAATCCAGTCCCATTTACCAAGAGATTTACGATTCGCAATTGGGAAATGGGCTTGCCACGGAAAAAGCTTTCAGCAGCCCGCGGAGCACAAGAGAATGAGCTATCAATCCAGTCCTGGGAGCAGCGATGTTCGCTCGGTCATGCGGCCCAGGTTGCCGGCTGCCGTTGGTAAAATTGAAAAAGCCCGAGATCCGCGCCGTGCTATGACCGGGTTGCTGCGCTATCTCGGCCCCTTTCAAGTTGGCTTGGTGATGGTATTGGTATGCGTTGTGATTTATACCCTCTTGGGGCTGGTCGGTCCGTATCTGATGGGGGTAGCGATTGATCGGTTTATCGTTACAAAGCAACTGGCCGGATTGGCACGGATGGCCCTGTGGATGCTGGCCGCGTACCTTTTGAACAATCTGTTTCAGGCCCTCGCCGCATGGGTGATGTCCAGTATTTCCCAGAGAGCGCTAAAGCACATGCGCCGAGACCTGTTTCAGCATTTGCAAACCCTGCCGCAAGGCTTCTTTGACCGCAACCCGGCGGGCGAATTGATGAGCCGCCTGACCAATGACATTGATGCCATTAATCAGGCCGTATCGCAAAACGTCACGTCCCTGATTGCCAGCGTGCTTTCGATGATCGGAATTCTGATCGCCATGTTTGTCCTTGACAGGTGGCTGGCGTTGGCTTCGCTACTCGTCGTCCCCATCATGTTCTGGTTTACCGAGTTTGTCGCCCGCTACACCCGTCGAGGCTTTCGGGATTTACAGAGACACCTGGGAGAACTCTACGGGGTGATGGAGGAATCCATCAGCGGCCAAAAAGTGATCAATGCCTTCCGCAGAAACGAGTCGGTGATGGAAACCTTCCGCCAGCGTAACCAGGAGGTTTATCGTGCCGGGGTGTCCGCGAACTCGTACGCTTTGCTGCTGATGCCACTGACGAATGTGCTAGGAAACTTTTTTGTGATTGTGATCGCCGGTTTGGGCGGTTGGCTAGCCTTGCAGGGCCTGGTCAGCGTTGGGATCATCGCTACGTTTATCAGCTATGGGCAAAACTTTATCAACCCCCTGCGACAGTTGGCGAATATGTACAACTCTATCCAGGCGGCCCTGGCCGGGGCGGAGCGAGTCTTTGAGATCATGGATATCCCTTCTGAGGTGGACGATGCGCCGAACGCTGTTCCGCTCGAGTCGCTTCGGGGAGATGTGCGCTTCGAACACGTCAATTTCGGGTATCGGCCTGACACGCCGATCATCAAGGACATGTCCCTGGAAGCCAAAGCAGGGGAAATCATCGCCTTGGTCGGGCCAACCGGGGCTGGCAAGACGACGATCATCAACCTGCTGACCCGCTTCTACGAGATCAACTCAGGCAAGGTTACGATTGATGGCAAGGATATTTGCGATATCAAGAAGGCCGACTTGCGCCGCAAACTCGGATTAGTATTGCAAGATACCTTCTTGTTTTCTGGCTCCGTGATGGAAAACATCCGCTATGGACGTTTAGGGGCGACGGATGAAGAGGTCGTCCAGGCGGCCAGGATGGCGGACGCCGATCATTTCATCCGGCAATTGCCTCAAGGGTATCAAACGCAGCTTTCTGAGCGGGCCAGCAACCTCAGCCAGGGGCAGCGCCAGCTTCTTGCGATTGCGCGCGCCATCCTCGCCGACCCGGGCATCTTGATTTTGGATGAGGCCACCAGCAGCGTGGATACCCGCACCGAGGCGCGCATCCAAAAAGCGCTGTTGCGCCTCATGCAAGGGCGGACCAGCTTTGTGATCGCTCACCGGCTGAGCACCATCCGCGATGCCGATCATGTGTTGGTGCTCAACAATGGCGAAATCATCGAACAAGGGACTCGTCAACAACTGCTGGACCGGCGAGGTTTTTTCCACCATCTGTATGTCAGTCAATTCAAAGGACAGCAAATCTAGAATAGACATTATCGGAAATAAGGCATCTAGCGCCAAGCCGCCAAGATCGCCAGGTTTTTTCAGAGTGTTCTTTGCGTCTTTGCGAGAGGTAAAAGCTATTTCCAAAAGTCTCATCATTTCATGCTTCACGGTTTGCTCGTCGGCACTGCCTTCAACAATTCCTCAATGATGCTATCGGCGGCCATGCCCTCCGCCTGCGCTTCAAAGTTGAGCAGCAGGCGATGCCGCAGTGCGGCGAACGCCACCGCGCGGATGTCTTCAAAGGCGACGTTGTAGCGGCCTACCAGCAGCGCGGTGACTTTGGCCCCCAGCATCAATGCCTGCGCGCCGCGCGGAGATGAGCCGTAGCGCACGAATCGCTTGACGGTTTCCGGCGCGGCGGAATTTTCGGGATGCGTCGCCACGACGAGCCGCGCCACATAATCGGAAACGTGCGTGGGCGCCGGCACTGCTCGCGCGAGCGCGCTCATCGCCAGGATCGCTGCGCCGTCGGCGGCGCGACTGGCGCGGGCAAGCTCTTGCCCGGTGGTGCGCGTCAGAATGTCCACCAACTCGCCCGACGAAGGAAACGTGACGTTGACCTTGAACAGGAACCGGTCGAGTTGCGCTTCCGGCAGCGGATAGGTGCCTTCCATTTCGATGGGGTTTTGCGTCGCCATGACAAAGAACGGCTCGGTCAGCTTGTAGCTTTTTTCAGCCACGGTGACGGTGTGCTCTTGCATCGCCTCCAGCAGCGCGCTCTGCGTCTTGGGCGTGGCGCGATTGATCTCGTCGGCCAGCACCAGGTTGGCAAACACCGGCCCCGGCTGAAAGCGGAACGCGCGGCGGCCATCGGCTGCGTCTTCCAAAATGTCCGTGCCCACAATGTCGGCGGGCATCAGGTCGGGCGTGAACTGGATGCGCGAGAATTTCAAATCGAGCGCGTCGGCCAGCGTCCGCACGAGCATCGTCTTGCCCAGGCCCGGCACGCCTTCCAGCAGCACGTGTCCCCCGGCGACGATGGCCACCAGCACGTGACGCACCACCTCGCGCTGGCCCACGATCACCTGTCCGATTTGCGCTTCAATGTTTGCGGCGGTCTGGCGGAATTCAGAGACGGAGAGTTCAGCCATTCTTCCCCCTTGGTCGGTGTCGAGCCAGGAGTAAATCTTTGGACGCAGATCAACGCTGACACTTACCTGCGCTTCGGCGCAAGTGCAGGTGCGAACGCTGATTTTGATTTCCTGTCAGCGTTTATCTGCGAAAATCTGCGTCCAACTATACCATAAGTCGAAAAATTGTCTCCTTTGAACTAACGCCAGTTTCGAGTAAAATACTCGTGCCGTGCAGGGTCCGCCGCGTGTGGTGGCCGAAGCCAACAGCCCAAAGAGGTGGCAAAAATGTCCGAGTTACACTTGAAACGGTACCGCGTGCTGACCCTCGTCGCGATAGTGGTCGCCGTGATGACGCTGCTAGCTGGCGCTGTAGCATTGGCTGACATGGAAAGCGCTACGCCCGGTGTTACCCTTGAGGCCAAAGTCCAGCCAGCGAGTTACGGCTCACACATGGCGAGCACGCTGCGGGTCAGCGAGACTTTTACGATTTTTCTTCCGCTGGTCATGCGCGAGTATGCCGGCGTTCGCTCGTGGCCCGATACGACGAGCAAAATCGCCGTGTTCAACGACCAGATTGACACGCGCTACCTGACCGAAGCGCAATTCCAGTTCGCCGCCACTCACTATGTCGGCTCGCAAAAGCTCTTGCGCGATGCCACTCGCCACCTGCGACAATACAATCCCAATTTTCTCGTCCTGCATTACCGGCTTGGCCAGGCGCTCGGTCATAGCGAGCCAAGTGTCACCTGCCAGCCAACGACGAACTACCACTCGATCATCAATGGCGACGAGTGGGTGCAGGAATGGCCCGGCGATGCGAACGTGCAGGAAAACTGGTTCTTTCATTATGGCTCGCGCGTCTTTCACTGCGACTGGGGTCACTACCTGGCCGAATTGGACGATCCCCGTTGGCGTGAGTGGTGGAGCACTGAAATCATCTCGCAGCTGCAAAACAACGAAAACGACGGCCTCTTTGCCGATAGCTACAGCGTGCCCAACTATATCGGCGGTTATGCTCCGGCCTTGCCCCCGGTAAATGTGGCCTTTGAGTCGGCCTGGGCGACGCGCGAGTACAGCTTTACTGACTATATCCGGGCGCAGTTTGCTGGACGGTGGAAGTGGATTCCAAACGTTGGCATGTACATCACCACGCGCGATCCCTCCGACTATTCCAACGTAGACGGCGTAATGATCGAAGGATTTGTCGAGTGGAGCAGTGGGAGCTATTTCGATGTGGGCGATTGGGAATTGCAGATGAACCGCATCTTGCCGTTCGTCATCGCCGACAAAAGCTTGATTGCGCAGACGTATCCCGACGAGGGGAACGTGAGCGAGCGCCTGTTCGTGCTCGGCTCGTACCTGCTGGTCAAAGGCAAGTATACCTACATCAACCTGGAAACCTCTGACATGCCCGAATGGTTCCCCGAATACGCGATTGACCTCGGCGCGCCGACTGATGCGTTGCCTGTAGAAATCTCGGCCTATCTCGACCCGACGTGGAACGTGTACGTGCGCCCCTATTCCAAAGGCATGGTGCTGGTGAACCCAACGGACGCCTCGCACACCGTCAACCTCGGCGCGATGTATTACCGCGTCGCTCCCAGCGGCGGCGGGGAGGTTCCACCGAGCGGCGTCGCGCCCGGCTCGTTGAGCTACCAGGCGGTGACTTCGGTCACGCTGAATGCTCACCAGGCGGCGATTCTGCTGAATCAGTCGCCGTGAGGAAAGCAGGTGCGGCACGCTCGCGAGGCGCGTCGCACCTGCTCACTTTGTCCCATTGTCGAGTATAATTCCCCCAGACCAAGCCGAGGGAGGAAGAGATGAAAATTGACCTCGAACTCTACCGAGAAGATGTCTGGACAGGACCGGAGGA
>CAYHAR010000020.1:0-29663 GCA_964354595.1 uncultured Anaerolineae bacterium | reverse complement strand
TGCAGCAATTGGCGGAAGCGCTGGGATTGGCCGCGCCGCCCGCGCGCATCGAATGTTTCGACATCAGCAACACGCAGGGCACGGCCATCGTCGGCTCGATGGCGGTTTTTGTCAAGGGCGTGCCGAAAAAGTCGGACTATCGCAAGTTTAACGCCAAGAGCGTCCAGAGCGCGCCGGACGATTTAGCCTCGATGAAAGAAGTGTTGACGCGGCGCTTTCGGCGCTACTTTGATGGCAAAGAGACCTTCGAGGCGCTGCGCGAGAACTCGAAGGTCTTGGGCAAGAAACAGGACTCGAGCTTTATCATGCTGCCCGATTTGTTGATCGTGGATGGAGGCAAAGGGCAGCTTGGCGTGGCCGTCGAGGTGCTGCAAGAGTATGGACTATTCGAGGCGGTGCCCGTCGTCGGGTTAGCCAAGCAGCAAGAAGAAATCTTTCAGCCGGGCCGCCCTGATTCGATCCGGCTGCCGCGCCAATCGCAAGGGCTGTATCTCGTTCAGCGTGTGCGCGACGAGGCGCATCGCTTTGCGATTACGGCGCATCGCGCGCAGCGAGCCAAAGTCGGCCTGGCCTCGCAGCTCGATTCGATCCCCGGCGTCGGCCCGGCGCGCCGCCGGACGCTGCTCAAGCGCTTTGGCTCGCTGGAGGGCATCCGCGCAGCGAGCGTGGACGAGTTGGCGGAGGTCGTTCCGCTTTCAGTAGCGCAGGCCGTCAAGGCGGCTCTATGATTTCGGATTTTTGATTGCGGATTTCGGATCACGTTCTCGTTTCCGACCCGAACTCAGATCAGAAATCCGCAGGCCGAAATCCAGCATGACAAGGAAAAACATATCTTATTGGGCAGCGGCAGTGTGCCTGTGGCTGTTGTTCGCCCAGGCTGTGCGCGGCGCGGTGATTGCGTCGCTCGCCTCTGACGAGGGGCCGCATCTGGCGGTTGGTTACTCGACGCTGCGCACGGGCGACTTGCGCCTGCAGCCGATTCACATCCATCCGCCGCTCATCAATGTTCTGGCAGGAGCGCCCCTGCTGCTCGATCCCAGCCTGCCCGATCCGCGTTCGATCCCCGGTTGGGAGATTGCCAGCTTGAGCGCGGTGACGGATGCGGTCATCTGGAAACATACTCCGCCGGATGGGATCGCTTTGGCCGGGCGATTGCCGATCATTTTGTTGGCGGTGCTGCTAGGCGCGTTCGTGTATCGCTGGGCAGTTGACCTGGCCGGTTGGCGGGCGGGCTTGCTGGCGTTGTTCCTGTACGCGCTCGATCCCAACATCGTCGCGCACGCGCAGGTGATTACGACGGACATGGGTGTGACGGTGTTGGGGTTCATCGCGCTGTATTGCTGTTACAAGTCGGCAAATCAGCAAATCGGCAAATCAAGTTTCAAATGGACAGTCGGGACAGGAGTAGCGTTGGGCGCGGCGCTGGCGGCCAAAGTCTCGGCGGCGTTGTTGGCGCCGTTGCTGGCGGTGATCGTGTTGGTCGCCGGGCGAGATGGTATCGTGCAGCGCGCGTGGCGCGTCGTGATCATAGCGTTAGTTGCGTTTGGCGTGGTGTGGGCTGTCTATGGCTTTGAAGTGGGATATATCCCCGGCGTGTCTGTGCCAGTGCCCATGGCGACTCACGTCAAGGTTTACCAATCGCTGCAACAACATTATGACGAAGGCCATCCCGCGTTCCTGATGGGAATGAACTCGACGCGCGGCTGGTGGTATTATTTCCCGGCGGCGTTCCTCGTCAAGACGCCGCTGCCGACGCTGGCGCTGCTGGCGGTATCGGTGGTGTTGGCTGCAAGAGGCAAGACGCCGGGCGCCAAGTGGGCCTTGGGGTTGTTCCCCATTGTTCATTTTGCGACTGCGCTGTTCAGCTCGGTGGACATTGGCTACCGACACTTGCTCCCCATCTTGCCGTTCTTGTTTGTCTTTATTGCTGTTCAAATCTCTAATCTCAAATTTCATAAAGTCATCTGGTCCGCTTGCGCGTATCTCTTTATCATTGCGCTCTTGATTTGGTACGCCGTCGGCGCGGCCACGATTTTTCCGCACAACCTGGCATACTTTAACGAGCTAGCCGGGGGGCCTGATGGCGGCTACCAGTGGCTAGTGGATTCGAACCTGGACTCGGGGCAGAATCTCAAAGAACTCGAGATGTGGCTGGATGAGCGTGACATCCAGCGCGTGTTCGTCAGCCAATTCAGCCCGTCGCGCCCGGAGGTATATGGTCTCCAGGCGACGATGCTGCCGCCCTCGCCTCGCGCCGCGCCGTTCGCGCGCTTTGATCCTGCGCCGGGCTGGTATGCCATCGGCGCGACGACGCTGCAAGGCGTTTATACGCCGGATGTGGACACGTTCGCCTACTTCCGCGAGATGACGCCTACGGCGCGCATCGGTCACGCGCTATTTGTCTACCATGTGCCCGAACAACCGCGTGGCGAGTGGGTAGCACAGTGTGCCAGCCCATCACCACCGCTGGATGCCGACGAGATCAAGACGGGCTTGGGGCGCGGCGACTTGCGCCTGGCGCAATTCGACTGTTCCACCAGTTGGTGGTATCCTGCTACAGATGCGCCGGGTTGGTACTTCCATACGTCTCGCAGTCTGCCGGCTCAAACGTGGTATCCTACCGCCAGGTTAATTTTTGAACCGCGCAGCACGCAGGCCATGTTCGAGGGCGTGTATCACGTGAACAGTGTGACTCTGCCCCAAGGTCGGCAAATGCAAGCGGTGGTCGCGCCGGGCGACTGGCTTCCCGCGCAAGCGATGTCGCAGGGCGCGCAGGTCACGTCTCCTGCGACCACAACCGGGCCGCTACAATTCGAGGGATTCTGGCTATACGATTGGCAGACGGTGAAGCAAATACTCGTGTTTACCGCCTGGCGTGTAACGCGCGGAGCAGAGTATCCTCTTTCAATCATGGCACACCTACTGGATGCGCAAGGGCGTGCCGTTTCTGGCGGTGATGGGCTAGGTGTGCCGATTGAGGTGTGGCAGGCCGGCGATGTGATCGTACAGGCACATTGGCTGAAAGTGCAAGATGCTACGCCGGGCACGTATTGGATCGAAACAGGCGTGTACCGATTGGATACGCTGGAACGCTATCGCGTCTTGCGAGAAAATCAAGCCGTGGGCGACCGATTGCTGCTGGCTCCCATCGAGGTCAAACCATGAACGAGCAATCGCCAATCGCTCCACACTCCACCCTCCACCCTCCACGGCTTTGGCACTGGGCCGTGGCGATGGCGCTCTTGCTTGCGCTATTCTTCCAGTTGACGCGCGCCGCGCTGCGCAACTCGGTGACGTTTGACGAGGGGCAGCATATCTCGCGCGGCTATGCTTACCTCAAGACGGGCGACCTGCGCTTTCAACGCTTCAAGAGTGCACACCCGCCGGGTATGGCGATTTTGGAAGCTGCGCCACTGCTCCTGCTTCCGAATATGCCGGAGCCATCTACGCTCGCCGGCTGGACTGAGCCGGACACGTTGATCTTTGCCAAGCAGCTTGTCTGGAAATCGCCGGACATTGAAAAGCTCTTGTTCGCAGCGCGCGTGCCAGTGATGCTGGTGGCGATGTTGCTGGCGGCGTACGTGTTCCGTTGGGCCAGCGACTTGGGTCGCGCCGGGCCACTCGCGGGCATCGTGGCGTTGGCCTTGTGCGCGTTCGATCCGAGCATTATCGCGCACGGTATGTTGGCGACGACCGATTTGGGCGTGACGGCGTTCAGCTTTATCGCGTTGTACTGGCTATGGAAGAGTTTGCGCCGTCCTTCGCCCGGCGTGTTGATCGCAGCCGGCGTCACGCTGGGACTGGCGCTCATGTCCAAGATGACGGCGGTGATCTTGCTGCCGGTCTCTGTGTTGCTCATTTTTGCCCCGGGCATGGCAACTCGCGCTCGCACGCCCATCATCGAGCGAATGACCGCGCGAATGAGGAATCCTCGCCTGCGGCGATGGTTGGGCTTGGCGGTGATGGCGGCGGCGATCTATGCTATCGCCTTCCTGACGATGTGGGCCATCTATCGCTTTGAGGTAGCCAAGTTGCCCGGCGTGCCCATCCCGCTCCCGGCTGCGACACACTTGACCAGTGTCCTCAAAGCGCAGAATCACCTAGATGTGGGCCATCCGACTTTTCTGATGGGCCAGGTTTCTGAAAAGGGCTGGTGGTATTATTTCCCGGTGGCGTTTCTCATCAAGACGCCGATCCCCGTTTTGATTTTGTTGGCACTCTCGGCGGCGTTGGGGATCAGACGACAGATAGTGGCCGGAGGGCGGAGGGCGGAGGTCGGAAGTCGGAGGGTGGAAGTCGGAGGTCGGAGGGCAGCCATCCTACTGCTCATCGCGTTCATCAGCACCTATGCGCTCGTCGCGCTGTTCAGCGCCGTGGAGATTGGCTACCGGCACTTGCTACCCCTTTTTCCATGTCTGTTCGTGCTCGCCGCTCAAATCTTGAATCTCGAACCTGCCACGCATCACGCATCACGGATCACGTATCACGCATCACGGATCACGTTTTACGTTTTACTTGCTTGGCACATTATCGGGACGGCAAGTGTCTTTCCTGACTATCTCACTTTCTTTAATGAGACAATCGGCGGACCCAGGAACGGGTGGAAATACTTGGTGGACTCGAACCTCGACTGGGGGCAATCGCTGATCGAGCTGCGGACCTATATCGCCGAGAACCATCTGGGCCGGATCAATCTGAGCGCGACCGGG
Organism: uncultured Anaerolineae bacterium; assembly: GCA_964354595.1. GTDB lineage: Bacteria > Chloroflexota > Anaerolineae > Fen-1058 > Fen-1058 > JBGLNJ01. Next base: position 24,954 of record CAYHAR010000020.1, on the reverse strand, counting down.
TTTGTGAATCCGGCGGTGTATGGCATCGAGTACGATCCACTGCCGCCGATGCCGAATCCGCAAAGCGTGATTCATTTTGCCCCCAAGCCGGGCCGGTATTACATCGGCGCGCACAATTTGCAAATTGGCTCGCCGATTGACCACGACGTGTTTGGCTGGTTCCGCGAGCGCGAGCCGAACGAGTGGATCGCCAATGCGATTCTGGTCTACGATGTCCCGCAGCGAGCGCCCGGCCAGTGGGTGGCGCAGTGCGCCACGCCTCAAGCTCCTCTCGAATCGGACGTTGTGGCTGAAGGCTTTGGACGCGACGACCTCCGCCTGATTTACTTTGACTGCCGAAGCAGTTGGGTGATCCCAGCTCGGATGCCGGGCTGGTACATCGTCGGCGCAGGCACCACACCCGCAGCGGCGTATGGCCAGCTCTCGCGCGAGTTTCGCCCAGGTGGCTTGAGCCAGGGTCTGCGCTTCACAGTGTACCGGCTCGCTGCACTCCCGGATTTTTCTGGTATCTTGAGGCCGGGCGGTGTTGCGCCGGGGGCGCAGGTAAACATTGGCCCATTGACGTTCCTCGGTTTTACGCTCGACCGCACGCAAGTGGCGCCGGGGCAGGCGGTGACATTGACGACGTACTGGCGCGTGACGAGCGGCGTGGGCCGCCCTGCCTCGATCATGGCGCACGTGGTCGCGGCGGATGGCCGCGAGATCGCCAATGGCGACGGGCTGGGCGTGCCGGTGGAGAACTGGCAGCCCGGCGACACGATCGCGCAACGTCATCGGCTAGTGATTTCGTCCGACGCGCCGGGAGGCCAGTACCAACTGCTGGCTGGCGCTTATTGGCTGGACACCCTCGAACGCTGGCCCGTACTCTCTGACGACGCGTCAGGCGCCGACACATTGGCCATATCGCCGATCATGGTGAGATCTCTACCGTAACGAGGTAGTTAATGCCGCAGCTTTCAAACCGGTTTGCCAAAGCCCTACAAATGCTAGGGATAAAAAATCTCGAGGTTTTGAAGCATCCTTTATTCTGGATAATGCTTTTGGGGTTTTCTGTTAGACTATATGGCGTGATCCAGTTTCCTCTCGTGCATGATGAAATCACAAGCATTCTGGACGGCGTAAACAAGACACGAGTATCGCCCGTGCACTTTTTCTTCAAAGCCTCGTTGAAACATACTTTGGGGATAACGCCTCTGTATTTTTGGGTAGAGCGGTTGTTTACCGATATTTTCGGACAGAACAGTTGGGGTCTAAGGATCTTTCCGCTATTAGCGGGGGTGGCAAGTGTCTGGCTGGTCTATTACATGATCAAGAGGCGGTTCGACGAAAACATTGCGGTTCTATCCGCCTTTGTGGTCGCTTTCTCTGACATCTTTATATGGACCACTTCCAAGTCACAGTTTTTTGAGGCGATTGTCGTGCCCTTGTCTCTTCCAGTCTTTTATCTGGCCACATCTGAAAATAGGGACAGGTTTTACTCTATCTCTTTGCTTTCTTCATTAGTGTTCCTCGCCAATTTTGGAAGAGGCGTGTTTCTGCTGTTGTGTTTTTTGGCGTGGTATGCCCTGGTCAGGTTATTTGAATATATCCGGTTAGGCGTCAAACTTGCCGATTTGCTCAATTCTGCCGTCAAAGAGATGCTTCAATTATCCGCTTTCCTCTGGCTCATACTGTTGTGGATCATTGGCGCCCAACTGTTTGCGTTTTACCGCCCTATCCAGAGCGCGGTTGGCGGCGGCGATATATACAATATATGGGACGCCTTGTATAGATTCAGTTTCGGTTACGGTGTGGCCACCAAACAAGATTGGGCCGGTTCTTTTAGAGGAACTCTGCTCATCTTTAACGACACGAATGTTTGGCCCGTGACGACGCTTTTGTTTTTGCCGTTTGTATTGGGGCTGGTTGTTTTGATAAGGAATACCTTGGGACACTGGAAGGACAAGGATAAGGAATTGTTCAAGAGAGACAGTTTCATCGTGGTTTTTGCTCTGGTGTCATTGTTCCTGCTTTTTTCAAGAGGAATCATCGGCGCTCGATTTCACCTTTTTTACTTTTTATCTTTTGTGGTGTCCTGTTCCATTGCCCTATGGGGCACAGTGAATGGCTTTAGAGACGATAGAAAGAAATGGCTGTCCGTGATCTTTGTCTTTCTCTTGGGAGCATACACTGCTTATAGTTCATCGTGGGAAAATTGGCCTTACTTTGTGTGGGACGAAAAACTATTTGAGCGCAATTTCCTTTTCTCCTTGCTCATCACTCTTGTTTTTGGAGTAGCCGTCTTTTTGAAAAGCGACATTAGAGAGAAATTTGCAAAATACTTTTTGGGGCTATTCCTTTCGTTCGTGTTTGTCTTCTTGCTCTTCAGGGGGCCGCTAGTTTGGGGAACTGAATTTTATTCGGATCCAGACTATGTCAATCATCTCTTTGAGTTGGAAGGGAACGAGGAAACAGTCATTGACTTTGCTGTTCAAAGAAACAGGCCTGAAATCTGCAGCAACCTTCCCCAAGAATACCAAGAGAAATGCCTTTCACTCATCAAGAGTCAAAAGTGACGCCTGCTAAAGACACGCAGTCACGCACAGCACTGCCTTGCATTGGATGGCTATGTATTATCGCCGTCCTGTGGCTGGCGATGGCGCTGCGCTGTGTGGCGCTGGACCAAGTGCCACCGGCACTCCATTCGGAAGAAGCCGTCAACGGTTACGAAGCCTATTCGCTGCTCAAGACCGGGCGTGATCAGTGGGGCAATCCCTGGCCGGTGACGATCCGAGGTTTTAATGACTACCGCCGGCCCGGTTTTATCTACTCGCTCATCCCATTCGTCGCTACTCTCGGATTGAGCGCGTTCGGCGTCCGCGCTGCCGCCGCCGTGTGGGGATTGTTAGGTGTGCTTTTCACTTACCGGCTGGCGCGAGACATGTTTGGCTGGCCGGCCGGCACGCTGGCCGGCTTGATGCTCGCCATCTCGCCCTGGCACCTGCCCTTTTCGCGCCTCGGCGTAGAAGCCACGCTGACCATCTTGACGGTTGTGCTGGGCGTGTTGTGCGCCTGGCGCTGGTTTATCAGCAAACGTCGGGCATGGTTGATCGGAGCCGGGCTGGCCTTCGGCCTCTCGCTGTACACACAGCCCACCGCGCAGGCATTCACGCCCCTGATGGCCGCCGCGTTCGTGCTGGTCTCTGCCCGGCGAGTCTGGCAATACAAACGAGTGGCAATGCTGGCCGCACTGGTCCTGGTTCTGACGACTATCCCCCTGGTCTATTCCCTCGCCAGCAATCCTCAGACGTGGAACCGTTTGGACGCTGTTGGCGTGTTGCGCCCAGACGAACCACTGTATAAATCACTGACCATAGTCGGCCGGCAATGGCTGGGGCATTTTTCGCCGGATTACTTGTTCGTTCACGGTGATGCCCAAAAGTACTATCACCCACCCGGCTTTGGCCAATTGTACGCTGTGGATGCGCTCTTGTTGCCACTAGGTGTCCTGGGAATGTTCTGGGCCAGGAAAAACCGTTCCGCCGGAGCGTTGCTGATGGCCTGGATTGCACTGGGTGCGCTGCCGGCAGCACTCACCATTCAGGAAATGGGCACTCCGCATTCCATGCGTGGCATATTTGGCCTGCCCGCGTACGCCATTGTTTCGGCGCAAGGTATAATGACGATCTGGAATGCGCGCCACTTGGGGACTCGATGGCGAATGGCGCTATTGGGCACGCTGGCCGGATTGTTGATCTGGAATGCCGCCACATTCTTGCAGAATTATTTCGTGGTTTACCCGGTTCGAGCTGCGCGCGCTTTTGAGTATGGTGTCAAGGAAGCAGTAGAGTACATCACGGCTCACGAAGACGAGTACGACGCCATCGTGGTCACCAACTGGATCAGCCAGCCGCATATCTTTGTGCTGTTCTTTCAACGCTACGATCCGCGGCGCTTCCAGGCCGAGCCAATCGAGTACAGTCCAAAGCTCGCAGCCAGATTAAAGCACTGGGATAAATACTGGGTGGGGGACGTGGAAAAGTTTTACGCAGAGCTGGAGCATGGATTGTTCGTAGCCCCGCCTCACATGCTGGAAGACGTGGAGCCAGATCTGGTGATCTATTACCCTAACGGCCTGCCTGCATTCAAGATTATTTCCAAGTAGGAGTGGCGATGCGCGCACGTCCATGGCAGTTGCCTGTCGCTGTGTTCTTGTTGTGGCTGTTGTTTGCGCAGTCCGTCGCGTCTGCGACGCGCCTGTCCATCACCACAGACGAAGGGCTGCACATCACCAGCGGCTACTCTTACCTCCGCACAGGCGATCTGAGGCTGATCGAAGAGCATCCGCCACTGGTCAAGGTGCTGGAAGCATGGCCGCTGCTTTTGCTACCCGACCTCGGCTCGCCGGCTGAAACGACCGGCTGGGAACAGGGCAATCTCAACCGCGTGACCAAATTCTTTTTACTGCGCTATCGCCCGTTCGACCGGCTGTTGTTCTCGGCGCGCGTGCCGACGATGTTGATGTCGCTGCTGCTCGGCGCGTTCGTCTTTCGATGGGCCGCAGACCTGTTGGGGCCGGGCGCTGGCGTGTTGGCATTGGCGCTGTACGCATTCGATCCGAATATCGTCGCGCATTCAGCCATCGCCGCCACCGACCTGGGCGCGGCTTGCTTTATCTTTATCGCGTGCTATTTCTTTTGGCGTTACCTTCGGCGACCGAGCTGGCCGTCCATCCTCCTCGCGGGCGTGACGCTGGGCCTGGCAGAAGCCGCCAAAGTCTCGGCGTTGATGCTCTTGCCGTTATTCGGCGCGCTGTGGCTGGCCCAAGTTCTCACGCGAAGCAAATTCATCCGCAAAGAGACGCCCAGACTTGGTCCTTCGTGGAAATCGCCGGCAGTCCTCCTGCTCATCGCGTTCCTCACCTTCTGGGCCGTGTTCGGCTTTGAGTTGCGCTCTTTGACCTTTGACATTTGGAAATCTCCCTCTTTAGGGGGTTTGAAATTTGAATTCCCCATGCCAGCCGCCAGCTACCTGACCTCGCTCAACACGGTACAGGCGCACCTGAGCGCAGGTCGCCCGACGTTTCTCCTGGGGATGAACTCGGAGCAAGGCTGGTGGTATTACTTTCCGGTGGCCTTTGCGCTCAAGACACCGCTGCCCACACTCATCTTGCTCATTGCCGCGCTGATCGGCGTGGGAGCGCGGATCTTGCGCCTGTGGCAAAATGGAGAACGACGAGAACTGGCGTGGCAGGCGTGGCGTTATCCTGCGTTGCTTTCATTTCCGCTTATCTACTTTGTCGCCTCGCTGACCCAACCGTTCAACATCGGCTACCGCCATTTGTTGCCCATGCTGCCGTTTACATTCGTGTTCATTGGTCAAATCTCAAATCCCGGCATAGCCCTCAAGCACGCGAAATCTCGAATTTCAAACGTCAAGCGTCACTCCCCTGACGTGGATCTTCGATCTGTCACCTTGTCACCTTGTCTCCTTGTCTCCTTGTCTCCTTGTCTCCTTGTCTTGGCGCTTGTGGTATGGTGCGCGGTTGGGACAGCGGCCGTGTTCCCACACTACCTGGCCTATTTCAACGAGTTGGCCGGGGGGCCGGCGGGCGGCTATCACTACCTGGTAGATTCCAACCTGGATTGGGGACAAGGCTGGAAAGAGCTCAAGACGTACATGAACGCGCACGGCATCGGTCGCATCAAGTTCGCCCAGTTCTCGTCGAACGACCCGGCCACGTATGGGATTGACTATGAGCCGATCGCGCCGATGATGGGCGCGCCGCCTGTGCTGCCCGCGCGCTTCAACCCCGCGCCGAGCGTGTATGTCCTCAGCGCCTCGTCGCTGCAAGGCGTGCCGCTGGCCGACATTAACACCTACGACACTTTCCGTCACCGGCCGCCGACCGCGCGCATCGGCTATGCACTGTTCGTTTACGACGTTCGACCGGTCGAGCCACTGCCGGGCTGGGTAGCCTCGTGCGCCGATCCAGCGCCGCCGCTTGAGCCAGAGGACATAGCCGAAGGTTTCGGGCGCAGCGATTTGCGCCTGGTCTATTTCGACTGCTCTCAGACCTTTGTGCTGCCCGGCAACACCGCTCGCGGCTGGATCGTCCTGCCCTACGCCCTGGCGCACGATAGGAGCGCGTTCGTCGCGCGCTGGCTGAACCAAGCCAGCCTCGTTTATGAGCAAAAGCAATCCTTCCGACTGCCGCCTCATTCGATCTTTTTGACTTCGGACCAGGCCAAGCTGCCGGGTCTGTCTCCGCTTACCGCCTCGTTTGGACAAACCGCTGAGTTGATGGGTTTTCAACTCGATCGCTCGACCGCCCGCCCCGGCCAGTCGGTCGAACTGTTGACGCTGTGGCGCGTGACGGGTCAGCCGCCCGAGCCGCTTTCGATCATGGCGCACCTAGTGAGCGCAGATGGCCGGGCGATTGGGGTGGGCGATGGGCTGGGACTGGCCACCGATCAATGGCAAGTGGGCGATGTGTTCGCGCAACGCAGCTTGTTGCAGCTTCCCGCCGATGCACCGCCCGGCACGCTGTGGGCGCAGACTGGGCTGTACACGTTGGATGGTCTCCAGCGCTTGCCGGTGAAAGTCAATGGCGCGGTCGTCGGAGACAGCCTGCAGCTGGCCGCGTTGAGTGTGACGCCATGAACCGCGCGCGGGTTCGTAACCTTACTTATGCGCCGCTCGTAGCCGTCGCGCTGCTGCTGGCGCTCTTTGGGCAAGCCCTGTTCGGCTCGACGCGCCTCTCCCTCACCACCGATGAGCCGATGCACATTGCGATGGGCTATACCGTCCTGGCCGCGGGCGACTATCGCCTGCTGCCAGCGCACATTCACCCCCCGCTGGTCAATGCCTGGGCCGCGTGGCCGCTCCTGCTGCAGCCCGATCGGCCTGACCCACATCAAACACCAGGCTGGGATGAAGGCAATTTGTTCAAATTCAGTGCGCAGTTGATCGCGCGACTCGGCCCGATCGAATCGGTCGAGCTGGCGACGCGCGTGCCCATCATGCTGCTGGCGCTCTTGCTCGGCGCGGTGGTGTATCGCTGGGCGAGCGACCTGGCCGGCGCGCAAGCGGGACTGGTGGCCGTGTGCCTGTTCGCGTTCGACCCGGGCATCATTTCCAGCGCCCAGTTCAACACGACCGACCTGGGCGCATTGACTTTTGGGATGCTCGCAACCTACCTCGCCTGGCGCGCGATCAAGCGACTTGGCGCCCGGCGAGCCGCGCTCATTGGAGTCGCGCTCGGCCTGTCGGTTGCCGCCAAAGTCTCGGGCCTGTTCTTTGCGCCGATGCTTGCCCTGCTGATCGGCCTAACGCCGCTGCGCGCTCACTGGGGCAAATGGAGCGCGCTCCGGCCCCAGGTCTTGCGCTGGGGCGCGCGCTTGATGGTGATCTATGCGCTGGCGTTTGGCGTGCTGTGGGCCGCGTATCGCTTTGAGGTCAAGCCGCTGCCGGGCCAGAGTGTCCCGGTTCCTGCCGCCACGCACTGGCTCGTCCTGCAAGCGTTCAACCGTCACATGGCCGAAGGCCAACCGGCCTTTTTGGCCGGGCAGGTGAGCCAAGCAGGATGGTGGTGGTATTTTCCCTTTGCGTTCGCCGTCAAGACGCCGCTCCCCACCCTGGCGCTGCTCATCGTCGCACTCGTGACGTGGGCGCGCCGCCGCCCCGTGTCGTGGATTGACACCGCCTGGCTGCTGCTCATCCCACTGGCCTATTTCGTCAACGCCATGCTCAGCACGATTGACATTGGCTATCGCCACCTGTTGCCCATTCTGCCGTTTCTGTTCATCTTTATCGGTGTTCAAATCTCAAATCTCAAATCTCAAATCTCAAATCGCGTCATCTTATCCCCATGTCTTCTAGTCTCTGCACTTTTGGTCTGGAGTACCGTGGGTGCAATACGCGCCTTTCCCCACTACCAGGCGTATTTCAACGAGCTGGCCGGCGGGGCCGATGGCGGCTGGCGCTACCTGGCCGATTCGAACACCGATTGGGGGCAGGCGCTCAAGGAACTGGCCGCGTATCAGCGCGAGCACGGCATCGAGCGCGTGCGGCTTTCCATGTTCACCTTCATTGACCCGGCGTGGTACGGCGTGCGTTACGAGCCGCTCACGCCGATGGGCGGCAACACGCCGGCCGTGTTCCCCGCGCGCTTCAATCCGCCGCCGGGCCAATATGCCATCAGCGCGACGACGCTCGACGGCATCCCCTTGGCCGACCCGGAGCAATTCGATTGGTTTCGCCGCCGCGAGCCAACAGATCGAGTGGCCCACACGATGTTTATCTATGAAGTCAAACCTCCCGCCGTGACGCCGACGTGGGTGGCGCAATGTTCCGTTCCCGTCGCGCCGCTGGGAGCGGAACAGATCGCCGAGGGTTTTGGGAGGAATGATCTGCGGCAGATCGTGCTCGACTGCTCGCAATCGTGGTTGTATCCGTCGGGAATGGGCTGGTACGTGCTTTCTCGGGATGCTTCCTTGCAGGCGAATGACTTTGTCGCCTCACATCTGGCGCACGCGCATTTGACCTACGAACAAAAACAAACCGGCTTTGTCCCGCCCTTTGCGGTGTATGAGGGAGTTTCAGTCGAAGCGATTGTCTCGGGCCTAATCCGAACCGGTATCGCCGCGCCGAGCGAGTGGCTCCCCGCCCGGGTAGAGGCTGAGGGGAAGAGAATCTCCGCGCCGGTGTCACTCGAGGATGGGCCAGAGTGGCTGGGCTACCGACTGGATCGTTCTCAAGTGCAGGCTGGTCAAGTGGTAGAACTAGAGACTTTTTGGCAAGTAGAACAGTTGCCGGTCGGACCGCTTTCGCTGATGGCTCACCTGCTGGCAGAGGATGGGCGTGTGGTATCAGTCGGAGATGGATTGGGTGTGCCGGTCGAAAACTGGCAGGTTGGTGATATAATTACCCAACGTCACGAGCTCAAGGTTCCACCTGGCGCCTCACCTGGAACTTATTGGGCGCACATTGGCGTGTACACACTGGCCGATTTGCGCCGGCTTGCTGTGAAGGGACAGCCGGCTGCTGATCGCATTGTGCTGGCGCGAATAAAGGTTGCGGACTGATGCGAACCTCCAAGCCCCGCCTCGAACAAGTTGCGCGCGCGCCGCTTTTCTGGCTGGCTATTCTGTATGTGCTGGTCGGCGTCGCCTACGCGTGGGTCACGCCCGTGCTGGAAAAGCCGGACGAGCACGGCCATTACGGCTATATCCTATACCTGCGGGAGCATCACGCGCTGCCACCCGTGCTTCCTTTCCTGGAACGCTCGTCTGCCGAATTCAAGCAAGCCGATCAGGCGTCCACTCGAGCCAAGCTGGCGTTTGAATTCAAACAGCCTCCGCTTTACTATATCGCCACGACACTCCTGACCAGTTGGTTGCCCGACGACCCCGATCCGGATCAGTTGCTGGTCCAGAATCCATACGTGTGGTTTTCGGTGCCCACCTACCGCAACGATAACCGGAATCGTTTTCTCCATCCGCCCGATATGACCCCGTTGATTCTGGCCTCCAGGCTGGTCTCTTTGCTGTTTGGCCTGGGCACTATGATTGTCGCTTACTTGCTCGCGGCTCAACTGTTTTCCAAAAACTCTCTGGTTCCTATTGCAACAGCGGCTATTGTTGGGTTCCAACCTACCTTTTTATACATAGCCACGGCGATCAACAATGACTCTGCAACTTCCTTTCTCGGCACCCTGGTGCTGGCAATTCTGCTGTATCGCCTGCGTAAGGGTGACTGGGCCTATTTTGCCGTGCTCGTGGGTGGAATACTGGGTCTGGCCGCCAGCGTCAAAGTAAGCGCGCTGGTCTTTGTTCCGCTAACGGGCCTGGCGCTGCTTTTCATTCATCGTGGACTTGGCCGGGCTTTCTTTCGGGATGGCATCATCATTGTGGTCGTCACGCTGCTTGTCGGCGGATGGTGGTACGCGCGAAACGCCTGGCTGTATGCCGACCCGTTGGCTCTTGCCGCGCACACTCCAGGCGACATGGAAACGGGCGCATTGCTGGATCGGCTGGGGTATGATTTGAACAGCATCGAGCGCACGTTCTGGGCCAATCCCTCTCCTGTCTTTGTCAGCCTGATCGGGTTGGACGAGGTCTTGATCTGGTGGGGGCGGATCAGTCTGGGGCTGCTGGTGATTGGCATTGCGCTCAACTATCAATCCGTTCGAGACGATTTGCCGACATGGATTGTGCTGTTGAGCTGGCCCGTGACCTTTTTACTGCTGCTCGTCTTGTACTGGAATCAGCAAGGCTCATGGCCTTTTGGACGTCTGATATTCCCCGCTATCGCGCCGACGCTCTTGCTGCTCGTATTGGGATGGCAGTCTGCGTTGCCCCAACGCTGGCGACGCCAGGCCCTGATGTTGAGTGCGGGGGCCGTGATAATCGCCAGTGTCTTGAATCCGTTTGTGACTTTGTATCCGCTGTTTCACCCTTCACGCGAATGGCAGGCGGAGCAGGTTCAATATCCAGTAGGAACAGTCTATGCGGATGCCGAAACGGGCAACCCGGTCGCCCGATTGATCGGCTACAACTTGCCCCAGCCATATGCCGCGCCGGGAAGCTACTTTCCGATTGAGCTGTGCTGGGAGCCATTAGGGCAGACGAATATGCCTTATGCGATGTTTATCCAACTGCTAGACCTCAGTCAATTGGACGCCCAGAAGAATCCGACGGTCTGGGGCCGCCGAGAGACTTATCCAGGTTTAGGTAATCGCGCGACGGATCGGTGGGCACTCTATAAACCATTTTGTGACACTGTCTTTATGCGAGTCTTTCCAGAAACGCCCACGCCGCTCGGCGCAGCCGTTGAAGTCGGATTCAACGACCTGGAGCATAACAACCGCTTGCAAGCTGTGGATCCGGAAGGCAATTCCGTCACTCTGGCGGTTGTCGGGCGAGTGCCGATTTTGTCGTCTCGAGACTTGCCGACGGCTGCGCGACCTGCACAGTATGTCTTGGATAACGCCATCGGGCTGAATCAGGTGCAGCTTGCGGATGCACCAGCAAGCTCTCTCACGCTGACGCTCACCTGGCAATCACTCCGATCTGTGTCGTACGATGCGACGATGTTTGTACATCTACAAGGAGCGGACGGGAACATTCTGGCGCAGGTGGATCGTCAGACGTTGGAGGGGCGCTATCCCACATCCTATTGGCTGCCCGGCCAGACGATTACAGATGTGGTCAATTTGCTGCTGCCTCCCGGCGCGCCTCAAGGGCCGCTGGTGCTGAACGTGGGCATGTACACCTGGCCGTCTTTGCAGCGCCTTCCGATAGTGGATACGTCTGGGGTTCCACAGCGCGATAATGTTATTATAATTGACGTCCCCAAAAAGTAGGCTCTCAGGTTCTGAGGGGGATAAAGAAAACAACTGATGCCGAATCATCCATCCAAGCCCCGAAACACCATCTATACTCTCGGAGCAGCGCTGCTGCTGGGGATACTCTATGCCCAGGCGATCACCAGCATTCCCCATCTTTCCATGACCTCCGACGAGGACTTGCACGTTGCCTCTGGTTACAGCGCCCTGCGTACAGGCGACTTGCGCCTGATCGAGGAACATCCTGAGCTGATAAAATTTTGGATGACCTGGCCTCTGCTCTTGTCATCCCAGTTTCCAGACCCGCGTCAAGTGCCGGGGTGGAAATCGGCCGACCTGCCCTTCTTTGTGCACAGCAAAGAGTGGCGGAGTATTCCTCTAGATTCGTGGGTGATTCCCTGCCGCATTCTGATTCCGCTGTTGGCTCTGCTATTGGGCGCCTTTCTCTTTCGCTGGGCCTCTGACTGGTTCGGGCCACGCGCCGGGCTTTTCGCGTTGGCGCTTTTGGCTTTTGACCCCAATATACTCGCTCACGCGACAGTGGCAACGATTGACCTAGGAACGACTTGTTTCATCTTTATTGCGATGTACGGCTTGCAGCGTCTCTTGCGTTGGCCCAGCCGAGCGAATTTGATCGGGGCTGGCATCGCTCTCGGACTGGCGCTGTCTGCCAAAATCTCGGCTCTCATCCTGCTTCCCATCAGCATTGGACTGATACTCGGGTGGGGGCTGGCCCGCTGGCGCAAGCTCCCGGCGATTCGGATATTGGCTTATCTGAGCATAGCTGGTGTGACCGTGTGGGCCGTTCACCGTTTTGAATTTGGAACACCGCCCGAATTCTCTGTGCCGGCCCCCCCCTTCGGCCTCTGGCATCCACAGGAGGAAGGGAAAAGGACGATAGACATTCAGCTCTCGTTCCCGATCCCAGCCCCAAGCTACCTGCGCCCTTTCACAAAGGTAGGACGACACGTCCTCAAAGATACCAGCATGACTTTTCTCTTGGGCGAAAGCTTTTATGGGCGACGATGGTACTTTTTTCCGGTTGTCTTTGCTCTCAAGACTCCCCTGCCTGCTCTTATCCTTACGGTCATAGCCCTTCTATTTGCCCTGCTGCGCCCTCAACAAAGGTGGCGTGAGTTGGTGTTGGCGATCCTGCCAGTCAGCTACCTCGGCACGAGTCTGCTTAGCTCAATCTATCTGGGCTACCGGCATTTGCTTCCCATCCTGCCTTTCATGTACTTGTTCATCGCTCGACTGGCTGGCTCTCGCGCAGGCAAAGACCAGCCGGTCAAACAAAGAACTTTCCTGCGATGGTCCGCAACCCTGGCTCTCGTCAGCCTTGTGATCTGGCAAGCGATTAGCGCCTTGCAGGTCTGGCCTTTCTACCTCACCTTCTTTAACGAGATCGCAGGAGGCCCACGAAACGGCTACCGATACCTGGCCGACTCGAACGTGGATTGGGGACAAGGGCTAAAGGCTCTTGGTGATTATCTGGAAGAGCGAGGCTGGAACAATGTCCAAACCAAGTTGAGCAGCTACACACTCTTTATTCGGCCAGCGCGGTACGGTATCAACGCCACGCCGCTGCCCCCGCTGGTGAACGCGCCTTCGATGCTGCCCACTCGCTTCAATCCCGCCCCCGGCACATACATCATCAGCGCCTCTACGTTGCGAGGTCTGCAACTCCAAACCACTGATCCTGAGATGTACAACTGGTTCTGGCACCGAGAGCCGGACGATATTGTCGCTAACGCAATGCTCGTCTACCATGTCACCGAGCGGACGCCCAAGCCGACCTGGGTGGCTCAATGCACAACACCCGTCACGCCGTTGGAGACAGATCAAATTGAGGACGGCTTTGGGCAGAGCGACTTGCGCGTGATCGGCTTTGACTGCGCCACCAGTTGGCTGTATCCGACCGGCGGCAAGTCGCCGGGCTGGTTCGCGCTCTCGCGTGACGCGCCCGCGTGGACGCAACGGTATCTCGGGGTGATGCGCTTGAGCTATGAGCAAAAACGCGCCGGGTTTTCTCCGCCCTTCCGCATCTATGAAGATGAGGGCCGCGCCGCCTGGCCGCAGGGCGGCCAGGCGCACATTGCGCCATCGGCCCTGGCGTTGCGCGAGGCAGTCGCCACACCACCGCTGGAATTGCCGGTGACTTTTGATAGCCTCACGCTGCTGGGCTATACGCTGGATCGGCCCACGCTCAAGCCAGGCGAGACAACTCTCTTGGAAACGATCTGGCGCGTAGAGAGCGTGCCGGAGCGGTTGCTTTCGGTGATGGTGCACGTGTTGGGACCTGACGGGCGCGTCGTAGCTCAGGGGGATGGGTTGGGTGTGCCCATCGAAAGCTGGCAGCTCGGTGATGTGTTCGTACAGCGGCACTCGTTGACCTTGCCCCAGGCTGTCTCGCCTGGCGTCTATTGGATTCAGACCGGCGTTTACTGGCTGGACGATGGAGAGCGCTGGCCCGCGCGGGACCAGCGCGCCACAGGCGACCGTGCGCTGCTAGTGCCACTGGAAATCCACCCATGAAGAAAAATTTTCTTCAATATCTCCCTGTTATTCTTCTGGCGTGGATGTTCTTTGCCCAATTGAGCATAGGGTCGTTGGAGCTCTCTATGACTTCCGACGAGCCTCCGCACCTGATCAGCGGGTACGTCATGCTGACGACGGGCGATCCGTGGGGCATCCCCATTCACGGCCATCCGCCATTGGTGAATGCGTGGTCGGCCTGGCCGATCTTGCTGCAGCCAGAGCGCCCCGACTCGCGCGCAGTAACGGCCTGGCACCAGGATTGGATCCGTTTTGTACGCGCGATGTGGCCGCTGCTGGGGCCGATTGATCGGTTAGCTTTTATCACCCGCGTGCCCATCATGTTGTTGGGCGTGACGCTGATGGCGGTGGTGTACCGTTGGGCCAGTGACTGGTTTGGTCATTGGGGCGGCGTCCTGGCAGCCGCCGTGATGGCCTGGGACCCCAACATGATCGCCTACTCTCAATTGAACACTACCGACCTGGGATTGACGCTATTCACGTTTGCCTGCCTGTACCTGATCTCTCGGTTGTTGCGGCGATTTCGGCGGGCATCGTCGCCGTGGCGGTTGCTGGCAGGTGTTGGCCTTTTGCTGGGGGCTGCCATGGCGGCCAAGCCCTCTGGCTTGATGCTGGCGCCGGTAGTAGTGGCTATGTTTGGGTGGGGATACATTCGGGAGACCAGCGTGCAATGGTGGACGTGGCTGCGCGGGCCTAGACGCTCGCCCGATCATCTCCGCCGACTAATAAGAGCCACCGGGCGGTGGATGAGTTATTCCGTTCTGGCGATCTTGATCGGGGGACTGGCGCTGTGGGCGTGTTATCGCTTCGAGTGGAGCGCGCTGAAAGGCACGTCGGTATCGCTGCCGCTTGCCACGCACATTCGCATGTTGGACATCCTGATTCGCCAAAAAGGTCGCCTGGCGTTTCTGTGGGGCGAGATCAGGCCGGGCGGGTGGTGGTGGTATTTCCCATTTGCGTTCGCCGTCAAGTCGCCCATCCCATATCTCATCGGCGTTGGAGCCGCGCTGTTGCTGACCGCGCGTAAGTGGCGGACGATTGGGGACGAGATGACGCTGTGGTTTTTCCCCGTCGTTTACTGGGCCATCGCGATCCAGAGCGGCTTGAACATCGGGTATCGCCATTTGCTGCCGACTTTGCCTTTTGCCTATGTGGGGCTGGCGCGTCTGGGTCAATGGATGTTCGCCCCGCTCTCGCGCTGGCGGCTCATCGCGCGCTGGGCGACGGCTGCTCTGGGTGTGTGGTACGTCGTCGGCGCTGTACAGGTCTATCCTTTTGCCCTGGCGTACTTTAACGAATTCATCGGCGGGCCGCAGAACGGCTACCGTTACCTGGTTGATTCGAACGTAGACTGGGGACAGTCGTTCAAGGCATTAAAGTCTTACATGGACAAGGCCGAGGTTCAATCCGTCCGGTTGAGTTACTATACCTTGATTGATCCCGCCGTGTATGGCATACGCTACGAGCCGCTGTTTCCCGCGCCCAAGACTCAACCGGCGATACCTCGCCGGTTCAACCCGGAGCCGGGAGTGTATGCTATCAGCGCCTCGACTTTGTGGGGAATCATGTCTCTCGACCCCGACCTATACGGATGGTTTCAACATCACGAGCCTACGACCCAGCCTGGGTATGGACTGTTGGTTTACAATGTGCGCCAGCCCGCTACGCCACGCGCGTGGGTGGCTCAATGCACGGTGCCGGTCACACCTCTGGAGCCGGATCAGATCGCCGAGGGCTTTGGGCAGAGCGACTTGCGCGTGGTCGGCTTTGACTGCGCGACCAGTTGGCTGTATCCGACCGGCGACAAATCGCCGGGCTGGTTCGCGCTCTCGCGTGACGCGCCCGCGTGGACGCAACGGTATCTCGGGGTGATGCGCTTGAGCTATGAGCAAAAACGCGCCGGGTTTTCTCCGCCCTTCCGCATCTATGAAGATGAGGGCCGCGCCGCCTGGCCGCAGGGCGGCCAGGCGCACATTGCGCCATCGGCCCTGGCGTTGCGCGAGGCAGTCGCCACACCACCGCTGGAATTGCCGGTGACTTTTGATAGCCTCACGCTGCTGGGCTATACGCTGGATCGGTCCGCTCTCAAGCCGGGCGAGACGGCTCTCCTAGAAACGGTCTGGCGCGTAGAGAGCGTGCCGGTGCGGTTGCTTTCGGTGATGGCCCAGGCGCTCGGATCGGATGGGCACGTCGTGGTTCAGGGGGATGGGTTGGGCGTGCCCATCGAAAGCTGGCAGCCCGGCGATGTGTTTACGCAGCGACACTTGCTGACCCTGCCCAAGACTATCTCGCCTGGCGCCTATTGGATTCAGATTGGCGTTTACTGGCTGGACAATGGAGAACGCTGGCCCGCACGGGACCAGCGCGCCACAGGCGACCGCGCGCTGTTGTTGGCGTTGAAGGTGAATCCTTGAATCGCCGTCCGGCATGGTATCTCTGGATAGCCGTAGGGATGCTGCTCGTGTTGTTCGCTTTGACGACGCAGGGAGCGCGGCGCACCTCCCTCACCTACGACGAGCCGATTTACATTGCCGCCGGGTATTCTGATCTTGCCACCGGCGATTTGCACTGGCATCACCCTCCACTCATCAATCACCCTCCGCTGATCAATGTACTGGCGACGTGGCCGCTGCTGCTTTCACCGTATCGCCCTGACCCGACAACCGTGCCGGGCTGGGGGAGCGAGAATGTGTTGGGCTTTGCGCGAGCGTTGCTGCCCAGGCTGGGGCCGCTGGAAGCGGTGACGTTTGCCACTCGCCTACCTATTATGTGGCTGGCGTTGTTGCTGGGCGCGCTGGTATGCCGATGGGCCGGGCAGGCAGGCGGCCGCCTGGCAGGGCTGCTGGCACTGGGATTATTTGTCTTGAATCCCGAGATGATCACGCACGCACAGCTCTGCACGACCGACATGGGATTGGCCGCATTTGCTTTTGCGTCGTGTTACGCGCTGGCTCGATTTTTGCGACGGCCTGGCTGGGCGTGGCTGGCTGCGAGCGGCCTGGCATTGGGTATGACGCTTTCCAGCAAAGCCTCCGGTGCATTGTTTGCAGTCGCGGGTGGATTGGTCGTGATCCTGGGCGCGTGGATCACTAACAAGTCTTCCGGGCGCACAATTGGCTTTTGGCTGACGCTCGCCGAGCGGCTGGCGGCTTGGGGTGGATTGGCGTTCCTGGTCTTGTGGGCAACCTGGCTGTTCGAAGTTCGCGCGCTGCCGGGCCTGCCCATCCCATTGCCGGCCGCGTCGTACTGGGCCGGATGGCAGCACATACGCTCATACGTGAGCGTAGGCCAGCTAACCTTTCTGGCGGGCAGATTATACTCAGGGCATCATTGGGCGTACTTTCCGCTGGCGACGCTGGTCAAGACGCCATTGCCCGTTTTGATCGGCCTGGCGTTGGCGATCGGCGTGAGCGCCCGACGCGGTGCGCGGCCCCTATGGAGCACGCTGCCTTTGCTCATTGTGCCACTGGCCTATGCGGCGCTGACCGTCGTCTCCGTCCTGAACATCGGCTATCGCCTCCTCCTGCCCATATGGCCGTTCGTCTTTGTCTTTATCGCTGTTCAAACCTCAAATGTCAAGCGCCAAACGTCAAACGTCATTTTGTCACCTGGCCTCCTTGTCTCTGCGCTTTTCGTCTGGTATGCGTGGGGCACGCTGAGCGTCTGGCCGCACACATTGACTTACTTTAACGAACTGGCCGGCGGGCCGGACAATGGCTATCGCTACCTGGCCGATTCGAGCGCGGATTGGGGGCAGGCGATCAAAGAGCTGCGGGCTTTTGTGGACGCGAACCGCACGCGCGGTGTAAAGCTGGCGGCGTTCTCGTCGCTGGACCCGGCGATCTATGATTTTACTTTCGAGCGCATTCCTCCGACCGTCGGCGCACCCGTATTCTTGCCGGGGCGCTTTAATCCTGCGCCGGGGACGTATGCCATCAGCGTCACGCCGCTGCAAGGGCTGTGGCTGCTCGATCCCGATACGTACGATTGGTTCCGTCGCCAGACGCCGATTGCCAAGGTAGGTCACGCAATTTTTGTGTACCAGGTCAAACCGCGCGATCCGGCTCTGACCTGGGTCGCTCAATGCGATTCGGGCGGACCCATACTCGATCCCGAGCAAGTTGCCTCCGGCTTTGGGCGCAGAGATTTGCGTGCGCTGCGTTTCGATTGCGCGACAAGTTGGATCTATCCCGCTGGAGCAGGATGGTACGTCCTGCCGCTGTCGGCGGAACACAAGCGCGACCCGTTCGCGCGCGAGCGGCTCGCCGAGGCGCGACTGGCTTTTACGCAAAATCAGACGACGTTCGGGCCGGCCGTGGCAATATACGATTTTGCGGGCCGGGGAGTTGTAAAGCCTGTTGCACCGTTGGACGGCCCTCTGGATTATCTGGGGAGCAAAGTGATTCACGCTGCTCGCAGCATAGAACTGGAAACCACGTGGCAGGCGACGGCTGTCCCCACCGCACCGCTTTCGTTGATGGCGCATTTGATCGGCGCGGACGGCAGCGTGCTGGCTGTGGGCGATGCGTTGGGCGTGCCGCCGGAACAATGGCAACCTGGCGATGTGATCGTGCAGCGGCACACGTTGACCTTGCCGGACAACCTATCCCCGGGCACATACTGGGTGCGAACGGACGCTTACTGGATTTTGCAAGATGGCGTGCATCGCATCGGCATGCGACCCGACAAACGTCCCGAAGAAGGCGACGCAGTATGGCTGACGCCGGTTGAGGTGACGTGGTGAAGCGGAGCAAGTCATCTTGAGTCACAGATTTTCAATCGGGTTGCTCGTCGTGGCCTATTTGGCGCTGGCCATAGCTTATGGCCTCGTCATCCCGCCCTTTGAGAATCTGGATGAGGTCGAGCATTTCGGCGTGGTGCGCTATGTGACCGATACTGGCCGCCTGCCCGTGCAAGGGGATACGGCGCTGACGACGTACCACATTCGTCAGGAAGCCAGCCAGCCGCCGTTGTATTACCTGCTGGCCGCGCCGCTGCTGCGCCTGACAGGCGTCTCCACTGCCGATACGCGAGTTTACCTGACGCCCAACCCCTACGTCACCTGCGGCACAGAGGCCACCCGCGCCAACAAGGCTGTGCTGCGTCACGATTCATTCGCTGAAGCATTCCCATGGCGCGGCGCCTTACTTGCCTTGCATCTGTTGCGAATGTTGTCTACGGTGCTTCAGGCATCCACCGTCGTCGGCGTGTATGCGATTGCGCGGCGAGCCTTTCCGCACAAGCCGGGTGTGCCACTGCTCGCTACCGCGCTGACAGCATTTAATCCGCAATTCCTGATCGTCGCCAGTGGCGTCAACAACGACAACGTTGCCACGCCCGTCATCACCTGGGCGCTGTACGTGACAGTACTCGTAGCCCAGGAGGGCCTCTCGCTCCGGCGCGCGCTCGCGCTGGGTGCGCTGATTGGATTGGCGGCGCTTTCCAAGTTGACCGGCCTGCTGCTTTTGCTGCTTGTGGCGCTGGCAGTCATCCTCAATTTCAAATCTCAAATTTCAAATTCCAAGTCAGCAAATCGGCAAATCTGCAATCTGCAATCTGCAATCTGCAACGTCACAATTTTAGGGGGCGCGGCACTGGTCGTGGCTGGTTGGTGGTACATCCGCAACTGGCAGTTGTACCGCGATCCGCTCGGCCTGGGGCCTATGCTGGACATTGTAGGACGGCGTGGGTCGGTGCCTCTAGAATTGATGCTTTCTGAGCCGGGCCTCGTCTTTCGCTCCTACTGGGGGCAGTTTCCGTGCGCGTTCTTCGACAGCCAACTGTATTACACGGCCTGGATGATCGCCGCCACGCTCGGCCTGATCGGCCTCCTGATCGGCCTGCGCCGCTCTGACGCATCCCGCACACCTGCACTTGCGCTAAAGCGCAGCGCAGGTGCAAGTGTCACGCATCACGCATCACGTTTCACGTTTCACGTTTTAGCGTCGTGGCTGGCTCTGGTACTGATCGGCTGGTTGCGCTGGAACCTGACTACACCTGCTCCCGGCGGACGATTGCTCTTCACTGCCGTGGGCGCCGTCTCCACGCTGCTGGCCTATGGCTTGACTCGCCTGCCGCCACTATTTTCTCCGCGCTCTTCGCTCCACGCTCTTTGCTCCACGTTCTTCGCTTATGGCAGCTCGGTGGCAATGGTCGGCGTAGGAGTGTTTGCGTTACTGGCCTGGGTGTACCCGCTGTTCGCTCCGCCTCCGCTGGTGAATGCAGATATTCGTCCACAGCATCCGCTTCAAGCACAGTTTGGTGAAAGCATGGGTTTGCTGGGCTACGATTTGCGCACCGAGTCTCTGGCACCTGGTCACTACCTGGACGTGACACTGTACTGGCGCGCGCTTGGGCGGATGTCGCCGGATTACACGCTAGCACTGCAACTGGCGGCGACTGCGCCGGGTGACACACGCACGCTGCTCAATTTCAACACCTGGCCCGGCGGTGGAAATCTGCCCACATCGGTCTGGCCCGTCGGCCCGGTGATTGTAGATCGCTACCGCGTACCGCTGCCATCGGACACCGGAATGACGCAAGCATGGCGATTCCAGGCGCTCTTGTACAACGCGCCCAGCGGCACACGGCTGCCGCTGGTGTTGGATACTCAACCGAGCGGGCAAGTATTGACATTGGGCACATTCCGCGTAAAGGGCACGACGACTGTCACGTTACCTGACGCTGCACGTCTGCCCTCGCCGGTCACGTTCGACCAGGCGATTGACTTGACGCACGCGCAGGTGGAACAGCAACCCGACGGCGTGCACGTGCGTTTGCTATGGCAAAGCCTCAACCCACTGCCGCGTGACGTAACGGTTTTCGTGCACGCTTACGATGTCGGCGGCGCGTTGGTGGCTACGGGCGATGGCCCACCGCTGGCAGGCAATTTTCCCACATCGTTCTGGCAGACTGGCGATCAGGTGTTGGACGATCATGTGCTCGCTCTGCCTGGCACTCTATCATTGAACGACGTGCAAGTGACGGTGGGACTGTACCCGCCTGAAGATGGAGGGCGCTTGCCTGCCGTGCAGGGCGTGACGCGCCTGCCAAATGATGAGAGGGTTGTCTGGCCCAAGTGAATCAATGATACAATCACCCGCCATGAGCACAACGCAATCTCCTCGGTACTTTGGGCTGAACGCCAAGTACGCGGCGCTGCTTGCCGTAATTCTGCTCGGCGCGCTCGCAGCCATTTTCGTCGCGCAGCAGATCATTGCCTACCGCGACTATCCCTTCGATACCGACGAAGTGTTCCACGCCAACGGCGGATCGATGCTGGCGCTCGACTTGCGTGCAGGCGACCTGGGTGCATTCGCCGCGGACTCGTACCGGCGGAGCGCATACCCGCCGGCCTTTTCGTGGCTGGAAGCGCCCGTGTTTTTGATCGCGGGCGCGTCGCCGTTCGTCGCGCGGATGTGCAGCCTGGCCTGCCTGCTCGCGGCGGCGCTGATCATCTATGCGCTTGGCCTGGAACTCGAGCGATTCGGCTGGCTCATCGGGCTTGTCTCGGTAAGGCTGACGTTGACCGCACAGACGATCCTCACGTATTCTGCGATGGCGGTCTGGGCTGCTGCCGCTTGTCTGGCCTACTTGGTCATCACACGCCGCTGGGCATTGTTCGCCAAGGCGCTCGCGCTCTACGCTAGGTTCGGGCTGGCGCTCGTTGGCTTGCTCCAGGTAATGACGAACGGCGCGTTCTTTCAGAACCTGGTCATCAGTAATCTCGAGGCGTGGAAGTTTGGCCGTTGGCAGGCCGCCATAGAGCGCGTGTGGGCGATGTATCCGTTGGCGATCCTCGCCGGTGTTGTCACGCTCGTTTTGGCGCTGAGGCGGCGGTGGCCCGCGCTGCCGGCGCTGTACCTGGCATTTGCCTGGGTTTCGTCGGTGACGACCGGCAAGATTGGCGCGTACATCAACCACCTGCTTGAGGCCAACATCGCAACGTGGCTAGCGTGCGGGCTGCTTCTGGGCTGGGCCGAGAGGAGCAAGCGGTTGCTGTGGTCGCTGCTTGCCTCGGCTGCTTTGCTTGGCCAGGTGGCGATGATGGTTCATCTGCCCTTTAGCATACAAAGTGGAGTCCTCCCGCCCTGGACGGCGCTCAGGCCAATTGTGCAACCGTGGCTCAAGTCAAGCCGCGCGTCGTATTTGTGGACGCCGGCGCAGGCGGACCGGCAATCAGCCGATGCGCTTGACCAACGGGTTCGTCAGACGACCGGGCTGATTCTTTCGGAAGATAGTTCGTTCTCGGCCTCGCATGGTCGCCCGATGTGGATTCAGATTCAGCCGTTTACACAGCTTGCCCTGGCCGGCAAGTGGGACCAGACGCCATTCCTCAACCAGATCCGCAGCCACCAGTTCGATTTGATCCTTCTCCAGTTCGACATCCAAGATGATGTGTTGGCCCAACGTCCCTCCCTGATGACGCCAGAGATGATTGACGCCATCCGGTCGAGCTACGTTCTGGAACAGAAATTGTGGTTCTACAACGTCTACGTACCGCGCAAGTGAGAGTGTATCAAAAAGCGGGGCGACATTCCCATGTCGCCAGCAGCCGCAGAGGGATGCGGCTGCTGCGAAAAAATGACTTTTAAGCGACACAGGAACAGAGTTGTGACATCCGGTCGAAATGTAAAAGAGGCTGAGGTTCATGCGCTCTAAACTGGGACGGTGTATGCGCTCGCCGCTGTTCTGGCTGGCCTGCCTGTACCTTGCGGTCGGCGTCATCTATGCCTCGGTCACCCCGCCGCTGGAAAAGTCGGACGAGCACGGCCATTACGGCTACATCTTGTACCTGCGGGAATATCGCGCGCTACCGACTCTCCGTCCTTACTCGGGGTCGCAGCCAGTTAAATTCAAAGGAGCCGATCAGCCGTCTACCTGGTTGTGGTTGGCGTCCGAATTCAGGCAGCCTCCTCTGTATTACATCGTCGCAGCGGCGCTGACCAGTTGGCTGCCCGACGATCCGGACCCGGATCAGTTGGTCGTGCTCAACCCGTACGCGCGGTCTGCGGTGCCGGTGTATCGGAACGATAACCGGAATCGTTTTCTACATCCACCAGAGATGACGCCGCTGATCCTGGCTACCAGACTGGTGACGTTGCTTTTCGGCCTGGGAAGTATGTTAGCTTCGTACTGGCTTGCGGCGCAACTGTTCCCCAAGAATTCACTAGTGCCGGTAACGACAGCGGCTATCGTCGGGTTTCAGCCCACCTTTTTATACATCGCAACCGCAGTCAATAACGACGCCGCCATCGCTTTTCTGGGCACCTTGATAGGGACCATTCTGATGTATCGTCTGCGCCAGGGCCCCCTGCCCCATTTTGCGGTCATGGTGGGGGCACTCTTGGGCCTAGCGAGCATCACCAAAGTCAGCGGGCTGGCCTTTTTCCCATTGGTGGGTTTGGCGCTGCTCTGGATTCACCGTGGTCTTCGTTCCGCCCTTTTCCGTGACGGTATCATCATCGTCGCGGCTGCCCTGCTCATCGGTGGATGGTGGTATGTGCGAAATGCCATATTCTACAATGACCCATTCACGGCTGCTGCACATGCTACCAAAGGCGCCACCGAGGTAAGGCCGCTGCTCAGCAGACTGAGCGACTTGCCGGCCGTCGAACACACGTACTGGGCAAACCCGGCGCATATCTTTGTCAGCGCGATTGGGCTGGATCAACTGTTGATCTGGTGGGGGCGCATCAGCCTGGGGCTGCTGGTAGTGGGCAGCCTGCTCAACTACAAATCTATTCGAGCCAACCTGCCGGCCTGGATTGTGCTATTGAGCTGGCCGGCCACTTTTTTGTTTTTGCTGATCGGGTATTGGGATCAACAAGTCGCCTGGTCTTTGGGGCGACTGCTGTTTCCCGCTATTGCGCCCACCACTCTATTGTTGGTTTTGGGGTGGCACTCTGCGTTCCCCTCGCGTTGGCGGCGCACTATCTTGACGCTCTGCGCGGGAACTGTCATGGTCGTCGGCGTGCTGGTCCCTTTTGTGAGCGTGCGCCCGCTTTACCATCCCTCGCGCGAATGGCAGGCGGAACAAGTCGAACATCCTGTGGGGACCGTGTTTGTGGATCCCCAGACGGGGCCGGTCGCTCAACTGATCGGCTACAATTTGCCCAGGCCGTATGCTGTTCCCGGAACCTATTTCCCGGTCGAGTTGTGCTGGAAGCCCTTGGGCCAGACGAATACACCCTATGCCGCGTTTGTCAATCTGCTAGACCTCAGCCAGCTGAGCACCAATGACTCTCCAGGGACATGGGGGCGGCGAGAAACGTATCCGGGATTGGGCAACCGCCCAACGGACCGGTGGACGCTCTTCCAGGTGTTCTGCGACATGGTTTTCATCCGGGTTTTTCCAGAAACGCCGACGCCCATGAGCGCTGCCATCGAAGTCGGGTTCACCGACGCGGAAAAGGAAAATCGCTTGCTGGCGGTGGATCCGGCGGGCGATCCCATCGCTTTAGCGGTTATCGGACGCGCGCCGATTCTCTTGCCACAGGAAGCGCCGACGGCCAGGCAACCGGCAAGTTACATCCTGGACAATGCTATCGGGCTGGATCGCGCGCAGATCTCTGGCGATGCAGACGGTTCGCTCACACTGACTGTGACCTGGCAGTCATTACAACCTGTTCTATACGACGCTACAATGTTCATTCATCTGCGAGGGGCAGACGGAAATATCCTGGCGCAGGCAGATCGTCAGCCGTTGAATGGCCGTTTCCCCACGTCGTCTTGGCTTCCGGGCCAGGTGATTACCGACGTGGTCAGTCTGTCGCTTGGCCCCGATGCGTATGACAAACCGCTGGTATTGAATGTTGGCATGTATGTGTGGCCGTCTCTGCAGCGCCTCCCTGTGCGAGATGCATCCGGCGCTCTGCAACCGGAGCATACGATCGTGATGGATGTTCCACCTCTGCGTTCTGCCAGGTGAGTGCGCGGGTGCGCGTCAAAGTTTTTACCAAGCTTGTCGCCACTCGTAAAAATCAAGCTATTTGGTCGCCTTGGGATGTTGTTTGCCACTATGTTTCGACAAAGGTCGCTCGAACAAGTAGCACATATGGTGCGTCGGCGGC
>CAYHAR010000019.1:21748-31205 GCA_964354595.1 uncultured Anaerolineae bacterium | reverse complement strand
AGTCGCGCTTCGTCAAACTTGTCGGTTTGAGGCGAAGCTTCGCTGGGCAGTTACCAGGCAAGGCAAGTGGGCCGAGTTTTCGCCTGCAAAAGGAGGGCAAAATGAAAGGCAAGCCTGAACGCAACGCCCCGGTCAAGATTTTCTTCGCGATCGCCGCCTGTGCGGCGCTGTTGATTTTCATTACGGTTTACGCTTTCACCGCTCACGCGAGCCGGGTCACGGCTACGCTGCCGAACGTCTCGCTCGAATGGGTCGGTCAGGTCGGCGGCGGAGTCTCCATCAACGCGGTCGCCGTGCAAGGCGCGTATGCCTACCTGGGCGGTGATACTGGCTTGGTCGTCCTCGACATCTCTGACCCGACTCACCCCACCGCCGTGGGTCAGACGACGACGCCCATGTCGAGCACGATCCACAGCGTGGCCATCTCGGGAACCAATGCCTACGTTCTGGATTGCTGTGTTCTGCGAGTTATCAACGTCGCTGACCCAGCGCACCCGGTGGAGGTTGGCGCGTACTTGTCGGAAGGGGGCATCGGCGGGAGTGTGGCGGTCGCTGGCGATTACGCTTACCTCGCCGGATGGGGCCTGTGGATCATCAATGTCGCCGACCCGGCGCACCCGGCCAAGGTTGGCTTTCACCCTATGCCGGCCACAGCGTACGGCGTGGCGGTCGCCGGGAGCTATGCCGACGTCACGATGATGAGTCAGCTGCGCATCTATGACGTAAGCGACCCAGCCAACCCGGTCTTTTTTTATGAGCATTCTACTTACCCGACACCGGGATTTGCTTTGGGCGTGGCCGTGTCCGGCACCTACGCCTATGTGGGGACTGACCTTGGTGACAACACATCTGGCGGGTTGCAGATTATCAATGTCATTAGCCCGACGCATCTGACGGGGGCAGGCTTTTGCGCCTTGCCGGGGCCGGCGTATGGCGTGGCAGTGGCAGGAAACTATGCCTACGTGGCCGATGGGCTAACGGGCGGCCTGCGCGGGGTCAACGTCTCCAACCCGGCTCATCCCACCGCCTCCGGTTACTATATCACCTCTGGCAGGGCACAAGGTGTGGCAGTGATGGGGAGCTATGCCTACGTCGCCGATATAGATGATGGTCTGCGCGCGATCCGTGTCTCTGATCCGGCTCACCTGACCGAAGTTGGCGCTTATGCACCGCCCGGCTATGGCTGGCGCGTGGCAGTGAAGGGAGGCAATGCTTACGTCACCGATCACGATGGCCGCGACCTGCACGTCATCAGTGTCACCAACCACACGGCGCCGGTTCAGGTTAGCTTGTTCAAAACAGCCGGGATAGCCCGTGACGTGGTCGTGTCCGGGACCTATGCCTACGTCGCCGATGACGACTCGGGTTTGCGCGTTGTCAACGTCGCCAATCCGGCGCATCTATTCGAAGTTGGCTCTTACGATTCGCCGGGCCAGGCGTGGGGCGTGGCGCTGATGGGAAGCTATGCCTACGTCGCCGATGGCCCTAGCGGCCTGCGCGTCGTCCGCGTCTCCAATCCGGCGCATCCCTCAAGCGTGGGGGCGTATGACACGCCGGGGTTTGCGCAGGGCGTGGCGGTGGCCGGCAACTATGCCTACATCGCCGATGGAGAGGAGGGCGGCCTGCGCATCGTCCGTATCTCGGACCCGGCGCATCCCGCGGCAGTCGGCTTTTACGATACGCCCGGCTGCGCGCAGCACGTGGCGGTCTCTGGGCACTATGCCTACGTCGCCGATTGCGGCTGCCTGCGCATCGTCAACGTCGCAGACCCGGCACATCCGGCCGAAGTGGGCGTCCTTCCCGGCTCCAATGTGACTTTCGTGGGTGACTATGCCTATACGGGTGGAGGTGTGCAGGTCCTCAACATCTCGGACCCGGCGCACCCGGTCAAGGTTGGCGAGTACGCAGGAGGCGCGATAAGCGTGGCTGTGGACGAGAGCTATGCCTATCTCGCCGGCTATTATGGGTTGCTGATTTTGCGCCACAGCCTGGTGTGGCCGCCGGTGGCAGCCTTTAGCGCGTCGCCGCGCTCCGGCCCGGTGCCGCTGACGGTGACGTTCACCGACCAGTCGTCGGGCGATTACACCGGCAGCCTGTTGGATTTCGGAGATGGCGTCACCAGCACGCTCGCCAGCCTGACCCACACGTATTCGGCGGTCGGAGTGTACACCGTCACGCTGACGATCAACGGGCCGGGCGGCAGCGACACGCTCACCCGCGCCGACTATATCCGCGCCTATCTGCCGCAGCCCATCTTGACCGCGCCCGTGTGTGGCACAACCCATCAGACAGATCCGATCATCAGAGGCCTCGCTCCTTCTGGCTTTGTGATCACGCTGTATGATGACGGTACACTACTCACGACGACGACAACCCTCAACAGCACCTTTGCGATGACGCCGTCCCTGGCGGCCGGCCGGCACGTCCTCACGGCCACGGCGACCAACGCCATTGGAACCGGCCTGGCTTCGCGCCCGCTCACGCTCACCGTCAGCCCGACGCTGATCTATGACCCGGCCGGCGTCACGTTTGCCTACGCGGCGGCCGGCGGCGACCTCGTCCAGCACCCCCGCGATGCCTCTGCCTGCGCGAACCCTGATGATTGGCAGGTCTGGCTGCGCTCGGCGTACACGACGACCGTCACCGTGCCAGTCAGTTACACCGCGTCCGCCGCAGTCACCGTCACGCTTGGCGCGCAGACCATTCCGCTGATCCCAGGCACAGGCCAGACGTTCACGGGCATCATCGTGCCGCCTCTTGCCGGAGGCGCGCTCGTCATCAGCGTCACAGCCGACGGGGGAAATAACCTGTTGACCGGTTCGGCGCTGATTGACCTGGATAGCATCGTATTCGACAAAGCCGGCGGCGTCACACAGACTTTGGCCGGCATCACCGTAACGTGCGAGTATTCCGATACCGCCGCCGGCGATTGGATGACGTGGACCGCGTGGGCGTACGATCAGGTCAACCCGCAGGTGACCGGCGAGGATGGTTACTATTCATTCTTTGTTCCGCCAGGAACCTATCAGATCCAGGCCCGTCATCCCGACTATTGGCCCTACATGAGCCAGCCCATCGAGATAGTGGACGCGCCTGCGCGCCTGAACATCCCCCTGGCGCTTGTGCGGCGGGTATACTTGCCGATCGTCTTTCGCCACTAGACCCAAATGCGCGCCGCGTGCCGTGATTTACGCAAGCAGCCCGCTATGCTGGACTCTGCTCGTCAGCCGCGCACGTCGGCGGGCGGGAGCGTGTCCAGGTTCAGCGCGCGCAGCATGTCGGCGGGTTTGACGCGGCGGGCGGCGGGTTGCTCCCGTCAATTTCCAGGCCCGCGCCCAGCGGGCCTGGCTCACGCGGGCTTTTGCAATAGACGAGAAATGCGGCGCCGACGATGCAAGCGAGGATGGCGACAATCACGATGGCCGTGGCGTCCATGTGCTTCTCCCGTGTGTGGGCTGATCCTCTCCCCCAGCCCCCCCCCCCAGAGGAAAAGGGGAGCGCACGCTTGTGACAATAACGCGAGAGGCGAGTTTTAACCAAAAGACGCCAAGTCGCAAAGGTTGTCTCTGCGACTTGGCGTCCTTGCGCCTTGGCGTTAAAAGCTATGCCAGCGCTTTCAACTGCTCGGCCAGCTTTTCCCGCTTTTGCTTGAGGTCGGCCAGCTTGTCACGCTCTTTTTGCACGATGGGCGCTGGCGCTTTCTTGCCAAAATCGCTCGCCAGCAATTTCTCGCTCTTTTCGATTTGCGCTTCCACGTCGGTCCGCTCTTTACTCATCCGCGCTTTTTCCGCTTCCACATCCACCATCTGCGCCAAGGGCAGGTACACCGTCACCGCGCCTAGCACGAGCGAGACAGCTTTCTTGGGCGGCTGGGGCAGTTGGTCGAGCGCGACGATCCCCCGCGCATCCAGCCGCGCCAACATCGCCACCTCGGCGCGATGCGCTTCAAACAGCGGCGCGTCCTCACCGGCCACGATGATGGCGGCGGTTTTGTTTTCCGGCCTCACGTTAAACTCGGCGCGTGCGTTGCGGATGGCGCGGATCGTGTCCATCATCAAGGCCATCTCGCGCTCGGCGGATTCATCCGTCAGGCCGGCCTGTCCATAGGGGGCCTGCGGCACCGGCCACGGCGCGATGATGAGCGCCTCGGGCCAATGGGCCTGCTGTGGCTTGGTTGGCTTGTCGCCCAGCGCCGCCTTGCGCAAGTGCTGCCAGACTTCTTCGGTCACGAACGGCATGTAGGGATGCAACAGCCGCATCGCCTGATCGAGCACGTAAATCAGCGTGCACTGCGCGCCGGCCTGGGCTTCGGCGTCGCCGCTGTTGAGCGCGAGCTTGCTCATCTCAATGTACCAGTCGCAGTACTCGTTCCAGATGAACTCATAAATCAAGCGGCCCGCTTCACCGAACTGGTATTCTTCCATGAGGCGCGTGGCATCGGCGATGGTGCGGTTGAGCCGCGACATGATCCAGCGCTGCGCCAGTTGCCCGCCATCGGCGGAAGGCGACTCGGCTTCGGCTTCGATCCGCCAGCATGGGCCGCCCGCTTTCCACACGTCTTCTTTCACGTTCGAGATCACGAACCGCGCCGCGTTCCAAATCTTGTTGGCAAAGTTGCGGTTGGATTCGATGCGCTTGACGTCCAGGTTCATGTCGTTGCCCGGCGTCGAGCCGGTGAGCAGCGTAAAGCGCATCGCGTCGGTGCCGTACTGGTCCATGATTTCCAGCGGGTCAATCACGTTGCCCAACGACTTGGACATCTTGCGCCCGCGCTCGTCGCGGATCAGGCCGTGCAGATAGACCGTCTCGAACGGCGCCTTGCCGGTACATTCCAGCCCGAACATGATCATGCGCGCCACCCAAAAGAACAGGATGTCGTAGGCGGTCTCCATCACCGTCGTCGGGTAAAGCTGCTTGAGGTCGGGCGTCTCGTCCGGCCAGCCGAGCGTGGAAAACGGCCACAGCCCGGAGCTGAACCAGGTATCCAGCACGTCCGGGTCCTGTTCGATTTTGTGCCGCCCGCACTTGTCGCACGAGGACGGGTCATGGCGCGCGGCCCACTCGTGCCCGCAGTCCTTGCACGTCCAGACCGGGATGCGATGTCCCCACCAGAGCTGGCGGCTGATGCACCAGTCGCGGATGTGCTCCGGGTCGAGCCAGTTGTAATAGACTTTGGTGAATCGTTCCGGGATGATCTTGATGCGCCCATCTTGCACGGCGGCCATGGCTCGCTCGGCCAGCGGCTTGATCTTGACGTACCACTGCGTCGAAATCATCGGCTCGATGATCTCGCCGCCGCGCTGCGCACGCGGGATTTGCGTCGTGTACTTTTCAGTCTTGATCACCAGCCCGGCTCGTTCCATGTCGGCCCACAGTTTCTCGCGGCACGCAAAGCGATCCATCCCGGCATAAGGCCCGGCGGCCTCGCTCATCGTCCCGTCCGAGTTGAGCGCGTTGATGATGGGCAGGTTGTGACGTTGAGCGATGTCGTAATCGTTCGGGTCGTGGCCCGGCGTGATCTTGAGCGCGCCCGTGCCGAACTCGACGGACACGTACGTGTCGGCAATCACCGGGATGGGCCGGTCGAGCATCGGCACCAGGCACGTCTGGCCGACGAGGCGGCGATAGCGTTCGTCGTCGGGATGCACGGCCACGGCGGTATCGCCCAGGATCGTCTCGGGACGCACGGTCGCCACCGGGATGTATTCCCCCGGCTTGCCCGCGATGGGGTATTTGAAATAGTACAGCAGGACCTCTTCTTCGTTATATTCCACCTCAAGATCAGACACGGCGGTCTTTAGTCCGGGCGACCAGTTGACCAGGTACGTGCCGCGATAGATCAAGCCTTTTTCGTACAGGCGCACGAACGCTTCACGCACGGCGCGGGAAAGCCCCTCGTCCATCGTGAATCGCTCGCGCTCCCAATCGCAGCTGGCGCCCATGCGGCGGTGTTGCTTGGTGATATAAGAGCCGTATTTTTCTTTCCACTCCCACGTGCGGCGCAAGAATTCTTTACGGCCAATCTCTTCGCGGCTCGTGCCTTCCGCCCGCAGCATCCTTTCCACCTGGAGCTGCGTGGCGATGCCGGCGTGGTCCGAGCCGGGCACCCACAAGGTCTTGTAGCCGCGCATCCGGTGGTAGCGGATCATTAAATCTTCCAGCGATGCGGTGATGGCGTGGCCCACGTGCAGCTCGCCGGTGATGTTGGGCGGCGGCATCGAGATGACGAACCGCTTGGCGTGCTTGCCGCCTTTCGGCTTGAAATAGCCGCGCTTTTCCCACCAGGCGTACAGGCGTTCTTCGGTGGATTTGAAATCGTAGGTTTTGGGCATTTCTTTAGTGGTCATAGGTCGTCTCCTGTGTTCGACGGTAGACTGCCGCACAAGTGCTTTTTGAGATTACAGGCCTAACTGGTTGGCGATAGCTTTGCCACCACGGCTCTTCAAGGATAAACTAGCTGCTTGCGCTTCGCGTTTCGGGTCGTAGACAATGATATTTTCATGGCGGGGCAAGTTCCAGATTCTTGTGCCGCGAGTTACGACAATGATCGCTTGGTCGTTTTTTGCTTTAGGAATCAATACCTCTTGTACATATTCCAGCATGACTTGGGTAGAGATTAATCGTTTCAGAAATGGCCCTGCGCCGAACTTCTCGGAATGGTATGGCATCAGCTCCAGACATGCCAGGCATTGCGACAGACATTGTAATGCCTTTTGATAGGTTATCTTTTGTTTCTTCTCTAATGCATGTGCAAGTTCACCGAGTTTTTTCTCCCAATAACCAAAACCTGGATGCCACGCAAAGCGAGGATCGAGAAACCAGAATGGAAACTCGACGTTGGCATCGTCTTGGCGCAGGTTTCTAATGTGCTCTTTCTTGAGTGTTTCATCTTCACATTCTAGATAATCGCCGTGAGAAAGCGCTGGGTTCAACATGAGAATAAACACAGCCGCTTTTTGCAGGTTGCCCACATATGGTACTGGAAGCAGGCCAACGTGCAAACTGGTATCATCCTTATGGCCGAAGGTTGAACTAGTAGCGTAGTCTTCGAAAGAACGATACAGGACAGTCCGTTTTTGGATTTCAGTTTTGTCTTCTGGTAAGATAAAAGGTGCATTGTCAAGCGGGCAATTCTGCCAGAGTTCGATGAGTCTGTGAACTTTGTCAGTCATTGTATTCTTTCTCCTTACTGCAAGCGCAATGGTTATCATTCCCTCTATCTTGATCGCCCTCGTCTCCGACCGGACATGAAATGTCTATGGAGCTGCGCCGGATTGCGAAGCATCCGGCTAGCCCCATTTCATGGGGCGCTGCTCTGTAGCGCGGCGAATTTATCGCCGCGCGATCCCGCACGTCAACGAACGCTTCCCACGTCGGTGGTTGCTCATCAATCGTGACCGCGCGGGCATAAAGTGCCCGCGCTACAGAGCTGCGCCAGATGAATCTGGCTGGGACGGCGCATCCAGGGCTTCCAACTCGCGTCGCCAATCATCTTGTTCAATCAAGTAAGGGACGCTTGTTTCATGCGCGAATCTCACGCCGGTGTCGTCTGTGCGTTCCAAGATTGAAATGGTCGTGCCTTGCGCATGATGTTCTTTTTGGCGTTCGACGTAGGCGATGTAATTCGGCAATCGCTTGCCGTCGAAAGAAAAGACGCCGTATTCTTCTTGCCAAAAGAAAGGGTTGGCGCTCTGGCCGGATTTGTTGAACTTGGTGGATGCAACCGCTTTGACTTGTCCGATGAATTTGGCAACCGCGATGGCTGGCGCGATGGCAGTTACCATATGAACATGATCAACCGTTCCGTTCAACGCAAACAAGGTCGCGCCAAGCCCAATCGCCTTGCTCCGCAGAAATCCATAGATAACGGCTTCAACCTCTGGCGTGAGCAAGGGCAATCTGTCTTTGGTTGACCAGACGATGTGGTAAAAGAGTTGCCAGTAGGGCATTTGATTGACCTTTCGACATTGGCGCTCGCTCGATGATTGTGACCGCGCGGGCATGAATTGCCCGCGCTACGAAGCCGCACCGGATGAATCCGGTTAGCCCCGTTCACGGGGCGCTGCCTCGTAGACCGGCGATGAAATCGCCGGTTGTTGCTGCACCAAGGCAAACGCCGCGATTTGAGGCCGCTCATACAGCACCTGTCCTTCTCGGAGCGCCGGGCGGATGAGGGTCCCCACAACGTCTTTTTGCCTGGCGACTTGATCCGGGGTTGCCAGGATAATATCTTTGGGCACGCGGATGTCGTGCAGCGCCACGCGCATCTCGATCTGTTTTTCGCGCCTGGAGCCAGTGACTGGCATGATGACCAAGAGGTCAATGTCGCTATCTGGCCCGGCGGTCCCGCGCGCGTGAGAGCCGAACAGGATGATCTGATCCGGGTCAAAACGATTGACGAGGCGGCGCACTATCTTTTGTATGTTTTGGGCGGCAATTTTTTTCTTCATGTCCGTGTTCCTTCGTGGACAAAAACAAAAACCCCCTTCCGCATCAAGGGCGAAAGGGGGACACCTTCCGTGGTACCACCTTGGTTCGCCAGGCCTTGCGGCGCAGGCGCACTCTCACCCCGACCAGCATCAGGGGCACGCGCTAACGGGCGGACCCGGTTCCGGCTCCCAAGCGACCTTTAGCCCCACTTGCTGCGAGAGGCTTGCACCCGGTGGCCTCTCTTCGCTATCAGCAGGCTGCGGCCTACTCCTCTTGATCTGCGCCGTTTGCTGTATTGGTCGCGATTGTAGCACGGCCTGCGCGGGCTGTCAACCGCCGGGACGCGATTCACGACAGCTCAAAAGAAACGTTGGACAAGGCGTGATAATAGTCGCCCCATTGAGACGTGAACCGCAGCACGGAATAATCTGGGTCGGTGACTCCCAGCGGGTAATACTTTTCGTACCCGGGACGCCAGAGACGCTGTCTGGACTCTGCATCTTGAAGCACCTCGACCGTTCCAACCAGCATCAACCCCATCCATTGGTCAAAATCAACAAAATAGACGCACGTCCGCGGATCCCGAAGGACCTGAGCGACCCGCCTGGATGAAGTATTGGTGCTGAACCAGATTCGTTGCAGTCCTTCGTTTTCCATTTTGATCATGGCTTTGATATTGGAGTAACCGTCGTCGCCGTTCGTGCCCAGCATGGCGATAGTCGCGCTGTTGACCAGCGCCAGCGCATTGTGGATGGCTTGTTCCTTTTGCATGTTTTTGCTCTCTTCAGGATGTGAGACCCGAAGGGTTTGCGCCAAGCGACCCTTTGGGTCTAGCCGAACAACCTGGAGAGCCAGTCGAGGCCCAACGCGCCGCCATAGGCAAAGAGAATATTCTTGACGACCTTGCCCAGTCCGGCGGCGACGAGATATTTCCAAACGGAGAAGTGCAGCGCGCCCGCGGCCATGCCGGCTGCATCAAAGAATGGATTCGGGATCAGCGCGAGGACAAAGATGACCAGCTCGGCCA
>CAYHAR010000019.1:14185-21648 GCA_964354595.1 uncultured Anaerolineae bacterium | reverse complement strand
GCATCAAAGAATGGATTCGGGATCAGCGCGAGGACAAAGATGACCAGCTCGGCCATGAACTGTTTGCCGCGCATCCAGCCTTTTATGCGCTCGTAACCCCGCGTGCGGTTGACCAGCCCTTGTCCGCTGTAGCCGGCCATGTAGCCCGTCATCTCGCCCAAAGTCTGTCCCACTCCGGCGACGATGCCCACGGCCAGCGGATTGAGCAGGCTGCCCACCAGCGTCGTGATCGCCAGGCCCGGCACGGGCAGGAACAATGTCGCGCTGCTGATGACGCTGACGACGAACAGCGCCGGAAGCGCGAACGGCGATTGCGCGATGCGCCGCACGAGCTCTTCGTTCTCGCGCAGCCAGACCGTGCCGGCCACTGCGGCGACAATGATGACGACGGTCATCACCTGCACGAGGCGCAAGTTTCGCGTCGAAGGCGAGGCGGGCTTGGTTTCGTCGCTCATGGCTATATCAGAAACCCGTTTTGCTCGACAAAACGGGTTTTCTGTGGATCACGTTTCGGCGATCTCGATGGTCTTGATCACGTCGCCCGGCGTGCGCGCAGAGGCCGGGTCGCGCTCGCTGATGGATTTCAGCACGTCCATCCCCTTGACGACCTGGCCAAACACGCTATGCCGCCCGTCCAGGTGCGGTGTGGGGCCGAACGTGATAAAGAATTGCGAGCCGTTGGTGTTGGGGCCGGCGTTTGCCATCGAAAGGATGCCGGTCTTGCTGTGCTTCAGGGCCGGATGGAACTCATCGGCGAACACGTAACCGGGGCCGCCACGCCCCGTGCCAGTCGGGTCGCCGCCCTGCGCCATGAAATCCGCGATGACGCGGTGGAACGTCACGCCGTCGTAGAATCCGTCGCGCGCCAGAAAGACAAAGTTGTTGACCGTCCGCGGCGCTTTGTCCGCGAACAACTCGACGACAACATCGCCTTTCGCCAGCTTGAAGGTGGCAGTGTATTTCTTCTTCTGGTCAATCACCATGTCGGGTGGTTTCGGATATGATTTTGCCATTTTGATTTCTCCTCGGACGGCGTAGGGACGCTGTGCTTACTGTTCGCCGATCACTGATTACTGATCACTACCTTTTGAATCACATCACCTACTGCAATCTTTTTCACCACGTCCATTCCCGACGTGACCTTGCCGAACGCGGTGTATGCCCCGTCGAGAAACGGCGTGGCCGCCAGCGTGATGTAGAACTGGCTGCCCGACGACTCGCGCTTGGGATTCACTTGGTCGGGCAGACGAGCCATGGCAATTGCGCCTTCGACGTGCGGCAGCTTGATCTCGGCTGGAATCGTATAGCCCGGCCCGCCATTCCCCTTGCCTAGCGGGTCGCCGCCCTGGATGACAAAACCCGGCTCGACGCGATGAAACGTCAAGCCGTCGTAAAAGCCCTGGTTGGCGAGAAAGACAAAATTGTTCACTGTCTGCGGCGCGGCGCTCGCGTCCAGCGAGACGGTAATGTTGCCTTTGCTCGTCGTGATGGCGGCGACGTAGGCCTTTTTGGCGTCAATCGTCATCGGGGGCAGCGCCTTGAAATAGTTGGCGCGATTGGCCGATGGGACGCTTGCCAGCGGGCCACCCTCGGCCTTGGGTTGCTGCTGCGTGACCTGCTGGCCGCACGCGGCGATGGCAGCCAGGATGACCAGCGTTGTAAGGATACGAATGGGCCAAGACATTTAGCTTCTCCTTGTGAATATTACGCCCTGGCGTGGGTGGGCGCGCCAAGACGGATGATCTTTTCGCGATCCACGATTCCAGCCGTGGCATTGCACGAGTCAACCACGAGGCCAGAATGAGCGACCACGCGCACATAATCGAGCGCGCGATGTCCGGTGACGATGACGACGCAATCAAAGCGCGTCAGCATCTCGTCCGAAAGCGGCGTGGATTCGAGCCACAGCGGCTCGCGACAAAAGACGTTGCCGCCGATGCGAAAGCGCGGAATGTAGGGGTCGTGGTATTCCACAAAAGCGCCGCGCTGCAATAGCAGCTCGATGATACGCGCGGCAGGCGATTCGCGCGCGTCGTCAATGTCGCGCTTGAACGCCACGCCCAGCACCAGCGCCTTTGCGCCATGCAGCGACTTGCGCGAAGCGTGCCACGCCAAACCCTGCGCAGCCAGGTCCACGACGTGGAACGGCATACTCTGGTTGACCTGCGCGGCCAGGTCAATAAAGTTGGTATGAAAGTCAAACTCGCGCGCCTTCCACGAAAGATAGAGCGGATCCACCGGGATGCAATGCCCGCCCACGCCTGCGCCCGGCGCGAACGGCATAAAGCCGAACGGCTTGGTGCTGGCGGCGTGAATGACCTCCCAGATGTCAATCCCCATTCGCTCGCACAGCAGCGCCATCTCATTGACCAGCGCAATGTTGACGCTGCGGAAAATGTTTTCCAGCAGCTTGGTCATTTCGGCGGCGCGCGGCGACGAGACGATCTCGACCGGCGCGCCGATGCGCCGCAAGAGGTCGGCGGCGCGCTGCGTGCTGTGCTCGTTCACACCGCCCACGACCCTGGGCGTATTGATGGCGTTGAATTGTTGGTTGCCGGGGTCAATCCGCTCCGGGCTAAAGGCCAGGTCATAATCTGTGCCGGCTTTCAGTCCAGATGTTTCGAGAATGGGCTGCACGACTTCTTCCGTCGTGCCGGGGTAGGTGGTGCTTTGCAGGACGACCATCTGCCCGGGCTGCAATCGCGGCGCGATGCTTTCGGCGGCGTTTCGCACGGCGGTCAAGTCGGGCGCTTTGTTCGCGTCAAAGGGCGTGGGGACGCAAATAAAGATATTGTCCACGTCGCGCACGGCATCATAGTCGGTCGCTGCGCGCAAGAGTTTTCGCTCGATGAGCGCCGCGACTTGCTCGCTCGGCACATCGGGGATGTAGCTCTGGCCCTGATTGATCAAAGCGACCTTGCGCTCGTCCAGATCAATGCCGACGACGGGAATGTTGGCATGGCCGAACGCCACGGATAAGGGCAGGCCGACGTATCCCAGGCCGATGACGGCGACAGTTTGGTCAGGAGGATGCCGAGTCATGCGGAGCCTCTTTTGCTGGGGCGGACTGGCGCTCCCAGCGTCGTTCCAGATGTATCAGCCCGACGATTCCGGCGACAAACACAACTGCGCCAACGATATAGCTTTCGAGCACGTTCGCTTGAGTGATAAACATGGCTAACACGCCCAAGGCCCCGCCGATCAGGTACAGCATCATCACGGCCTCGCGCTGCGTAAAGCCCATGGCGACCAGGCGATGGCTGGTGTGGTCTTTGCCGGGCGTCGTCAGAGGGTTGCGACCGCGCCGCAGGCGCGAGATGAACACCAGCGTCGTGTCAAAAATCGGTACGCCTAACACCAGCACCGGGATCATCCACGTGACGAAGGTGACATTGCCCGGAAAGCGCAGCTTGATGCCGATGGCGGCCAGCATGTAGCCGATGAACATGGCGCCCGCGTCGCCCATGATGATGGTCGCCGGGTTAAAGTTATAGACCAGAAAGCCGATGCACACGCCGATCAGTGCAGCCGAGAGCGCCGCGACGAGCACTTGCGGCGGGCGGCTCATAGCCGCCAGCAGCGTGAAAAAGGCGGCGGCCACCGCGCCCACGCCGCCGGATAGCCCATCCATATTGTCTATCAAGTTAAAGGCGTTGGTGATGCCGACGACCCAAAACACCGTCAAGGCTGCATCTAATGCGGGCCAGGGGAACAAGGCCGTGCTGACGCCGGTGTAGATTAGGATGAGCGCGCCCAGGATTTGGCCGATGAGCTTGAGGATGGGGCGCAGCCCCCACCGGTCGTCCCAGATGCCCAGGAACGAGACGAACGACGCGCCAATCAGAATACTGGCGAGCTGCTGAAAGTTGAAGCGGTTCTCGAACAGCACGAGCGCCAGCATAAAGGCCAAAAAGATGGCCGCTCCGCCCAGGCGCGGCATGGGGCGAGTGTGGATTTTGCGCACGCTGGGATAGTCAATCACGCCCACACGCGGAGCCAGCCAGCGAGCGACCGGCGTCGCGCCAATGGCAAACACCAAAGCCCCGGCAAAGATCAGTAGAATTGAAGTCAACATGGCGTCTTGAAGGTTGGAGGTCGGAGGTCAGAAGGCTGCTGTCCAACCTCCGATATCTGACCTCCGACCTCCGGCTTCTATTTGGTCACGGGCGCTGTCGTCGTCACCGGCGGTGCAGGTTGCGCCATCTGCGCGCGCAACTGGGCGATGTACGCGTTCAGTTGCGGCTTGGTGTCGCTGGGCGCTTGGGTCGCGGCGATTTGCGCTTGATTGATCGCCGACTGAAGGTCGCCGACCTGCGCGAACAGCAGAGATAGATTCTTGTGCGTGTTCCAGATGTTGGGATCGTTGGGCGACATCTTGATCAGGTCCAAGTTCGCCTGGATCGCCTCGGGAAGCTTGCCCTGTTGCGCATAGATGTAGGCCAGCACGCCTTGCGCCTGCATCAGGTCGGGCCGGATAGCGAGCGCCTTTTGATACGCCTCCGCCGCTTTGTCCAGGTCCTTTTTGTTCAGGTAGAGGTCGCCCAGGATCATGTACGTCTGATCGAACGCGGTGTCTAGCTTGATAGACTCGTCGAGTTTCTTGAGCGCCGCGTCCGAGTCGCCCTTGAGGTACAGGTCAACGGTCGCCCACTCGTTCCACAGGATGGCGTTGTGCGGACTGAGGCTGGTCGCCTCGGCATAGTACTCACTGGCCTGCTCGGCCAGCTTGGTCTTTTGCGCCGGATCGGTGGTCAGGTCGGTCCACCGGCGATGGAGGCGAGCCAGGTTGGCGCTGTGATCGGTGTTGAGCGGGTTGATCTCGCGGGCGCGCATCAGCACGGCGCGGGCGGCATAGAGCAAATCGGTGCGGCCTAGATTGGCGGTCTGGACCACGTTCAAGTTCAGAATGCCCTCCAACTGTGTCTTTTCGTTGAACAACGACACAGGCGAGGGGCTGGCGGCCCCGCCCTTTTCCAGAAAAGCGCGGCCCAGCCACAAGTAGTAGAAATCTTCTTGAGGCACCAGCTCAATCGCGTGCTTATCGTGAGCGATAGACGCATCCCATTGACCTTGCCGATCCCACGGGTCGGCTTGCTTGTAGACAATGTCGGCGCGAATCGGGTTCATGTTGGAATAGTTGATCCAGGCCAGGGTCGCAGGAATGACCAGGATGAGCGCCAACGCTCCCAAGCCTCTAGACGACCAGGCCGCTGGCGGGTTTTTGCACTCCGCCATCAGGGCCAGGCCAGCCAGCAGAATCAGCAGGAATACGCCGACGTAATAGTAGTCAAAGATGCCCGCCACCCGATCCGAGACGCCGACCAGGTCTTCGATCCGTGATACCTGGGTGCGCGTCAACGCGCTCAATTGCAGAGCCAATCCCAGCGCAAAGAGCAGCGCCGCGCCCATCGAAAGCGAGGCGAACAGCCACCAGGCCGTTGACCAGTCATGCGGGGCCTTGAATGTCCCAGAGCGGGCCATCTCGGCGAGAGCCATGACCATCGCCAGGACCCAGACCAGCAAGAACAGGCCCAGGATGGCAAAAGAGTCTTTGTTTTGCAGGCTGACGAACGTCAGCGCACGCCAGATGATGCGCAGCGGGTCCGCCAGCCGCTCGGCGTTGGTGACAAACTCGTAGAACAGAGTCGAAAAGATGATCGCCGTGATCAACGCATAACCCATCACGCCGCCAGCCCACGACGGAATAGATCGGGTGGGGGGGGCGGAGTGCTCTGGGAGGCTCGTCGCCGGGCGGCGCTTTTTCTTGTGACGCGGAACGTTCACGGGCGCGGCAGGATGAGGCGGCGGCGTGGCGGGCGCGGGCGCAGGCTCGGACTCGTCGCTGACCCATCCGGAGCCGATCACGGCCAGCAGTCCGGCAAAGGACCAGAACATTGTGCGTGTGGAGGCGATGGCGATGCCAAAGTGGATTTCGATATAGTGCGCCAATACGCCGGCCAACAAACCGGCAAGCAGAATTTGATCCGTGCGGCGCAAAGCGATTTCTTGCTCGCGGCTGTACAACGTGATGGCGAAAATGACCAGGTAGATGATGATACCCGCCAAGATGCCGCTGGGAACGCCCACGCCAAAGTATTTAGCCTGGCCCAGGGCGATGGTCACCACTCCGCCCACCAGGCCCAGGCCCACCCATAGCCCGATAAAGATGTTGCGCTCGCGATGGGTCGGCATCAGCCCCACCCATCGTAAGCCATACACAAAGAAACTGATAAAGAGGAACTGGTAAGCTAACAGGCCGATCACCCCGGTGATGACCAACGAATCCCACGTCTCGTTGTGACTGCGGTCGGGCGAGGCGTTGCGCGATTCATAGTGCGCCAGCTCAGGCGGGTAGAACCGGTTGTAAGCCACGTACATGGATTCAGGCCCATAGCCGATGAGCGGCCGGATGGCGTTGAGCGGATCCGGCTTTTCACCGGGAAACTCGATAGGCGCATGGGGCGGCACCAGTTGGGTGTTGCCCTCCCAGATCAAGGTGCGGACTTTGCCGGTGCCGCCTTCGCTTTCAAAGATGCGCCCCAGCGCGCCAAAGTAGGGCATCTCGCGCAGCTTGGCCAGGGGCGAATCCGGCAAGTTGAGAATGCCCAGGAAGGCAATCCCAGCCAGCCCCATGGCGATAAAACCCAGCATCAGGATGCGTTGGCGCAGCAACAGCGCCAGGAGCAGGGCGAACAAGAACAGGCCAGCGAACCACCCCAGCCACGGCCCGCGGCTGCCGGCAAAGACGATGGCAATCGCCTGCACGGCGGCGATAAAGACATAGCCGGCCGCGCGCAGGACGTCGGCCAAGTAGGCTTCCTCCTCGGTCAGGATGGACCGAAAGCTTTCTACAATCTTGCCGAGCGTGAGAAAGAAGGGCATGATCAAGTAGGCCGCCACAAAGATGGGGTTGCCCATATTGGACGCCACGCGAGTGGTCACGTCGCCGCCCCACGGCAGCGGATCGAGCTTGTATCTCTGGATCAAGCCATACAGCGCAATGGGCAGGCTGGTCAAGATGATCGTCAGGATGAGCCGGTCGAGCTGTTGGCGCGTCCGTAGCCCTTGCAGGATCATGAAAAAGACGATGATGTAGGAAAGCGTCGTATAGGTCCCTTGCAGACGTTGGTACGACCCAAAGAACGACACATACGGTGTGATCGAAGTGAGCGTGGTGAGCAGGTAAACTACGGCGAGGATCAAGGTGGGCAGCACCAGCGCGCTCCGCAGCGAGGGGGCGGTGGGGGAGTGGGGCGCGTTGCGCTGCTCGATCCATTTAATCAGCCATGCGGCGGCCATGACCGTCGCAATCGAGCGGACCAACGTCAGCTTGTCCGGCTCGAACACGCGGCTGGAATAGACGTTAAAGAACAGCGGCGCGGCGATGACCGCCGCCAGCCAACCCGCTTCGAGCACTTTGGCGCAATACAAACTCAATTTGCTAGATGGCATGATTTTTCCTC
>CAYHAR010000019.1:8017-14085 GCA_964354595.1 uncultured Anaerolineae bacterium | reverse complement strand
TCGAGCACTTTGGCGCAATACAAACTCAATTTGCTAGATGGCATGATTTTTCCTCATCGGACTTTTGACACATCTGGGCCTGCTGGCAGGCCCGCCCAAGTGTACTACGAGTGAGCCGCCCACACAAGTCCACAACCTGGTGATTACCCATAACTCGAGTAAGTTGCTCTGTGCTCGGGTTCTGCTCCTACAAGTGCCTCGGATGCTTATGGCGCGCGTGTGTCCAACTTGACAAACCGGCTTGTGGGTAATCACCAGCACAACCTCTGGTGATTGCTCACAACGTAGGGGCAACCCTTGTGGTTGCCTATGCGTTGGGCCGGCACAAGACCTCTACGAGTCATGTGTGATCACCAGCACGACCTCACTGGGCGGCGTAGAGCTTTTTGTAAACGAAATAGTATTCGCTGATCCGCCGGATGTAGAGCCGCGTCTCGCTGAACGTGATGGTTTCGTAGAACAAGTCAGGGTCGTCGCCGGACGCGGCCTTCCAGCGGGCCGAGTTGCCTGGCCCACCGTTGTAGGCGGCCAGCCCCGCGTACAAATCGCCGTCGAGTCCATCGCGCTGTCGGGCGAGATAGTACACGCCGAATTTGACGCTGATGTAAGGCTTGTAGAGATCGCTTTGTGAATAGTCCGGCCATTTGAGTGCTGTGGCGATTTCCTGCCCGGTGGACGGGATGATTTGCATCAGCCCGTGCGCGGCGGCGGTCGAATACGACAAACTCTCGAACAGGCTCTCCTGGCGGACGAGCGCAAAGATGAGCAGCGGGTCCAATCCGCGCGCTTGCGCCTCCGGCACGACGAGGTCGGCATAGTACGCGGGATAGACGAGGCGCGCCAGGAACGGCGGTATGTCGGCGATGGACGAACCGCCCAGTCCCACTAGAGTATTGGCGGCGGCGATAGATTGGCGGTACGCGCCCAGGTCGCGGAACAAGATTGCCAATTGATAGCGCTCAATCGGCTCTTGACGCGTGTCCAAGACGGCGTCAAATTCGTTGTCCGCTTCGGCCTGCAGCCCAAGTTTGTACAGTTCAAGCCCACGCTGAAGCGCCGGGTCAGCCGCAAGGCCAGGGCGTGGAACGCGCAGTTGAGTCGAGTCGGTGATGTTGAGCCGCGCGGCCAGCCACGCTTCGGCGGCGGCGCGCTGCGCGGGTTCATCGAACGTGAGCGTAGACGAGATAGGGCGCAATGGCGCCGCTTCACCGCGCAACCATTCGGCGGCCCGGAGGCTGTAATAGCTCTGCGGCGCGACCGAGGCTGCCTGTGAGAAAAACGTCGTGGCGGTCACGGTTTGACCTTGCGCCAGCGCCAGCTTGCCCTGCCATATTAACGCGGCCACGCTTCCCTCTGGGACAGGGTAGGCGTTATAGCGTTTTTGCCATGCGGTCAATGTCTGCCAGGCTTCCAATGCGGTTTTGTTGTCGCCGAAATTGTAAGCAGCCAGCCCGGCGCGCCAAAGCGCCTCGGGCGCTTCTGCGTGAGTTGGATATTGGGCCGCAAACTCACGGTACGCGCTGGCGGCGCTGGTCAAATCGCCAGTCGTGACGTAGGTTCTCGCCTTTTCCATCCAGGCCGATCCCACTACGGGCGAAGTGGAAAAATTCTGGACGATGAGATTGAATTGCCGCAGCGCGTTGGGCGTGTCGCCTTGCGCGCGAAAAGCCAGCCCGGCCCAATAGCGCGATTCGGCCACGCGATTGCCCGCTTGAATCGAGCGCGTGAACGCGGCCAGCGCCGGATCGTATTGACGCGCGCAATAATCTACCAGCCCGCGCTTGAACTCGTCCACCGGCACGTTTTCGCCGACGAGCGTCACGAGCGCGTCGTAAGCGTAGTTGGAATAGTAAGGACACGCAAGTTGGTCAGCCGCTACGGCAGCGTATTCGTTCACGATGCTCAGCCGACGTTGATGCGCCTGCTTGGCTTGACCGGCGTTGTCGAGCGCCTGAATCGCCAGCGTCTGGATGCGCGAGCGATAGCTGAGGAATTTGGAGACGGCCAAAATCGCATCGTACTGCGCCATTGCGCCCGGCGCGTCGTTCGCGTCAAGGAGCGCGCCGGCCAGCTTTTCACGCAAATCCAGTGTGATGTTCGATGGCGCAGCCAGCGCCGCGCGATAGGCTTCGGCGGCGGCCTGGGGCTTGACGTCCGCGCGCAGCGCGTCGCCGATGCGCTGATTCACATAGGGCGCGATGAGGTCGCCGCGCAGTTTTTGGTATTGGCGGTACGCTTCGACCGCGCCCGTGTAATCGCCCGCGCTCGTCCGCGTTTGCCCCAGAAGGAACCACGCCTCAGCCTCGCGCGGGTCGCCGGGAAAACTGGCGGTGAACGCTTGCAGCGCATCAGCCGCCGAATCATCGCCGGCGCGGAGCTTGGCTTTGGCTGCGCCCAACTGCGCCGCGCGCGTTTCATCAGTGGAGGCGGAGCCATTCAGGATGGCGTTATATTCTTGCAGGGCCGTGTC
Source organism: uncultured Anaerolineae bacterium (assembly GCA_964354595.1). Classification (GTDB taxonomy): domain Bacteria; phylum Chloroflexota; class Anaerolineae; order Fen-1058; family Fen-1058; genus JBGLNJ01. The sequence continues at coordinate 11,615 of CAYHAR010000019.1, read as the reverse complement.
ATAATCGCCGTTGAACATGGCGCGATTCGCCCGCTCCAGGCGGACAGCGGGAAGCGGCGTCGGCGTCGCGGTAGCGGTCGGCGTCGGGGTCAGTGTGGGTGTGGATGTGTTGACCGCAATAACGCGCGTGGGCAAGGTTCCTGACGGCGATGCAACAAGAGTTGGCAGGGGTTGATTGCCCGGCGATGTATAGCTGCACGCCAACGCGGCAAGGAGAAAGAGTATGCCAGGCAGTATCTTGAGACGAACGACGAAGGACGAAGGACGGATGTCGTTCTTTGTCATTCGTCCTTCGTCACGCGAAGCGGTCATTCAACCGCCTTGCATCCAGATCGTACAATCCATACGCGGCGGCCAGCACCTCAATCGCGTGACGGCTGGGCTTGCCTGTGCCGTGTTGCAATTGCCAGCGGCAGATTTCGGAATCGGAGACGACCATGCGCGCCTCGGGGCCTTGGGCGTTGATAAAGTCAAAGGCTTCCTGGCCGACCTGCATGGCGATGTCGTACTTTTCCGCTTTGTAGCCATACGTTCCTGCCAACCCGCAGCAGCGCGCGTAGCCTTCGCGGATGTCCAGCCCGGGGATGAGCGACATCACGTCGAGCGCCGGGCGGCCCATGCGATGCGCGCGCGTCTGGCACGAGACGTGATACGGCAGCACCATCGGCACGCCTTGCGCGCGGAAATCCATGTCGAGTCCGCCGTTGTCGTGCAGCTCGCGCAGAAATTCCATCATGTCCCACAGCGCCAGCTTGAACTGGCGCGTGTCGTCATTTTCAATATCCATCATCTCGGATGCTTCTTCGCGCAAGGTCAACACGCAACTGATGCTCGTCCCGACAATCGGATAGCCTTTGTCGGCATACGGCAAAAGCTTGGCAAGGTTGCTGCGATAGAGTTTGGCGGCGGCGGGAAACTCGCCGTTGTTGAGCATCGGCAGGCCGCAGCAATTTTGCGGCGGGACGATGACCTCGTAGCCGTTGTGCTCCAAAACGGCGACCGCCGCTTGGCCGATCCACGGCTCGTAATATTCGGTCGAGCAGCCGTGAAAGTAAACCACCTGCTTGTCCGATTTCAGCCGCTTGTCTTGTGTGCGCTTGAACCACGCCTCGAACGTGCCTTGCGTGCTCCAACGCGGAATCGGCGCGTGGCGCGCGATGCCCATGACTTTTTCGGCCATGAATCGGCTGACGGGATTGTGCATCCCCAGGTTCGCCAGGTGCGGCGCATAACTGCCGATTCTGCCCAGCATCTCGTTGCGGCCCAGGAACCAGTTGCGCAGCGGGATACCTTTATCGTGGACGATCTGCGCTTTGGCCCGCGTGTTGATCTCGGCGATCTTGACGCCGGACGGGCAGACGTCGTTGCACACGCGGCAGGCGGAGCAATAATCCACCCAATGGTCAGGCGAGTGCCGTTGGCCGATTTCGCGAAAGCGTTGCGCCTGCGGCCCGACGTACTTGGGGCCGGGGAATTTGTCCGTCGCCGCGGCGACAGGGCAATAGCTCGTACAGATGTTGCACTTGATACATTCGTCGAGTGTGGTACTGACAGAGTGCCAGGAAACGGTGTGCATGATAAATCCTCGCGATGCGTGATTCGACCGGCGCGCATCTCAGGGAGACGTCATTTTCGTCCTAACCCCAGCCGGTCGTACAGGTCTGGCAGTTTGGGGCCCACGTAAAGCAAATCTATGACCCTTTCGTCTTCCAAGGCTTGCCACACCAGACGATAGTCGCGTGGCAGCCATAAGTGCAAGTAACCGGGGTGGTCGTCCAGTTCTTTGGCGCGGGGTGGGTGAGGGTTGCCCGTCAAGGCTTGGATCTGTTGCCGGGCCACACTCCGCACATCGCCTGGTAGTGATTCTAGTTGGCGCATGAAACGTCGGTCGTAACGCAGATGGTAAACCATCACGACTTGTCCATGTGCGCCGTGTGCGTCTCCCATTCCTCCGCAGTGACCGTAATTACTTCTTCTGGATGCTGCTCGCGGTAAGCGCGCGTCTCTTTGACCTGTTTCCAGAGAAACGCTTCTTCTGTGCGCCTGGCTTTGGTGAACAAGATAAAGTCAAATACTTCTTCAGCCAGCGATTCGGGCAGTGTCTTGATTTCGTTCTCAAGCAACTCGTACACAGTTAAAGTACTCATGGCTCTCTCTCGCTCGTGGGTTTGCGTCTCTATTCCAGAGCAAGTGTAACACACATTCCGCAACCAGGCTACGGACGCGAGTCATCCCCATTACTTGCGTGAATGACGTGTTGCGCCGCAGCAATACCTGTGGCAATGGCAATGCCTTCGAGGCTGCGCTCTCGAATCGAATCGGCGTGAGCAAGGATGCCACCGGCAGCCCACAGGTTGGCATACGCCGGTGAGCCATTTGCGTCGGCTGGCTGGAATTGGCGATTGACCGGCACGCCGCCGGAAAAGATGGGATGTCCCGCCGGGTCCAAAAAGCCCGGGCGGAACCATTCGCCGCGCTGCGCGGGCATTGCCAGCGGCAAATTAAAAACGACTTCCCACACGCGGCCCGTGTGATCCGTGTTGATGCCGCCGCCCAGGAGGCCGCCCGTCGCCAGCAGGAATTTTGCCGCGCGATGCTTGAGCGGGCGCGCGCTCGTTTCCGTCTCCACCCAGGCGATGCGTCCGTTTTCGGCGTGAAAGCCGGCGACGCGCATGTTGACTTCGACGCGGACGCCAAGCTCTTGGATGCAGCGGCGCAGAGCTGTGTTCAATCGGATGCCGGGCACGCTGGGCGGTAATGTGGGGATCTCAAAGACAGCCGCGCCAGTTGCGGCTTGCAGTTCTTTCATTACAGCCGCGTGTTCGGTCATGCCCAGGATGGCCGGCAGGCCAACCCGCTCGCCGGGCTGGACGAGTTTCTTTAATTCAGCAGCCAGCTTGCTTCGCCGCGCCGGGTCGTCCAGGCCGTTTGCCAGTTGAACCGTGTTGCTATCGCGCCGGTCGGTGATCAGATCGAGCGGAAGGAATGCGGCTCGCGCGCGATGGCCTTGCTTGTTCAGATTCTCGGCGATTAGCTCAGGAAAGAAATCGCGCATCCCGCGCAAGCCGACGATGAGCATGGGCGCGCCGTGAGACGGTATCCCGCTGCCCAGGTCGCCGCCCAGTTGCGCCAGCGGCGCAAGGAACGTAGGCCGCGCCGCGCCGACCGGCGAAGGCAACGATAAATTCGCGTCGGCGTTGCTGGCGCCCAGGTAGGGCAGGCCGATTGCCTTGGTCAGCAACGCGAAATGTTGCAGAGCGTCCTTTAGCCCCGTCTCGTCGAGCAGGGCGTAGGGGTGCCGAGGCCGAGCCTTAATAGTTCGGACAGTGTGCAGCGGCTGCTCGACCAGCGTGCGCTCGTCGGGATAGTAACCCAACACATCCACCGTGCCCGCGCTCCAATGCAACGCGCCCAGGCCTTGGGCGATGACCTTTACCTTCAGCCCGGCTTTCGCAGCAGCATTAGCAGCTACAAGACCGGTCAGTCCAGCGCCAATTACAATCAAATCAAGCATTCCTGGCCTCTTTTTTGCAAGACCTATTGGTTTTCCTTTGTGCTCTTTGCGTCTTGGCGGTTCATATTCCAAAACTCGGTCATG
>CAYHAR010000019.1:3443-7917 GCA_964354595.1 uncultured Anaerolineae bacterium | reverse complement strand
CATCCGGCAAATGGTCGGCGTTCATCAGCGAAAGGTAAATCAACTCGTCCAGCCGCTCTTGCTTCAATTGCCGTCCCCATAGAATCGGCGTCAAGCCTTTCCAGCGTTCTTGCAGAAAATCGCGCAGCAACAAATTCGGATTTCCGAGGTCGGAGGTCGGGGGTCGGAAGTCGGAGGCGCGATTGTGGGCAGGCGATTGCAAGTACGCCACATTCCATACCTCGTCTCCGTCCCGCGAAGCGGTCCTTCGTCCTTCGTCTTTGGACATCTCCTGCAGAATGCCCGCCGCGCGATACGTGCAAAACCCGCCCTGGCACGGCCCCATGCCCAGCCGCACGTCGCGGCGCAAATCGTCGAGCGTGAGCGTGGGATTGTTGCGGACGGCGTTCTCCAACATGGCGCGGGTGACGAGTTCGCACTCGCAGACCAGCTCGCTTTGCAAGCGGTTCTCTTCCACTTCGTGCAGGCGATGGCCCAGCCAGTAATGACCTTGCTCGACGCCGGGCACGCGCGTGCTGGCCGTGGCGCACGGCTTGCGCGCGCCCAATTGCTCGCAGGCTTTGTCCAGCGTCTTTTCCGCCATCAAGCGGAACGTCGTCCACTTGCCGCCGATGATGGACAGCATCCCGGACACGCCGTCGCGCGTCTTGTGATCCAGGAGCGCAAAAGCGCGCGTGGCTTGGCGGCTCTCTCCGGCGTAGCCTTCTTGATACAGCGGGCGCACGCCGGCCCACGCTCGCAGCACGCGCGCCTGGCTGATGCCGGGGATCAGCTTGTCGCCTTCTTCCAGCAACAGTTCCACTTCCCACGGCTCGATGGTCAGGTTTTCCGGGTCGGATACGCGCTCGTCGGTGGTGCCGATGACGGCGATGGTGTGAATCGGCACGATAATGTCGCCATCGCTGGGCGCCTTGCAGCGGTTGAGGACGGTATTGCACACGCGATGATTCATCGCCAGCATCGTGCCCTTGCCAGGGATGACGTTGACGGTGATGCCCGCCGTCTTGGCGACGAGACCCGCCCACGCGCCGGAGGCGTTGATCGTCATGTCCGCGCGGATTTCCACATCCTCGCCGCGCGCCACGTCGCGCACGCGCGCGCCGACGACGCGCCGGTTGCTGTCGCTGCCTTTAACCATGAGGCTGACGACCTCGTGGTAATTCAGAATCCGCGCGCCAGCGATTTGCGCGGCCTGAGCGGTGGCATGAGTCGCCAAAAAGCTATCGGCGGCGCCATCCGGCACCTCGAACACGCGGCTGACGCGCGGGTTGAGCAGCGGCTCGCGTTTGCGCGCTTGCACAATTGAAAGTTCGTTGCACGGCACGCCGGTCTTGGCGCAGGCGGCTTTGAACTGGTCGGGATAGTCGCCTTCGTCCTCCGGCGTGACGACGAAAAAGCCGCCGGTGTCTTCGATGCAGTGAGTGTGCGTTTTTCGCAGAATGCGGTTTTCCGCGATGCACTCGACGGCGCTCTGCGGGTCTTGCACCACGTAGCGCCCGCCGCTGTGGAGCAGGCCGTGATAGCGGCCCGTCGTGCCGTGCGTCAGGTCGCGCTTTTCCACCAACACGACGGAAAAGCCGCGCAGCGCGGCGTCCCAGGCGATGCCGGTTCCGGTCGCACCGCCGCCGATGACGAGGATTTCAGTTTCGATTTGGTTCATCTATGGATGTCCCTTTTTTCGTGAGCTTACATTCGCCAACGATTGAGAGTGCCAGACGCAAGACGTATGACGAAGCATAAGCATCAAATGGCGATGGTCAAGTGTCAGGGAGTGAACATCACGTCCTTGATCATTATTTTGCCTTTGCCCCCCTCGTCCCCCGGCTTTTTCGATATAGCAAATTGGATGCTTTTCACCTGTTGCCAATTTATGCCGGGCACGTTCCCGTTGGCAAAAGGCACAACAAAATCGCTGAACGGCAACTTGACCGTCTTGTTCGCCGTCACACTCCCCCTAGGAGTGACGATCCAGTAGTTGGTACCGTCCACATCATCCAATTTAACCTCGAAGGAATTAGCTGCTCCACTCCCCTCCAGAGAGAAAGAGACAGAGCCTTTTAATTCTTTCATGCACGATAGGTTGCGGTTTAGCGGAACTGTGATCAAGATATAGCCGCCTGTTCCCAAATCATAGTCAATTCCCAAGGATGTGCCGGGCGCTGAGAGTGTGAAGGTAGCGCCTTTGTCATTAAGAGTAGTGACACAGCACAAGTCCACCGGGACGGGGTCGTAGGCCGTCACCAAATTCACTATATTCGACTTGGCGATATAACCCTGCGGCAATGGCTGCCATTCCGTAGTGATTTTGCCTGCCCGGTCAGCCGTCATGAGCATGGCAACGATTTGAAAGTCGTCGTTGATCGGCGTACAGACCTTGTCGCCAATCTGAGCTTGGGCTTGCCAAATCCCATCGCGGATGATAGAGACCTGTTGATGCGGCCACCATTTGTCTGACCGACCGGGTTCGTTGTTCACGAACACGATCACTTTCAAGTTAGGATCATTTGTCGCCCCGGCGACAGTGCCCGCAACAGGGAACGCGCAGGCTTTATCTGTAGGACACACGACTTTATCGAATGGCGTAGCAATCGTAAAGGTAGGCGCGGCACTAGTCGCCGCCAAGGCAGGCGTCGGCGTGGGCGGCACGCTGACGTTGAAACTCATGCTTCTGACGGTCGTGCCCAAAGCGCTGGTCACCTCCACCGTTACGGTGTCCGCACCAGCCATGTTGGGGGCGGTGTAGATTACTGCCGGGGTATTGAAAGCGGATAACTTGCCACGCATTGCCGACCACTTGAAGCGCAGATTCGGCCCACTGGCATCCACGGTGATAGCCACTGTCTGTCCCGTTACCACGTCTTTGATGTCTGGGTTGACAATCAGCGCCACCGGGGACGGCGTCTGGCCATTGGCACAGCCAGCGAGCACAATAGCAAGCACTACGAAGGCGACAATGACGCGCTCAAGTGTACAAGACCTTGCGCTGGACATGGCTCACTCCTTTGCTTTGACAATGACGCGGACACTGCGCAGGATTGTATCATGGGTGACTTGATCTGTGATCAACGTTGCGATCACGTCTGGCCCTGGCTGCTTGGGCGCGATGTACGAAGTGTGAGGGCCGACAATTTTTGCCGGGACGCTCCCCCCGGCGCAAAGTATTGGAATGAGAGATCATGTGGAAACGACACTTGATCTACAACCACGTTTGCTCCAATCAATATCCCCTCCCCCGGCATAAGGGCCAGAGTACTCTCGATAGGGACAGAGAGCGTCTCGCCATCGCTGCGAGTGATGACAAAACTGACCCGAGCGCTGCTTAGAGTGACCGTAACCGTTGGTGAAAGCTTGGCGGAAGACCACAAATCGCTGACCTTGGGCCATGACCAAAGAGCAATGGCGGCCAGGGCCATGGCGGCAAGAATTTGCACGTAGCGATTCCTGCGCTGTCGCTCGATCTCCTTCACTCGGTCGAGCAGGTGGGCCGCATCATTATACTCCGGATCAATGCTCACCACTTCTTGGAGCGCGCGATATGCTTCGGACAGTCTGCGTTTCTGATATGCGCCTGCGCCTTTCTGATAGGTAGCGTCAAGGTGTTGTTTCACCGCGCCCAGCAGTTGGGCGGCGTTCTTGTGCGCCGGGTCAGTATCTACCACTTCTTGAAGTGTGCGGTATGCTTCGGGCAGTTTGTGTTCCTTGTACGTGACGACACATCTTTGATAGAGTGCTGCCAAGTATTGATTGGGGTTGCGTTCTTTGATTTCCTTGAGCAGCTTGCCCAGCTCTTTGCGGCGGTCGCAATACTCCATCAGACGCAGAATCTTTTGCTCTCTGCTCATGCCACCCGCAAAGCTGTCATAGACGGAACGAAAGTGTTCGAAACAGAGCGTGACGAGTTCTTCGTCGCTAAAGGCGGCTACAAGCAGGTTGTGGATGGCGGCGGTGGTCCACACTCTCTGCGCTTCTTCGTCGTCGTGCACAGTCGGTTGACAGAGCATGGGTCTCTCTTGATGGTTTTGCGGGAGGGGTTGGTTTACGCCTCCACCCAATCCAGTGTCCGCGTCACTGCCTTTTTCCAACTAGAGTAAAGCCGCTCGCGCTGCGCCACGTCCATCTGCGGCGACCACTCTTTGTCTTTGCCCCAGTTGGCGCGCAAGTCTTGTTCCTTCGGCCAGAATCCAACGGCCAATCCCGCCGCATAAGCTGCGCCAAGCGCAGTCGTCTCGGCCACGGTTGGACGGATGACAGGCACACCGAGGATGTCAGCCTGGAACTGCATGAGCAGTTCATTGTGCACCATGCCGCCATCCACCTTGAGCGCGGTGAGCGGCACGCCCGAGTCGGCGTTCATCGCGTCGAGCACTTCGCGCGTCTGGAACGCGGTCGCCTCTAGCGCGGCGCGGGCGATGTGGCCTCGGTTGACGTAGCGCGTCAGGCCGACCAGCACGCCGCGCGCGTCGGCCCGCCAATA
>CAYHAR010000019.1:0-3343 GCA_964354595.1 uncultured Anaerolineae bacterium | reverse complement strand
GCCCATCAACTTGAGAATGTCCGCGTCCCAATCCAGCGTGCGGAGGTTCATCAACATGGTGCGGCTGGCGTTCGAAACATCGGTGACGTGAGCGCCGCGGCCCGGCCCGCCGGTCAGCCACCAGATGACCCAGGTGTCCATGTTGCCAAAGAGCAAATCGCCGCGCTCGGCGGCGGCGCGCGCGCCGTTGACGTTATCCAAAATCCACTTGATCTTGGGGCCGGAGAAATATGTCGCGAGCGGCAGGCCGGTCTGCGGGCGCAGCCGGTCTTGGCCGCCATCGCGCCCCAACTCGGCGCAAATGTTGGCGGTGCGCGTGTCTTGCCAGACGATGGCGTTATAGACCGGCTTGCCGGTTTTGCGATCCCACACCACGGTCGTCTCGCGCTGATTCGTCACGCCGATGGCGGCAATATCTTTCGGGGCGATGTTGCCTTTGACGAGCGCGCCTCGAATGACCTCTTGCGCGCGCGCCCAGATTTGAATCGGGTCGTGCTCGACCCAGCCGGGCTGGGGGTAAATTTGATCGTGCTCTTTTTGGTCAAAGCAGACGACGCGACCGCTGTGGTCAAAGATCATAAAGCGGGTGCTGGTGGTGCCCTGATCGAGGGCGGCGGAGTAATGCGGCATGGTGACTCCTGTTTGTCGTAAAGTTGGGACGGCGTCCCTGCGCCGCTGTAAGTTTACCTCAAAACTCCAACTCGCTCAAGTCGTTGACCCGGCTTATTCGCGGTGCTATAATACCGCCCATATGAGCAAGCTGGCCTCTGCGTTGCAATCGGTGACGCCGCCGGGCCCCTGGTCGGTGGATCGGTCGTTTCGATTTTGCCAGGACGTGGCCCGGCGCGATACGCACAACTTGCCCGTCGCCACGTGGTTGATGCCGGCTTGTGTCCGCAAGTACGTGGCTTGCCTGTATGCCTTTGCCCGGCTGGCCGATAATTTTGCCGACGAGCCGCGCTACGCGGGCCAGCGCGAGGCGCTGCTCGACGCGTGGAGCGCGGCGCTGGAGGATTGTTGCGCTGGCGGCAAAAGCCGCGCCGCTCATCCCGTGTTCATCGCTCTGCGCGAGACTGTCTCTGCTTTCGATATTCCTCACGTGTACTTGCGCGAATTGATCGAGGCGCTGCGTCAAGACCTTTCGGTCGCACGCTATGCCACGCGGAGCGAGTTGTTGGATTATTGCCGTCGTTCGGCAAACTCGGCCGGAAGATTGGTGTTAATACTGCTGGGACGTCGAGACGAACAAGAGCATCGGCTATCCGACGCAATTTGCACCGGGCACGCGCTGGTCAACTTTTGGCAAGAGGTGAGTGAGGATTGGGCCAACGGCCGCATCTATATTCCGCAAGAGGACCTGGCGCGATTCGGCTGCGACCCGACGAGCCTGGATGCGCCCTCCACTCGCGAGAATTTTGTCAGACTGATAGACGACGAGATGGCTTGGACGCGCGAATTCTTTCTGACCGGCTGGCCGTTGTGCGAGCGCATTCACGGGCGACTGGGATTAGAGTTGCGATTGATCTGGTGGAGCGGGTATCAAGCGTTAAAGCGACTGGAAATGGACAAAGCTTGGTTGCTCGAACGTCCATCGAGCTTGACGGCTTTTGATAAAACGGGTATGGTGTGGCACGTCTTGATGGGGCATCATCCTTTGGAGTGAGTTATGCGCACGGCGACCGCTATTGCATTTGATTACTGTTACCGAGTCACCAAGGCCAGTGGAACGACGTTCTATTATGCTTCACATCTTTTGCCGGAGCGACAGCGCCAGGCGCTATGGGCCGTGTATGCCTTTGCGCGGCACGTGGACGACGTGGTGGACGAGGCGCGCGAGGATGGCACGTCTGTGGCGCTGGCGCTGCTGGACGAGTGGCGCGGCGTTTTGGATCAATGCTTCATTGGTCGGGCCATTCATCCCATTGCCATTGCGCTGGCCGAAGTCGTGCAGTTGTTCGCGCTCACCCGCGAGCCGTTCGATGCGCTGGTGGACGGCTGCGAGATGGACTTGCGGCAGCGCCGCTACGATTCGATGGCCGATCTGTTGGTGTATTGTCAGCGAGTGGCCTCGTCGGTGGGGCGAATCTGCGTGGACGTGGTGGGCTATTGGGAGCGGCCCTCCGCGCACGCTTTTGCGGATCACCTGGGCATTGCGCTCCAACTGACCAACATTTTGCGCGACTTGCGCGAGGACGCCGAGCGCGGTCGCATTTACCTGCCGCGCGCAGACCTGGATGCTTTTCACGTGAGCGAGAATGTGTTGATGGGCGCAGAGCCGCCGTCGGCCGCGTTCGCCAATCTCATGCTCTACGAGTGCGATCGCGCCGAAAGCTATTATCGCCTGGCGTGCGCCAACCTGACGCCGGTGAATCGCCGCACGCTCTTTCCCGCCGAGGTCATCATTGACCTGTATCATCAAGTGCTGGTCCAAATCGAAGCGGATCCGTGCGCCCCTCTCACACGGCGCGTGGGGTTGACCATGCCGCAAAAGGCTGGAACGCTGACGCGTGTGGCCTGGCAGAACGGTTTGCGCGCGACTCGAGAGCGGCTGGCGCTGAGGATGGCAAGCTTACATCAAGCGGACATAGTCGAGGCGGGTGGCGCGAAAAAGCCCGGTGACGAGGTTGTAGAGCGCATAGAGTTCTAGCGCGAACGGCAGATAGCCGCCGTAACCCAGCAATGGCATCTCAAAGATGTGGCAAAAGTTGGCAAAGGGGACGGTGTAAATCCATTTGGGAAAAGAAAAAAAGTTCCACATCTCCCAGAAAAAGCCGCAAATGAGAACGCCGGCCCACAACGCGGCGACTGGACTCCAGTCGCCGTCCTTTGTCCAACGCGCTAGTGAGGGAAAGCCCAGTGCGGCATTGATGGGTTCCAGGATAAAGAACACCGAGAGCCACATGAACGGGAAAAAGTAGCGCGGCCAGGCCAGGAGTAGCGCCAGCATCGCCAGGCCCAGGATAAAGAACACCGCCAGCGTGCGCGGCGTGGGGCGGATCACCGGCCCGCGCGCGCGACGGATGAAGGTGGACATCAATTCTGCTGTGCCAAACACGGCTGGGACGACCGTCGAAAAACTGAACGTAGAGAGGACAAAGAACTCTAGATCGGTGAACTGTTCGCGGCCCTGGTAATGCCAGTTCTGAATGCGCCAGTTGAGCAACTCGAACAGCCACCAGGCCGGAGCCGAGATCAAGAACAGGCCGATGAATCGCGCTCGGCTGCGCGTGAGCAGTGACGTGCCCTTGCGGAGAAACACCAGACCGTCCACCGTGAGGATGTAGCCCAGCCAGAGCGGGAAGAACAAGAGATGCGTCCGCAATCCCGGCAGCCGCCAGTTGAG
>CAYHAR010000018.1:8914-31757 GCA_964354595.1 uncultured Anaerolineae bacterium | reverse complement strand
AGCGCGGCGATGCCCTTGCCCAGGCGCGGGAGCATTGGGCCAAAGCCAGGCAGATGATTGAGCAAACCGGCTATCATCGGCGGGATGGCGAGGCGCAAGAGCTGGAGGCGCAGGTGTAAGTTCAGATAAAAAGCCCGCGTCCGCGCGGGCGTTCCCGTGTCCACTTTGTACGGCGGCGCAAATTCGGCCTCTGTTCAGCCCTCGGCCGGCTCTGCTGGAACTCGACAGGATCAACAGGATAGAATCATGTCCATCCTGTAAAACTCGACAAGCCGGCGCGCTCGACAAGGTCGCGGGGATGCCTGAGTAATTACCCCTGTGGAGTGCTGGTAAACTCTTCTCGGCGTGCTCTCCGGTGAGAACCGAGTGACCATACTCAAGAGAGTGTCCTTCAGGCTATGGGGCGACTTGGTGAATCTTGCCAGTTCCTGGGCGAGGAGCATCCCCATACAGTGACGGTGCGGAACAACCTGGCCGCGCTGCCGGTTGTGCATGAATCCGCAGGCTGGCGCGAAAAATCGGCAAGCCGATTCGCGCAGCCACCTCGATGATTCTACCGCCGGCTATTTCGTCTCTTGTCATTATCATCAATTGCGATTATAGTGTAACTGGTCAGCCGGTTTAACAGGATATACAGGATTCACACGCTTTCGGCGAAAGGCGCCAGAAACATCCTGCACATCCTGTGCATCCTGTTGGAATCTTTCCTGCCTGAGTAGTATAGTACATACACAAAGCATGGCCAACCAACATTCAGGACTGGGAGCAAATCATGCCAACTCCTTCTGACTCTAAACAAGCCTGGGAAGCAGGCCCTCTCGCCCGCACGCTCAAAAAATCACCGGAGCGCAAGCCGGAATTCACCACCTCGTCCGGCATCCCGCTCGACCGCATCTACGTGCCGGACGACGCGCCGGTGGATTACGACCGGCAGTTGAGCTTTCCGGGCGAATATCCCTTTACGCGCGGCGTCCAGCCGACGATGTACCGGGGCCGTCTGTGGACGATGCGCCAGTACGCCGGATACGCCAGCGCTGAAGAATCCAACCGCCGCTACAAATTCCTGCTCGAGCAGGGGCAGACCGGGCTTTCCGTCGCGTTCGACCTGCCGACGCAGATCGGCTACGACTCGGACGACCCGATGGCGTTGGGCGAAGTCGGCAAGGTCGGCGTGGCGATCAGCTCCATCGAGGACATGGCCCGGTTGTTCGACGGCATCCCGCTCGACAAGGTCTCTACCTCCATGACGATCAACGCCCCGGCGGCGGTGCTGCTGGCGATGTACATTGCCGTCGCCCGGCGGCAGGGCGTGGACGAAAGGCAGCTGCGCGGCACGATCCAGAACGACGTGCTCAAGGAATACATTGCGCGCGGCACGTACATCTTTCCGCCCAAGCCTGCGCTGCGGCTGATCACCGACGTCTTTCGCTACTGCGCCGCACACGTGCCGTCGTGGAACACGATCAGCATCAGCGGCTATCACATCCGCGAGGCCGGTTCGACGGCTGTGCAAGAGGTCGCCTTTACGCTGGCCGACGGCATCGCCTACGTTCAGGCCGCGCTCGATGCCGGGCTAAAGGTGGACGAGTTTGCGCCGCAGCTCGCGTTCTTTTTCAACGCGCACAACAACTTTATAGAAGAAGTCGCCAAATTCCGCGCCGCGCGAAGGCTCTGGGCGCGCATGATGAAGGAACGCTTTAACGCGCAAGACCCACGCTCGATGATGCTGCGCTTTCACACGCAGACCGCCGGCTGCACGCTCACCGCGCAGCAGCCGGAGAACAATGTCGTGCGCGTGACGCTGCAAGCCCTGGCGGCGGTGATGGGCGGGACGCAATCGTTGCACACCAACTCGATGGACGAGGCGCTGGCGCTGCCCACCGAGCGAGCCGTCCAGGTCGCGCTCAGAACGCAGCAAATCGTCGCCCATGAATCCGGCGTGGCCGACACGATTGACCCGCTGGCCGGAAGCTATGTCGTCGAGCGCCTGACCGACGAGATCGAACAGCGGGCCGCCGAGTACATTCAAAAGATTGACGACCTGGGCGGGGCGCTGCCGGCCATCGAGTGCGGCTACATCCAGACCGAGATCGCCAACGCCGCCTACGCTTATCAACGCGCGGTGGACAAGCGCGAGCAGGTCGTCGTCGGCGTCAACGCCTTCCAGGTGCAAGAAGAGCAACATCTCGAAAGGCTCAAGGTGGATCCCGCCATCGAAGAGCAGCAGCGCCGCAAGCTGGCTGACCTGCGCGCTCGCCGCGACAATGGCAAGGTCGCCGAACTCCGCGCCCGGCTCGAATCTGCCGCGCGCGGCGACGAAAGCCTGATGCCGCTGTTCGTCGAGTGCGTGGAAAGCCGTGTGACGCTGGGCGAAATCTGTAGTACACTGAGAGGCGTGTTCGGAGAGTACAAGCCGTGTGTGATTATCTAAGCCTGGATTTCGCACCCGCTCCCGCCGGATTGACAAATCCGGCGGCAGAGCGTGGATTTGTCAATCCACGCAGAGCAAGTGCGAAATATGGGCAAGTCACACAACCACACAGGATACCCAAGAATTGCTTTGCACACTTTTTTGTGGTAGGAGAAATTCATGGCAATCAAACGCATTGACCACATCGCCATTGCCGTCGAGGACCTGAGCCAATCGCTCGGCTTTTGGGAAAAGGCATTGGGGCTGCACGTTCACGGGATACGGAATGTGCCGGAGCAGGCGGTGGACATTGCCTTCCTGCCCGTCGGGGCGAGCGAGGTCGAGCTGGTCAAGCCGGTGACGGCAGACAGCGGCATCGCCAAGTGGATGAGCAAGCGTGGGCCGGGCATCCACCACATCTGCTTCGAGGTGGACGACATCCGCCAGACGCTGGCCGACCTTGGCACGCACGGCATGGAGCTGATTGACAAAGAGCCGCGCGCGAGCGCCGATGGCAAGCTGTATGCTTTCGTCCATCCCAAGAGCGCCGGCGGCGTGCTGATCGAGTTATACCAATTGCCTAAAGACAAGACGTAACGCCGACGCATGGCGCGAAGCGCGCGTCGGCGGCGGGCAGGCGGATGCCTGCCTACTCTGCGAGACGGCCAGGCCCACATGGCTGATGCAGCGAGCAGCCCGTCTGTCGTCAACCTCTCCCATTTGTGCTGGTATACATCGTTTTGCAGCCCTCTCCCTTCGTGCTATAATCACCTTGCTGTAATAGCACGCATCTCGCGCAACCACACGGAAAGCATCGGCAATGCAAATAGACTGGCTGGGGCTGTGGCGGGCTCCGTTCCTGGATCTTCCCGCCCGACAACTTGCGAGTTTGTTGCTCCTGGGATTCTATGGCCTGGCGCTGGTCATTGCGCTTGTTGGAACACGGCGCAGTTTTCGGTTGACGGCCAGTCGTTGGGTTACGTTTATCATCCTCTGCCTCCTGGTCTTGCTCCTCAACAACGCCATCGCCTGGCATTATCCCATCGCTCGCCCGCCGGTCCCAGGTCGGCCCCAAGAGGCCAGTAGCCTGGCGGCTCCGCTGCTGGGCAGCCTGCCGATTCTGCTCGTGGGCGGATGGATTGGCGCTGGCCCGGCGATGATAGCCGGTTTGCTGGGCGGGCTGATGCGCGCGTTGTTCATCGGCGGCCAGGCGACCTCGATCTTTGAGCTTGCGTTCCTGGGGTTGATCGTCAGCTTTTTCCTTCGGCAGGATTATCGCGGCTGGTTCTCGTCCGCGCTGCGCCAGCCGATGGTGGCAGGCGTGCTGGGCCGGCTGCTGATCTGGCCCCTGGCGCTGCCGGCCATCTATATTTACACACCCGGCGCAGACCCGCTCTACGCGCTCGACTTTACGTGGCCGCTGTTTCTTGCCGCCTTTTGGCCTGCGCTGGCCGAGGGCCTGATTGCGGGCCTCGTCGGCCAAGTCCTTTACGCGGCGATTCCCGCGCTGCGCCCGGCGCAGACCGCGCGCGCCGCGCCGCCTTATGCGCGCAGCCTCAATCGCCGGTTGCTGTTCACCTTTGTGCCCATCATGCTCGTCATCATGGCCGTGCTGGTGTACGCGGTCACGACGACGACGATCAACGCGGCCACGCAGCAGGCCATCCAGCAGATGGCGCGCGACGCGGTCAGCGCCTCGCGCGGCATTCCCTCGTTCTTCCAGACCGGGCAGAGCCTGGCGGCGGCGCTGGCCGACGACGAGCGATTGCGCAGCAACGACGCGAACGTCCGGCAGGCCCGGCTCGCCGAAGGCGTCCACGCAGGCGCGTTCTTTGACGAGATGATCCTGACCGACTCGTCCGGCCAGCCGGCCGCGATCTACCCGGCCACCGGACCAAAGACGCCGACCGACGTGGAAAAGACCTTGATCACGCGCACGCTTGCCTCCGGCGCGCCAGGCTTTAGCGAGGCGCATCGCCGCAGCGCCGATACGTTGGTGTCGTTTGTCGTTCCCTTGGACGACGGCAAAGGCGGGCGCGTGGGCGCGCTGGTCGGGCGCGCGCGGCTGAACGTGAACCCGACGATGACTCGCGTACTGGACGGATTGCGCAACACGCTGGGCGCCGGCGAAGGCTTTGCGGTGGACGAGCGAGGTCGCATTGTGCTGACGGGCCGCGCCGAGTGGCTGATGACCGAGTGGCGGCTTGATCCTTCGCTGCGCCCGCTGGCCGAAATTGAAGGAGGCCAGGTCTATGTCACGGCCGCCCAAGATGGCACGCGGCGCTTGCTGTACGTCCGCCCGGTGGAAGGTCACTCGTGGACGACCGTCATCGAGCTGCCTTATTCCTCTGTGCTGGGACTCGCCGCGCAGGTTTCCACGCCGCTGGTTGCGCTGCTTTTGATATTGATGGTCGGGGCGAGCGTTGCCATCTTTTTCGTCAGCAGAGTGGTGACGCGCCCGCTGGGGATGCTCTCGCAAGCGGCCGGTCGCATTGCCGAAGGCAAGCTCGACACGCCGGTGTTCTTGCGCAGCGATGACGAGGTCGGCCAGCTGGGCGATGCCTTTGAGCAGATGCGCGCCAGCCTCAAGGGGCGGCTGGACGACTTGTCACTGTTGCTGCGCGTGACCCAGGACGTGGCCTCCAGCCTGGAGCTAGAGCGCGGCATCCCGCTCATCCTGGAAGGCGCAATCCAGGCCAGCGGCGCGCGCGCGGCGCGGTTGCTACTCCTTTCGAATGACCGACGCCCCGGCGTCTTGTGGCAGCGCGGCGAATTGCTGGGCGACATTACGCCGCTGGATCGGCGTCTAGCCGAGATAGCGACAGGTCTCCAGTCGCCCATGTTGGTCGAAAGCGTGGCGCGTGCGCGCGGCGTGCTGGATCCCTCTCTAGTGATTCCCGGCGTTCGCGCGCTGGCGGCGCTTCCCTTGCGGCGGCAGACCGAAACGCTGGGTGTGCTGTGGCTGGCCTTTGGCGAGCCGCGCCGCTTTCTCGAATCCGAACAGAATGTGCTGGCGACGCTCGCCGGACAGGCGGCCGTCCTCGTGGAAAACTCGAGGCTGTTCCAGACGGCGGAAAGCGAACGGCAACGGCTCGCCGCGATTTTGATCAGCACCAGCGACGCCGTCGTCGTCACCGGCCCGGACGACCGCGTGCTGTTGATGAACCCGGCAGCCGAGATTGCTTTTGGCATCGTGGCAACGCGCGTGGTCGGCAAGCGGCTGCAAGAATCCAACCTCGACCCGGCGGTGGTTCAATTGCTGGCAACGCCCGGCCCCGACGGCGGCCCCCAGACGGGCGAAGTGGTGCTGCCCGACGGGCGCACGCTCTATGGCAGCGCGTCGGCCATCCGCATCGAAAGCGGCCAGTCGCTGGGGCGCGCTGCCGTCTTGCGCGACATTACGCGCTTCAAAGAGCTGGACTCGATCAAGTCCGAGTTCGTCGCCACGGTCAGTCACGACCTGCGCAGCCCGCTGACTTATATGCGCGGTTATGTGGCGATGCTTCCCATGATCGGCGAATTGTCGCCCAAGCAAAAGGACTATTTGGACAAAATCCAGGCGGGCATTGAGCAGATGACCGAATTGATTGACGACCTGCTCGACCTGGGGCGGATTGACGCGGGCGTGGGGTTGCAGCGGACTGATTGTGTGCTGGCCGACGTGGTGACCGAAGTGGTCGAGCAAGTGCGCGGCCGGGCGATGGCGTTCGGCCTCGATCTGAACGTCGAGCTCGACACGCGGCGCGCCATGCAGGCTGATGTGGCGCTCCTCAAGCGGACCATCAGCAACTTGCTCGACAACGCGATGAAGTACACGCCGTCGGGCGGCTCGATCACCGTCGGGCTGGACGAGCGGGCCGACTCGCTCATCCTGCGCGTGTCCGACACCGGCATCGGCATCGCCCCCGCCGATCAGACGCGGCTGTTTGAAAAGTTTTATCGCGTCAAGCGGCGCGACACGCTCGACATCAAAGGCTCTGGCCTGGGCCTGGCGATTGTAAAGTCCATCGCCGAATGGCACGGCGGGCGAGTGTGGGTGGATAGCCAGCTCGGCGCAGGCTCGACGTTTTACCTGGCGTTGCCGGTGAGCTAGTTGGGACAGGAACCCATGCCGACGATTCTGATCATTGACGACGACCAAGAGATCCGCGAGATGGCCCGCGCGGTGCTGAGCCATCAGGGCTACACGGTGTTGGATGAAGACAACGCCAACGCCGGCATCGCCACTGCACGCCGCCAGCCGCCGGACTTGATTTTGATGGATATTAACATGCCGCACCTGGATGGCTGGACGGCGACGCGCTTGATCAAGTCGGACCCGGCGCTGGCGCGCGTGCCCGTCATCGCGTGGACGGCGCTGGACATCAAGGGCGGCGAAGCCGGCGCGCTGGCGGCCGGTTACGATGGCTACTTGCCCAAGCCGATTGACCTGGTCCGCTTTGTAGACCAGGTTGCGGCCTTTTTGCAGGCGCGCGCGCCCAAGCCTGAAACGCCTCCTCCGCCAGCCCGGGAGCCGACGGCTTTTGCGTCTCTCGTCTCCCCGGCGTATCTGACCGAGGCGGGCTTGCTGGTGGTGGCGAGCGACGAGGCCGCGCGCCGGGAATTTCGCCAATGGCTGTTGGGCATGGGCTACCGCCACGTTCTGGACGCCGCCGATATTTCCACGGCTCTCAACGTGGCGCACGTCCATCATCTCGATCTGGTGCTATTGGACATGGACGGGGATGGATCAGGCGGGCTGGAGGCGTTGCAGCAGTTCCGCGCCAGGCCACACTTGCGAACTGTGCCGGTGATCATGGTGATGTCGTCTTTTGCCAATCACGCCGACACGGCGCGCGCGCTCGGAGCGGGCGCCGACGATTACGTCCAGAGGCCGATGGATTGGGACGAGCTGGCCGTGCGTGTGTCGAGTCGGCTGCGCATCAAGCTGCTCGAAGATCGCCTGCGCCGCCAGCAAAGCGACCTGGAGGGGCTGTATCGGGCCAGCCAGGTGTTGAACGCCAGCCTCGATCCGTCTATCGTGATGACCATGATCCTGGAACAGGCGGCGGTGACGGTGGGAGCGACTGGCGGTGGATTGTATCTGCTGGACACAGAGCGCCGGTCGTTGCAGCAGTTGCACACCGGCAGTGTGACCGAGCTGCCTCTGGAAAAGCTAGAGGCGATCCTCGAGCGCGGCGCGGCGGGCTGGGCGATAGAGCACTTGCAAGTGCTGCTCATCAGCGATACTTCTCAAGACCCGCGCTGGCTCAAGACTGCGGGAAAGGATATTCATTCATCCCTGATCGCCCCGCTCGTGGGACGCGAGGGCGTGTTGGGCGTGCTAGTGCTCGATCACGACGAGCCGAATCGCTTTACGCCGGAACACGTGACATTGCTTTCCGCCTTGGCGGCCCAGGCCGCCGTGGCGCTCGATAACGCGCGCTTGTTCGAGCAGGTGGGAAGCGAGCGCAAAAAGCTCTCGGCCATTTTGGACAATTCGGCGGACGCCGTGGTGGTGGTGGACGACGAGTTGCGCGTCAGGCTGGTCAATGGCGCGGCCCGGCAAGTATTGGGCCTGCCGGCCAGCGTGGCGGGGCGCTCGATTCGGGAGATGTTGGCCGACAGTCCGCTGATCGAGTTGCTCGACCGCGCGCGACGCGGTGGACCGGTCAGCACGGAGCTAAAGATCGGCGGCGGCATTTACAGCGCCAGCGTCCGCGCAGTGCCGGACGTCGGGCAGGTCGTCTTGTTGCAGGATATCCACCTGCTCAAAGAGATCGAGCAGATGAAGCTGGAGCGCGAGCGGCAAGAGACCGAGCGCGTGCGGCGCGAGTTTGCGCGCCACATGTCGCCGCGTGTGGTCGAGCTGCTCCTCAAGCGCAGCGAGACGCTCAGCCTGCCGCACAAGGTCAAAGCCGCGGTTTTGTTTTCGGACTTGCGCAACTTTACCAGCCTGACCGAGCGCATCGGCGTCGAGGCGATGATGGAGTATGTGCTCAAGCGATACATTGCCGTGATGACGGACATGATCTATGCCCACGAGGGCACGATCAACAAGCTGTTGGGCGACGGGATCATGGCGGTCTTTGGCGTGCCGATTCCACAGCCCGACGCGCCGCAGCGCGCGCTGCGCACGGCCATGGTCATGCTGCGCGCGCTCTCGGCGTTGCGCGCGGGCTGGCTGCGCGACCTCAACCAAGATGTGAGCATGGGCATCGGCCTGGCGTGGGGCGAAGTGATCGCGGGCGACATTGGCTCGTCGCAGTTCATGGATTACACCGTCATCGGCGATCCGGTCAACACGGCGGCGCGGCTGGGAGACATCGCGCTGCCGGGCGAGGTGTTGATTTCTCAGCCGCTGGCCGAGGTGGCCGGCGAGGGGCCAGAGTGGCGATTGGAGCCTCTGCCCCCGATGTGGATACGGGGCAAAGACCTGCCGCAACAAGTCTACCGGGCCGTGCCCACCTGGTCGGTGATTTGATCTATTTTACAATCTGCGTGATGGCGAGCGCATCGTCGGGCAGGCGCGCGCCGTCTGCGCCGCGCGCTACCGTTCGTGTGGTGGTCGCCGCGTCGTACATCCCCACTGCAACACGGTACGTCCCCGCTGGCAGCCCTTCGATGTTGACAAAGTGCGTGTCGGTGATGACATCGCCCGCGCGCCACCATGAGCTTGGCGCAAGACCTTGAGCCGGGAGACTGTCGTCCTGCGCCACCAGCTTGCCGCTCGAATCGTAGACGTGCACAAACACCTTGCGGTCTTGCACTGACTCGACCGACTGCCACGTCAGTGTCACAACCACCTTGTCATTAAAAGCGAGAGACTCGTAATTTGATATTTGCGCCCCGTCAAATATCGCCTGCGCTTGACTTGGCCCGTTCGGTTGCCACACCGCCGAAAGATCAAAGAACCGCCAGCGAATCAAGTCGAACACAAAGACGCTCGAGACCTCAATGCGTCGGCGCAGTTCTTCCACCGACACCGGATCGCCAAAGGTGTTCCAGCCAGGTTGGTACGCCGGCACAGTGACGGCGCGAGTCGCAACGTCCGGCCCGCCGTTGTAGCGCACAAAATCGCGCGGGTCGGCGTAAGGCGGAATCACGACGGCCCCGGTGGGCGCAAACACAAACGGGCTGGCGCATTCTGTCCCCGCGCCGCGCGACGAGAAAAAGTATGGCAGATTGACGAACGTCACCTCTCGTCCGGGCGGCGCCGACCCGGCCGCCTGGGCCATCATCCGCCCAATCTCTCCCGCCATTCCCTGGTACGCCAGCTCGCAGTGCGTGTACGCCGCCGTCGGCACGTAACATGCCGCGAAAACCAGAATTCCCACTCCCACTTTTGCAATCCGACCTCCCGCGTTCGCGTCTGACCTCCGACCTCCGAGAACCGGGATTGCCCACACCATCGCCGCCCCGACAGAAGCCAGGTAAAACAATCGTGGGCTGCCTAATACGTAAGCGTTGTCCAAAATAAAAATTGAGGGCAGCGAAGCGAGCGCCCACACGAGCAGCCCGAACGCGAACAAGCGCGTGGCGCGTGCGTAGCGAGCTAATGCGAGCAGCGCGATCAAGCTGACGACGGCAAGAATCGCCAGCGTGCTCGCGTCGTGATTCGCCAGCGGCGCGACCGGATAGACGAGCGCTTGCACGAACGGCAGCGCGTTGGCGCGCATCGCCGCCAAGGAAAGCGCTCGCACCTCCATTGTCTTGGGCACGAGTAGCCACACCACCGCAAATACCAGCGGCTCAGTCAGGAATGAAAGCCAAGTCTTGGCGTTCTTGGAGTCTGTGCGGTTCAGAATAACTGGGCCCAACGCGAGCATGAGCAGCGGCGCGATGATGGCGTTTTCTTGCGTAAAGGTCGCCAGGGTGAGCGTGACGTGCGCCGCCACGAACGCCCAGCGCGCGCCGCTTTCATGCCACTGGATGTAAAATGCCAGTGCGAGGAGAATCAGCAGCGTCACCAGCGGATGCACAAAGGAGCCGACGTAAGGCACCGCCTCGTAGCTGAACGGGTAGAGCGCGAACAGCAATCCGGCCAGCGTCGCATACGCTGCTCGCCCGGTCAGCCGGTGCGCCAGCCAGGCGACGAGCGCGGCGTTGGCTGCATGAGCCAGCACGTTGAGCAGATGAAGCGTGAACGGGTCATGCCCGCCCTGGACAGTGTAGAGAATCTTCCAGAGGATGAAACTCAAAGGGCGATAGTAGCCGTGACCGGAGGCGTCCGTCAGCAGCGACCAGACCGACCGGCTCGCCATCCAGCGAAAATGTCCGGTCGGGTCGTCGTTGAAAAATCCGAACTGGAGCGACGGCGCGTAGAACGCCACGGCGACCACTGCAACGAAAATGATTGCAGATAGCAGATAGCAGATTGCAGATTTTGAATTTCGGATCGCAGTTTCTCCCGATGACCTATTGACTGATCACCGGCCACTGACCACTTATCACCCCGTGCCAAACTGCCGGTCCCCCGCGTCGCCCAAGCCGGGCACGATGTAGCCGATGTCGTTGAGGCGCTCGTCCACTGCGGCGACGTGAATCGGCACGTCGGGGTGCGCTTTCGATAGACGCTCAATGCCCTCCGGCGCGGCGATCAGGCCGACGAACTTGACCCTTCTTGCGCCCCACTTTTTGAGAATGTCGCACGTCGCCACCGCCGAGCCGCCGGTCGCCAGCATCGGATCGAGGATGAGGCAGACCTCCACCGTGGGGCTGACGGGCAGCTTGTTATAGTACTGGACGGGCCGCAGCGTTTTCTCGTCGCGGTAGAGGCCGATGTGCCACACCTCGGCTGAGGGCATCATTTCCCAAATCCCATCCACCATTCCCAGCCCAGCGCGCAAGATCGGCACCAGCCCGATTTTATCGGCGAGCTGCACTCCCTGTGTGTGGCCCATCGGGGTTATCACGTCCTTGTCCACCAACGCCAGGTCGGCGGTGGCTTCGTAGGCGATCAACATCGCCAGCTCGCGGATCAGCTCGCGAAACTTTTTCGGCTCGGTTTTCATGTCGCGCAGCAGCGTCAGCTTGTGCTTGACAAGGGGGTGAGGGGATGGGAACACCAGTGCCATAAAGGCCTCCTATTATTGCTTGAGCATTCGGGTTATCAGAACGAGATTGTACCCCGGCCACGCACGGTTGTCAAAGCAAGTTGCGCAGGCGGCGGACGCAAGTATAATGTGACTGCTTGACCAGCCTGAAGAAAGGATGAGATGCCATGCAAAAATATAGAATCTTGATCGCGCTTGGCTTGACCCTCGGCTTGCTGGCGGTTGCTTTGATGGGTTGGCCGATCAGAGAGGCTGCCCGCGCGCAGGGACCTATGAGCACTCTGCTCCCGCCCGGATTTTCTACCTTGATGCCCACGGGCGTCACGACGAGTGTGGCGACGTTCATCCCGCCCGGCGCTGCAACGATGATTCCCAAGACGCCCGTCGCGCCGCCGGGAGGCGGAGGAGTCCAGCCGCCCCAAGCGACGGCATCTCCTCAGACGACCGCTGCGCCGCAGGCGACTGCCACGACGCCGCCCACCGCCGCTCCCACTCTGCCACCGCGCGCGGCGCAGCCCACCCCCAAAGCGCCCAGCGGCCCGTGCCCCAGTGGCGCATTGCTGCCTGGTTTGTTGCTGGGAGGCGTGTTCGTCACCTGGTCGCTGCGCCGCCGCTGATTTGTCTCTCTCGAATGGCAAGCTTGCTGTGCGCGGCGCATTCGTCCGAGTGCGCCGCGTTTAGCGTGCGGCTATGCTCTTGCAATGGAATTGCAACGGGTCTGAAACTCAACTCTTCCCCTGGCTGTCGTAAACTTGAAGTGCGCGCGGCTTGGGGTATAATGGCGTCGCTTGAAAAAATTGTGCAAAGGCTACGATGCCCGACCGTCTAGTTTCTCCCCAATCGCGTGATGATGATACGGCGCTGGACCGCGCGCTTCGCCCGCAAAAGCTCGCCGATCTGATCGGCCAGGAGCGGGTGAAAGAGAACCTGAGTATTTTGATCCAGGCCGCCCAGGCGCGCAACGAGCCGCTCGATCACGTTTTGTTGTATGGCCCGCCTGGCCTGGGCAAGACGACGCTGGCGCACGTCATCGCCAACGAGATGGGTGTGCCCATCCGCGTGACGGCGGGGCCGGCCATCGAGCGGGCGGGCGACTTGGCGGCGATCCTGACCAGCTTGCGGGCAGGCGAAGTCCTGTTCATTGACGAAGTGCATCGCCTGGGCCGCGCCGTCGAAGAAGTGCTTTACCCGGCGATGGAAGACCTGGCCCTGGATATTGTCATCGGCAAGGGGCCTTCGGCGCGGAGCATCCGGCTCAGGCTGCCACACTTTACTATCGTCGGCGCGACGACGCGGCTGGCATTGATGACCGCGCCGTTGCGCGCGCGCTTTGGGGCGACGTTCCGGCTGGACTTTTACGATGTGCCCGCGATGGAGTCCATCGTCCGGCGCGACGCCCGGCTGCTCGCGCTTTCGATTGACGAGGGCGGCGTCGTCGAAGTGGCGCGGCGCGCGCGAGGCACGCCGCGCGTGGCGATTCGCCTGCTGCGGCGAGTGCGCGATTATGCTCAGGTGCGCGGCGATGGAAATGCAACCGCCTCCGTCGCCGCCCAGGCTTTGGCGCTCCTGGACGTGGACGAGCTGGGGCTGGACGACCTCGACCGGCGCGTGCTGCGGGCCATCATTGAAAAGTTTGGCGGCGGGCCGGTGGGCCTGGAAACGATTGCCGCTTCAATTTCAGAAGAAGCGGACACGATTGAAGATGTGGTGGAGCCTTATTTGCTGCAATTGGGTTTTCTCGACCGGACGCCGCGCGGACGGGTGGCGACTCGCCGCGCGTACGAGCACCTGGGACTTGCCTGGCCGGAACCCACGGAGCAGCCAACGCTTTTGTGAGGTTGTGGATTTGTAATGTCTGATTTGACGGGACAACGCCTCGGTCAATATCAAATTCTTGCGCGCGTCGGCAAAGGCTCGGTTTCGACCATCTACAAGGCGTACCAGCCCAAGCTGGATCGCTTTGTGGCGGTCAAGGTTCTTTCTCCGCACGTGGTAGACGAGGAGGGCTTTCTCGAGCGCTTTACGCAAGAGGCGCGCGCCGTTGCGCAGCTCGATCACCCCAACATTGTGCCGGTGTATGATTTTGACCAGGTGGGCGACATTGCCTATATCGTGCTCAAGTACGTCGAAAGCGGCACGCTGCGCTCGATGATGACGGGCAAGCCGTTGGAATTGGACCTGGTACTGGATATCATCACGCAGGTCGGGCTGGCCTTGGGTTACGCTCATCGGCACGATGTCATTCATCGCGATGTCAAGCCCAGCAACATTCTCGTCGGCGAGGGGCGTTGGGCGCTGTTGACCGATTTTGGACTGGCAAAGATCCTGGGGGGCGGGCGGCAACTGACGCGCTCCGGCGTCGGGATGGGCACTCCGGATTATATGGCGCCTGAACAGGCGCAAGGCTTGGCCGGGGATGGCCGCGCCGATCTGTACTCGCTCGGCGTAATGCTCTATGAGATGACGACGGGGCGCGTGCCGTTCGAAGCGGAAAGCTCGATGGCCGTCGTCGTCAAGCACATCACCGAGTCGCCGCCCTCGCCGGGCCTGTTTAACCCCGAGTTGCTCCCGGCCGTCGAGCAGGTGATTCTCACGGCGATGGAAAAAGACCCCTCGCTGCGTTTTCAGACGGCAGAGAAAATGGTCACAGCGCTGGTCTGCGCCGCCGGCCGGCAGGAACGAGCCACCATGCCCGTCATTGACGTGGCGAGTTGGGGTCTCAAGCGCCCGACCGAATCCAAGACGGCGCGAAAGGCACGGTCCATCCAAGCAGCAGGATGGTGGGAGCGAGCCACAGGTTTGGGGACAACGCTCTCTCGGCGTGCGCGGCTGGCATTCGGAGCAGCAGCATTGATTTTGCTGGTGGCGCTCCTGGCCGTAGGGGGCAGTCTAGTTTTGAGTCGTCCTGCTGCCCCGGTCGGCGCTTTGCCAACCGTGGTGCCGACCCGGCCTCTTGTAACAGCGACAGTGATCACTTTGACGCCGGCGTCTGCTCTGACGACTACATCTTTGCCCACGCCCGAGCCGATCTCTACGCCGATGGTCATACCAACGGAAACCCCGGTGCTGACATACCTTTCTCCATCGGCCAAGATCAGGCCGGGCATCTATGTCAAAGCCATCAAGTCCGATGGCGTGGCCTTGCGCAAAGGCGCGAGCTATGACACGGACTATTTGACGACATTGCCCCAAGATACAATACTCTATGTGCTTCAGGGGCCGGTCCGCGGTGATAACTTGTGGTGGGTGCAGTTGAGCGGTGGCCGGTGGACTGGCTGGGCCGTGCAGGATGAAGTCGTGGCTTATGCCATCAAGCCGACGCCAACACCATGAGCGAGTTTGGCGACCTGGGCAAGTTGATCGCGCTGTTAGGAGCAGTTCTTTTGTTGTTGGGAGGGCTGCTCTGGCTGATGGGCAAGGTTCCCTTGTTGGGTCACCTCCCCGGCGATATTCGCATTCAGCAGGCAAGTGTTTCGTGCTTTTTCCCGCTGACGACCATGATCCTCCTCAGCGTGTTGCTGACGGTAATCCTGAATATCATTCTCCGCTTGATACGCAAGTGAGGTTGAAATGGATGGCGTGATGGCAGCGACCATGTTGCCTATCATACTTCAACGGCTGCCGCACCTGTTAGGCGTCTTGCTGGTGGCCGGCGCCGGCATCTGGGGATTGACGCGTCCACGCAAGGCGGCCGGGACGCTGGCGTTGACAGGCGCCGGGCTGGCTGCGTTGATATGGCTGGTGGGCAGCACGCTGTCGGTAATGTCCCTGCTGGCGAGCGTGCGCCGCGACTTTTCCGCTGCCCAGCTTGGCCCGGTCTTGGCGACCTCCGGGTGCGTGACCGGAGTGCTCGACCTGGTGGCCTGGGCGCTCATCGCGGCGGCATTGGTCGTGGCGGTGCGGAACCAAAGCCATGCGGACGGATGACCTCGATTACGATCTTTCATCGGAGCTGATTGCTCAAACGCCCATCGAGCCGCGCGACGCGGCTCGATTGCTGATTCTCCGGCGCGATACGGGCGAGCTGGCTCACCGCGTCTTTGGCGGCGTGGGCGAGTTTCTTCGCCCTGGCGATTTGCTCGTCGCCAACGAGAGCCGCGTGATTCCTGCGCGTTTGCGAGCGCGCAAAGCCCGGACGGGCGGGGCGGTGGAGGTACTGCTCCTGCGCCGATTGGACGAACGAACATGGGAGACGCTCGTCGGCGGCAAGCGCGTCCGCGCCGGAACGCGGCTAGAGATTCTGAACGAGTCGCAGGATTGCGCGCTGTTGGCGGAAATTGTCGAGGCGCGCGAGAGCGCGCCGCGCGTCGTTCGATTCGACCAGCCGATAGAGCCGCTGTTCGGCGCGGTCGGCGTCACTCCATTGCCGCCCTACATCCGCGCGCCACTCGCCAGCCCGGAGCGCTACCAGACGATCTACTCGCACACGCCCGGCTCGGCGGCGGCGCCGACGGCGGGTTTGCACTTTACGCCGGACTTGATGGCGGCGCTGCGCCGCCAGGGCGTCGAGTTTGCCTTTGTCACGCTGCACATCGGGCTGGATACCTTCAAGCCCATCGGCGAAGATCAGGTCGAGGACCATCGCATCCACACCGAGTGGTGCTCGCTTTCCCCAGAGGTTGCGCGGCAGATCAACGAGGCCCGGCTCGCCGGTCGCCGCATCATCGCCGTGGGCACAACGAGTGTGCGCGTTCTTGAAACCGCTGCGCGCCAATCCCCAACCGCCCGCCCTTTGGGCGTCCAGCCTCCAGCCTGTGGCTGGCAAACCGTGAGCGCGTTCGAGGCGTTCTCTGATTTATTCATCTACCCCGGCTTTCAATTTCGCGTGGTGGACGCCATGATCACCAATTTTCACCTGCCGCGCAGCACGCTGTTGGCGCTCGTGTCGGCGTTCGCCGGGCGCGATCTCGTCTTCCGCGCCTACCAGGAGGCCGTCCGAGAGCGTTACCGCTTTTACTCGTTTGGCGACGCGATGTTTATCTTGTAGGCATAGTGTACCCTTCCCACACCATTGGCATTATGTTCAAACTGGTCTGTTTCTCGCATTTTGCTCTTATGAAAAGTAGTGCTATAATTTCGGCAGTTTGGCTGGTGAGACTAGCGCGAGTGTAGAAGGAGCATGTTATGCGCCAGCACTTGGAAAACTTTATACATTTCATGGCCGTTGAAAAGGGCCACTCGGAAAATACGCTGGTGGCCTATCGCAATGACCTGACTCAATTCATCGGAACGCTAGAGGCTCGCGTTCCGCCGCCGGCGGGCTGGGGCGAAGTGAGCAAGGATGCCATCGTCTCGTACCTGAGCCAGCTTCGAGAGCGCGGGTACGCCTCTTCAACCGTCGCGCGCAAGGTGGCGGCGTTAAAGTCGTTCTTTCACTTCCTGGTGGACGAGGGGGTGATGGGCCAAGACCCCACGGCGACGCTGGACTCGCCCAAGGTCAAAAAGCGGCTGCCGCGCACGTTGGCCAGCGAGGATGTGGAGCGGCTGCTGGCCGCGCCGACGCGCGGAACCGGCCCCAAGGCGCAGCGGGACACTGCGCTTTTGGAATTGCTGTACGCAACCGGGGTGCGCGTGACAGAGTTGGTGACGTTGGGGATGGACGACGTGAACTTGGTGGCCGGCATTGTCCGGGTCCGCCACGGCAAGGGCGATAAAGAGCGCATCATCCCCGTTCACGAGCGAGCTGTTCAGGTTTTGCGCGACTATATCGAAAAAGGCCGCCTGTCGCTGGTCAAATCTGGGCGTGATGTTTCGGCGCTGTTCCTCAACCATCGCGGTCAACAACTCACCCGTCAGGGCGCGTGGTTGATCATCAAAGAGCACGCGCAGGCGGCGGGCATTCAGACGACCGTCACGCCGCACACGCTGCGCCACTCGTTTGCCACGCACATGCTGGAAAGCCAAAAGGCCACGCTGGCCGATGTCCAGCATTTCCTGGGTCACGCCAATATTTCCACGACGCAGATCTATACTCAAGTCACTGGCGACTATAAGCGCCGCGTGTACGATGAGGCGCATCCCCGCGCCAAAGAGCCGACCTCTGAGCCGACGTAAGGCACACGACAAGGAGTGAAACCATGGGTTACCTTGAAGACTTGATGGGGAAGAATGAACAGATCATGCTCACGACCCGGCAGCACTGGATCATGGTCATCGGCGCGCTGCTGGTCAATGGATTTTTCGTCTTGTTGCTGCTGGGGATCGGCGTGGCACTCTTGTTTCTTGTTCCAGTGCTGGGCTGGATTCCGCTTGCCCTGGCTGGCGTGATTTCCCTGATCCCCCTGTGGCGATTGGTGGCTGATTGGCTGCACTGGCAGAATGATATGTACGTCGTGACCAACCGGCGCATCATCCAGGCGCAGGGGGTCATCAACAAGCACGTCATTGACTCGTCGCTGGAAAAGATCAACGACGTGGTGCTGACGCAATCGGCGCTGGGCCGGATGCTGAGCTACGGCGATTTGGAGATTCTGACCGGCAGCGAGATTGGCGTGAATCTGCTTAGGCGCATCACCGACCCGGTCCGCTTCAAGACCGAGATGCTCAATCAGAAAGAAGGAATGAACGAGATGGGCGCTTTCGATTCCAAAGCCAGGCGCACACTCGCCGCGGCTGCGCCCACTGCCGGTGATATTCCAGAACTGATCGCCGAGCTGGACGAGCTGCGCAAAAAGGGTCTCATCACCGACGCCGAGTTTCAGGAGAAAAAGGCCAAGCTCTTGGCGCGGATTTAAAAGATGATGAGCGATACATTTTTCACCCGCAAGCAGATCGAAGAAGCTGTCGCCGTCGTTCGGGCGCACACTTTGCGCCGGCCGCGCGTGGGGCTGGTGCTCGGTTCTGGCTTGGGCGCGCTGGCCGAGGCCGTCGAGCGCGCCGACGTGATTCCCTACAACGACATTCCATACTTTCCGCTGGCGACCGTCGAGGGACACGCGGGGCGATTGGTCATCGGGGCACTGGAAGGCCAGTCTGTTATCGTCATGCAAGGCCGCTCGCATTATTACGAAGGCTGCTCGATGCAGCAGGTGACGCTGCCCGTGCGCGTGATGCAATTGCTGGGCGTCGAGATTCTCATCGTCACCAACGCGGCGGGGGGACTCTCGCCCGAGTTCCGTCCCGGCGACCTTATGCTCATCGCGGATCACATCAACCTCATCGGGATGGCGGGGCTTTCGCCGTTGCGCGGCCCGAACGATCCCACGCTCGGTCCGCGCTTTCCGGATATGTCCGAAGCCTATGATGCCGGGCTGCGCGAGTTGGCGCTGCGCGAGGCTGCCGAGCGCAACATCAAGCTGCACCAGGGCGTGTACATCTGCCTGGCCGGGCCGAGCTTTGAGACGCCAGCGGATTTGCGATTCCTGCGCAAGATCGGCGCGGACGCTGTGGGCATGTCCACCGTGCCGGAGGTGACGGTGGCGCGGCATGGCGGCATCAAAGTGCTGGGCGTTTCGGGCATCAGCAACGTGGCGGCGATCGAGCCAGGCTCAGCGCCGCCGACGACGCACGAAGAGGTCTTGCAGGCCGGGCCGGTCATTGTGCCCAAGCTGATGACGCTGATTCGCGGCGTGCTCAAGGCGCTGTAAATCAGGTTGCTATCCCCATAGCGATTTGGTTGTGCGCTACCGGCGCGGCCTGGAACATTGGGCCGCGCTTTCCATGTCAACTACCCCACGACGAGGAGCAAAATCATGGATCGTCCCACACGATTGGACTCCCGCTACGTCAATCGGCAAGTCGCGTTGCCTTACGGTCTCACCGTCGGTGAAGTTGAAGAGGCAGTGTCAGAAACCTATCGCCTTTTTCATGGCATCAATGATTACTTGGTCGGAGGCGGGTTTCGTCCTTTGGAGGAACTCTTACTCGGCAACTCACTGTCCGGCATCATCTCCGAATTCCTGGTGAAGAACATTGCCAGGACGTCTGCGGCTCTTGAAGTGAACCTCAAAGTAGGAGGTCACCCGGACTTGCTGCCCAAGGGGCACTATTCCTCGAATCTGGTATTGAAGGGCGACGAGGGAATTGAGGTCAAGGCTTCGATCCAGAAAGGTGGCTGGCAGGGGCACAATCCTGAAGACTGTTGGTTGATGGTCTTTCGTTACACGGTGGGCGAACAAGACAGCGGTGAATTGAGGCCGCTCACCTTTGTCGAGATTCTTGGCGCAAGGCTGACCAAATCTGATTGGTCATTCTCTGGCCGCAAGGGAGCTTCGCGCCGAACCCCGACGGCCTCTATTACTGCCACAGGCGTTGAGAAACTGCGCGGTAATTTTGTCTACAGGCTTCCCTGAGTTGGTGTGGGAAGGCATCGTTCTGTTCTTGCGGAGAAATGATGCTGGCGCTGGCAGGGAGCTATTGTTCGAACAGGCTTTGCTGACAGCCGATTTCCGCACGAGGGTAGGACGACATGCCATTGCCATTTTCGCCGGGGACGAGGGCCGCGAGCCGTGGGATGGCTTGAACAGCCATCTGGTAAAACTCGGGGTCGGACTCGACGCCGATGCTTTGGTAGCCCACAGCACAGGCGGCGGCGATGGTCGAGCCTCCACCCATGAAGGGGTCTAGCACGATTCCTTCTCCCAACGGAAGAGCAGCGCGGACAATCTGCCGCATAAAGGTTTGAGGCTTGAGAGACGGATGCGGCGCAATCTCTCGCTCGATGCCGCGCGTGGGGGAGCTCTTGATCACATCGCCAAAAGGTTGCTCTTCCGAGACGCGGCGCAGACCGCCGGTTTTCCACTTGCGCAGGTTGTCTTGCACGCGTCCCTCACATGGCTTGCGGAAAAGCCCCCATGGCTCCCAACCGGACCTCGGCATCACCGTCACACTGTCAAATTCCTTATGAGCGTTCTTGGGCCTGTCACCGCCTCGTAAGGTCTGTACCAAACGGATGATCTCGCCGCGCTTTTCAAATCCAGCTTTCTCTAACGCGAGATAGACCAGGTGCGAAACGAGAGGGTTGGTGGCGATGAACACGTGTCCGCCAGGCACGAGCACACGGAATACCTTGATCGCCCATTCGGAGATAAAGTCTTGCAAGACTGCTTTGTCGCCATCTGTAAGTACCGTGAATCGAGGCAGTGGGCTGCGAGTGCATCCATCAAATGCCGGTGGGATGCGCCAGACGCCGCCGCGCCCGCGCCGCAGTTTTGTCTTTTCTTCCGGGGTATACTCTTTGAGTCCATACGGCGGATCAGTCACTATGACGTGAATGCTATTGGGAGCGCGTTGCTCTAACCAGTCAAAGCAATCAGCCAGCACAACCTCGTAAAGACCCTCCCAGCTTGGGCGCTGCGACAAGCGAGCCGGCTTGCTTTCGCCATTTGATGTTTGATATTTGAGAAAGGCATCGCGGAGAACTGCCGGCGCTTCCACGGGATTCCGATAGAGAATTTGTTTGACATCCACGGGGAGATACCCGGCCAAAATGTAGAGTGGATCGGGATCAACGCCGATGGCTTTCACAATGCGTCCCACCATCTGAGCCGAGGGTGTCGCCTTCCCGCTTTCCAGGCGAGACAGGTATCCTTTTGTCACCTTTAACTTGGTGGCGAGTGTGACCAGAGACAGGCCACTGGCGACTCGTTCGGCCCGCAAGCGATGTCCAAATTCCTTTGCATTAAAAGTCCGAGGCGGCTTTTTCGCACGGGTCTTGCTCATGGGGACAAGGGTAGCACAGTTTACCGTTTTGGTCAACTAGCTTTTTCGGGCAGTGTCTTGCTTGAATGATGTGGCTTCTCTTGCCATGGATTTAGAAGCAAGTTAATCAAGTTGCAACTTGCCGCCCGCAATGGTAGAATACAACCAATGGTTGCATCTACGCCTGATACGAAAAACCTGGTGATTCGTCCTGCAGAGTTGGCCGACCTCGATCTTTGCCTGGCGCTCGATCCTTCGTATTCGACCGAATCGGTCTGGCAAATGGATTGGGATGGCCAAGACAGCCGGGTGGCTGTGACGTTTCGCACCGTGCGATTGCCACGCTCGATGCGCGTGGCCTATCCGCGTGGCCGCGAGCAGCTTGTCGCCGGGTGGAAACGCTGCGATGGTTTCCTGGTGGCGTGCCAGTTCGAGCTTATCGTCGGTTACGCGGCGCTTTCGATGCACGCGGCAGAAGGCGCAGCGTGGATCAGCGACTTGGCGGTGGAGCGCGCCCATCGCCGCCAGGGCGTGGGCGCGGCGCTGTTGAACGCGGCGGGCGAGTGGGCCAGGTCGCGCGGCTTGCGCCGGCTGTTGATCGAAGTCCAGACCAAGAACTATCCGGCCATCTGTTTTTGCGAAAAACTGGGGCTCGCTTTTTGCGGCTTTAATGACCACTATTACGCCAACCAGGATATTGCGATTTTCTTTGCGCGCAACCTGCGTTGATCGAGCAGCTTGCGGCTTGTGATCGGCTATGACAATTTTCTCTCCTCGCGTCGTGGACGCCCTCGCGCTGACCAACTTTATTCTTTCTTCGGCCATCGTCATCACCAGCTTTTCGCTGCTGGCTTATATCCTGGTCTACAACCTGCGCTCTAGCGTGGCTCGCGCGTTTTGCGCGCTGTTGGCCTGCGTGCTGATCGTCTACTTGAGCGACTTGATTCTCTTTATCACCACGGACCTGATGGCCGCCGAGCGGTGGCTGCGATTTCAGTGGGTGGGCATCGCGTTCGTCCCGGCGGCTTATCTGCATCTATCGGATACGCTTTTGCGCACGACCAACGTTCGCTCGTCGTGGCGGCAGAGCGCGGCGCGCGCCAGCTACTTGGTCAGCGCGGGCTTTTTGCTGGCGGCCGTGTTCAGTGATAGCATCGTGCGCGATGGAGCGCTCGCCCTGCGCGCGCCGCGTTTGCACGCCGGGCCTTTGTTGGGCTTGTTCGTCCTGTACTTTTTCGTCGCCGTCGGATGGGGCGTGGCCAACACCATCTGGGCGCGGCGACGTTGCCTCACTTCGACCTCGCGGCGGCGCATGACGTACCTGGCCGTGTCGTTTGCCGTGCCGGGGCTGGGCGTCTTTCCCTATCTGCTGGTCGTCAGCCAACTGGCGCCATCTATCCCGGAAGTCTTTTGGCTGTTCCTCATCGTCGCCAACCTCGGCGTCGGCATCATGCTGACGGTGATGGCTTACACGGTGGCGTACTTTGGCGTGTTGACGCCCGACCGCGTGGTCAAGCACCGGCTGATTCATTTCTTGGTACGAGGGCCGTTCACGGCGTCGTGCATCGCGGGCGTGGTCATCCTGGTAGCGCGCGTCGAGGCGTTTCTGGGCCTGCCGCGCGACATTCTCGTGCTTGTCGTCCTTGTAGCCCTGATCGTGCTGCTGCAACTCTTTGTGAGCCTCATCCGCCCGTACGTTGACCTGGTGATCTTTAGCCGCGACCGCGGCGAGCTGGTTCGCATCCAGCGTCTCTCTGAG
>CAYHAR010000018.1:0-8814 GCA_964354595.1 uncultured Anaerolineae bacterium | reverse complement strand
GGTGATCTTTAGCCGCGACCGCGGCGAGCTGGTTCGCATCCAGCGTCTCTCTGAGCGGCTGTTGACGACGACCGACTTGCAGCAATTTTTGGAAAACATCCTGAGCGCGATTTGCGATCTGTTGCGCGTGCCGGCAGCGTTCGTCGTCGCCTCCACGCCGCGCGGGCCGCACATTGAGGCCGTCGTCGGGGCGGTGGAGCGCGCGCCGATGCGCGAGAGCCTGGAGGCATCCCTGTCTGGCGAAGGGCCGCGCGGCGCGCTCGACGATGCCCCGCGCGTAACGCTGGGCTATTGGGTGTGGCCGGTTCATTCTCGCCAGGCGAATGGCGGCTCGGTGCTGGGCGCGCTGGCCGTCACCGCGCGTAGCGACCGGCCCGACCTTTCGCCCGAAGAGACCGCCGGCGTCGCCGCGCTCATCGGCCAGGCGGCCAAGGCGTTAGAAGACCGCCGTTTGCAGCAAGAGGTGTTCGCCGCGGTAGATAACATCATGCCGGAGCTGGAAGCTCTTCAGCGGCAGCGCAGCGCGATCCGTTACGTGGATTCGTCTACGCTGCCGCCGCCCGACGATCTGTTCAGCAGTCCCGAGTTTACGACATGGGTGCGGGACGCCCTCAGCCATTATTGGGGCGGCCCCAAGCTTACGGGCAGCCCGCTGATGCATCTCAAGATCGTTCGACAAGCGCTGGAGGAAAATGAAGGCAGCCCGGCCAAGTCGCTCCGCGCTGTTTTGCTGCAAGCGATGGATCGGCTCAAGCCGGATGGCGACCGCAAGATGACGGCGGCCGAATGGCTGCTCTTTAATATACTTGAGCTAAAGTTCGTGCAGGGTCAGCGCGTGCGCGAGATTGCCATGCGGTTGGCAGTGAGCGAGTCCGACTTGTATCGCAAGCAGCGCGTGGCGATTGAGGCGGTGGCCGCAGCGTTGGCGGATATGGAGCGGGCCGGCGCGGCCCCGTCGGCTGGGGCGTAGCCGCCGCACGGTCACGTTTGACATTCTCTATTCCGGCCTTATAATTAGTCGTGTTCGGGCCTCGCCGTTTTTTGCCGTGGCGAAGGCAGAGTCGTCGTTGCCGGTTCTGTGATATTGGGAGTGAGAAGAGATGCAAACAGATTTTCGTCGTGATGAAACATTGGATGAAAGCTATTGGCAGGCCTTGTTTGCCGAGGGCGAGGTAGCGCGCACCGTTCCGCCCGAAGTCATGCAAGAGTGGCAAGCAGTCGCAATGACGACGCGTGATCAGGAGACGGCGAGCCGCGCCGAGCCGCCCAAGGCCCCCTCGGACGAGGCCTGGCAAATCGCGCAAGAGGCGCTGCAATCTGGCGGGGTGTGCAACGCGCAGGTGGTCGGTTACAATCGCGGCGGGCTGTTGATCGAGTGGCAAGCGCTGCGCGGCTTTGTGCCCGCTTCGCACGTGGTGGGCCTCTCACCGTTCATGGACGACGAGGCGCGCAAGGCCGAGTTTGCGCGACGGGTCGGCTGGAACCTGTGCGTCAAAGTGATCGAGGTGGATCGCATCCAGGGACGGCTCGTCGTTTCAGAGCGCGCCACGTCGTCGGAAGAATCGCGGCGAGAGGCGCTGTGGGAAGACCTGTGCGAAGGAGCCGTCCGTCGAGGCTACGTCACCAACGTGTGCGCCTTTGGCGCGTTCGTGGACCTGGGCGGGCTGGAGGGGTTGATTCACATTTCCGAGATTTCATGGGGGCGCGTGAACCATCCCAGCGACGTGCTCAGGACGGGCGACCCGGTGGAGGTGTATGTCATCAGCGTGGATCGCGCGGGCAAGCGCGTGGCGCTCAGCCTCAAGCGGCTGCGGCCCGATCCGTGGGCGACGGTTGCGGAGCGTTACCGCGTCGGCCAACTGGTGAAGGGCACGGTCACCAACGTCGTCAACTTTGGCGCGTTCGTGCGCGTGGAAGAAGGGCTGGAGGGATTGATTCACGTTTCGGAATTGGCCGAGGGCCAGTTCCTTCACCCGCGCAACGTGGTGAACGAAGGCGATGCGGTCGTCGCGTGTGTGTTGAGCATTGATGGCTCGCAACGAAGGCTGGCGCTTTCGTTGCGCAAGGTGGCCGAGGATCGGCTGGGCGTGACGGCGCCGGTTTCGGTCGAAACGATGGCTGGCTCGTATAACCAGTTGCCAGCGTGACCTGTTGACGTTTGACGCAGGGTGTTCTGCTTGAGATTCTGAGAACGAGGAAATGGCCCGACAGGCTGTCCCACGCTCGTCCAAGAGCAAGCGCGAGACTCCCCCGCGGCCGGCCTTTTTCCGGCCGCGCTTTTCGTGGGGTGGCCGCGAATGGCAAGTGGCCGGCGTCTTGCTGGTCGCCTGGGCAGCTTTTACATTGGCTGCGCTCGTTCGCATCACGCCGGGCACTCTGAGCGACGGCTGGGCTAGCGCGCTGACTCGGTCGTTCGGATGGGGCGCGTTCGTCGTGGCGATAGGCTTGGGCGTGGTGGGATACCTGCTCTTTCGACATGGGCAGGGACACCAGGTCGAGGTTGGCTGGCTGACGGTCATTGGACTAGAGCTGGCCTTTTTTGGCGGACTGGCGACGGTTCATGCGGTGGCGTTGTGGGCGGACCCGTGGCAGTTGCTCAATCAAGGCGGCGGCGGGGGCATTGTCGGATGGGGACTGTCGGCGCAGGTGGCAAGCATTGTGTCACAAGGCACGGTCGGGCGAGTCCTGGCGGCGCTGGTGTTTTTGCTCGTGACGCTGGCCGGCGTGTGGATCGCGTTCCGCGTGCAGATTGCGCAACTGGCCGTGCGATGGGGCGGATTGCAGATGCCAGAGGTTAAAGTGGCGCAGCAATTGCCCTTGCCCGAGCCAGTCGAAAAGCCGCGCGAGCCAAGACCCAGGAAAAAGCTGCCTGATGTCGAGGTCAAGATCGTCACGGCGCAAGAAAAGAAAGCCAAAGCGCCGCGCCGTGATCGCCGCTTGCCGCCGCTCGATTTGCTGGTCGAAGAAAACGCCGCGTCCATCGCCGAGACCGAGATCAAGCGCAAGGCGGCGTTGATCGAAGAGACGCTCAAGCAATTCGGCCTGGCCGGCAAAGTGATCGAGGTCAGCCCTGGCCCGGCGGTGACGCAGTTTGGATTGGAGCCGGGCTACATCGAGCGGCCGGGACCGGAGGGGACTGTGCGCCGCCAAAAAGTGCGCGTCGGGCAGATCGCTTCGCTGCAAAACGATCTCTCGCTCGCGCTGGCCGCGTCGCCGCTGCGCATCGAAGCGCCTGTGCCGGGCAAGAGCATCGTCGGCATCGAAGTGCCGAACGAGGGACGCTCGCTCGTCTCGCTGCGCGGCATTTTAGAGTCGCAGTCGTTCACCAAACTCAGAGGCAAATCGCTGGCGGTGGCGTTGGGTCGCGATGTGGCGGGCGGCGCAGTCTCGGCGGACCTGGCAGCGATGCCGCATCTGCTCATCGCCGGGACGACCGGCTCCGGCAAGTCGGTGTGTATCAACGCCATCATCACGTGCCTGGTGATGAGCAACCAGCCGGAAGATTTAAAGCTGGTGATGATTGACCCCAAGATGGTCGAGCTGGTGCGCTGGAATGGATTGCCGCATCTGTATGGCAAAGTCGAGACTGACCTGGAGCGCATTGTCGGCGTGTTGCGCTGGGTGACGCGCGAGATGGACGGGCGCTACAAAAAGTTTGCCGAAATGGGCAGCCGGAATCTGGCCGACTATAACGAAAAGATGGCCGAGCGCGGCCAAGACAAGCTGCCGACGATGGTCGTGTTGGTGGACGAGCTGGCTGACTTGATGATGATGGCTCCGGTCGAAGTGGAAAAGACGATCTGCCGCATCGCGCAGATGGCGCGCGCCACCGGCCTCCACCTGGTGATCGCCACGCAGCGCCCTTCGACGGACGTGGTGACGGGTCTGATCAAGGCCAACTTTCCCGCGCGCATTTCGTTCGCAGTCGCTTCGTCGGTAGATAGCCGCGTGATTTTGGATGGCGTCGGCGCAGAGGCGCTGTTGGGCAAAGGCGACATGCTTTACCTGGCCTCCGACGCCGGTCACTCGGTTCGCTTGCAAGGCTGCTTTGTCTCCGACCGGGAAATGGAAAAGATTGTCCAGTTCTGGCGCGAAAAGATGGAGGGCGAAGCGCCGGAAAAACCGCCGTGGGAACAGGCGCTCGCGGCGATGGCCGAAGCGGCGGAGGGCGAGTCGGGCGGCAATGGCTACGACGAGGAGGACGACGAAAAGTTGTTGCAGCAGGCGATTGCGCTGGTCAAGCGGCAGCGAGGCGCTTCGTCGTCGCTCTTGCAGCGCAAGATGCGGATCGGCTATCCCAAGGCGGCGCGCCTGATTGACCAAATGGAAGAAATGGGTATCATTGGCCCGCCGGAAGCAGCCGGCCGTTTGCGCGAGGTTCTCGTCGGCCCCGACGACGAAGACGATTTATGATTTCGGATTTCAGAGTGTGCTAGTTTGCGCAGCGCGTACCGAAATCCGGAATCAGAGGAGAGAGTATGCCCAAAAGGAAACCGTTAGAAGAGCAGAAAGCCAAGAAGGATGTGATCGAAGCCGTCGGCACAGTGACGGAAGCTCTGCCCAATGCGATGTTCAGGGTCAAGCTCGAGTCCGGCCACGAGGTGTTGGCGCACATTAGCGGCAAGATGCGGATGTATTATATTCGCATTTTGTTGGGCGACCGGGTGCAGGTGGAGCTTTCGCCCTACGACCTGACGCGCGGGCGGATCACCTACCGGTTCAGGCGATAGTCTGTTCCAACTTGGCTGCGCTCCCGCAAGTGGCACGGGGCGCAGAGGCAGGATGGCAGATAATGATCCGCGTCGGCGCGAGTGGCTTTAGCTACAAGGATCGAATCGGGCCGCATTCTTCGCCGGAACTGGGCGAGCGGGATAGGCTGGCGTTCTATGCGCGCGAGTTTTTGACGTGCGAGCTCAACTTTACCACCTATCGGCTGCCCATTGCCAAAACGCTTGCCCGGATGGCCGCTAGGACGCCGCCGGGCTTTTTATTTGCGCTCTAGGCATTCCAGCGTTTGATGGTCGTTTCTCAATCTCTAGCCGTTTTCTGAGGCCGATGGTATAATCAGATCGAGTTTGACTTTAACTCTCCGAGTGAAATCCACGCCGCGTGAAGCGGCGATAATACCTGACAGAAAGGAACCCCAATCATGAGTGGACACAGCCATTGGGCAACCATCAAACGCAAGAAAGGCGCAGCAGACGCCAAGAAGGGCGCAGTCTTTACCCGTCTTGGCCGCGAGCTGGCCGTGGCCGCGCGCGAAGGCGGCACGGACCCCGATTCGAACTTTCGCTTGCGCCTGGCCATGGACAGGGCGCGCGCGGCGGCCATGCCCAAGGACAGGATTGAAAGCGCCGTCCGGCGCGGCGCGGGATTGGATAAAGACGCCGCCGCGTTTGAAGAGGCGATGTACGAGGGCTATGGCCCGCACGGCGTGGCAGTGATGGTCAAAGTCTTGACCGACAACAAGAACCGCGCCGTGGCCGATGTGCGCCGCACATTTTCTCGCCACGGCGGCAACATGGCCGAGGCGGGCGCTGTGGGATGGAGCTTTGAGCAGCGCGGCTATATTTCCGCTCCGCGCAACGGCCAGAGCGAAGACAAGATATTTGAGATGGTCCTTGAGGCCGGGGCCGACGATGTGGACATTGGCGAAGAGAGCGTCGAAATTTACACCGCGCCGGATCAATTGCACGCCGTCCGCGCGGCGCTGGAAAAGTCCGGGCTGAAAGCCGAAAGCGCCGAGCTGGTGATGAAGCCCAAGAACCTGGTCAGCGTGGCGGCCAAAGACGCGGTGTCGGTCATGGGTTTGATTGACGCGCTCGAAGAGCTAGACGACGTTCAGCAGGTCTATTCCAACCTCGACTTTTCCGAAGAAGCGGTTTCGCAGTACGAAGCTCAGGCGGCGTGATGCTGGTATTGGGCGTTGACCCCGGCACCGCCATCACCGGCTACGGGCTGGTGCAAGAGGCCGAGGGGCAATTGCAGGCGGTCGCCTATGGCGCGATCACCACGCCGTCCGATTGGACGATGCCGCAACGCCTTTTAAAAATCTATCGCGATTTGACCGCGCTCATCCGCGAATACAGTCCCACCGAAGGAGCCGTCGAGCAACTGTTCTTTAGCCGCAACGTCAAGACGGCTCTGGCGGTGGGCCAGGCGCGCG
The DNA here is from genome assembly GCA_964354595.1 of uncultured Anaerolineae bacterium. GTDB lineage: Bacteria > Chloroflexota > Anaerolineae > Fen-1058 > Fen-1058 > JBGLNJ01. Next base: position 2,648 of record CAYHAR010000018.1, on the reverse strand, counting down.
GCGTGGCGCTGTTGGCCCTGGCCGAAGGCGGGCTGGCGGTTCACGAGTACACGCCGCTGCAAGTCAAGCAGTCTGTCGTGGGCTATGGGCGCGCGGAAAAGGCCCAAGTCCAAGAATTGGTCAAGCTGTTGCTTGGACTGGAGGTTGTGCCTCAACCCGACGACGCCGCCGATGCGTTGGCGATTGCGATTTGTCACTTGCACTCGGCGCGAATGATTTCGCTCATCGAACGTGAAACGTGATTCGTACTGCGTATTGCGTACTGCGAAGGATCACGCAATACGGAATACGCAGCAGATCGTATTCCAGGTTGCTTTGAATGATCGCTCGACTGCGCGGCACAGTTGATTCCATCTCGAAAGACTCGGTCGTCGTTGGCGTCGGCGGAGTGGGCTTTCTGGTGCATCCCTCGGCGGCGGCGCGCGCGCGCCTGGGCGGCGTCGGCCAGGCGGTGGAACTCTGCACTCATCTGCACGTCCGCGAGAACGAGCTGTCGCTGTATGGCTTTGCCAGCGAACAAGAGCTGGCGTTGTTCGACTTGCTGTTGAGCGTCAAGGGCGTCGGTCCCAGAGTAGCGCTGGCGGTGCTGGCCTCCGGCCCGCCCGACATGCTTCGCGCGGCGATTGCCAACGATCAGCCCGACGTGCTGACGCGCGTCCCCGGCGTCGGCACGCGGACGGCCAAGGCGATCATTCTCCACCTCAAAGACAAAATGGGGGCTGGATTGGCTCCGGCGGCTGTGTCCTACCTCACCGATGCGGACGCCGAGCTTCTCTCCGCACTCACCGGGCTGGGCTACAGCGTCGTCGAAGCGCAGGCGGCGCTGGCCAGTCTCCCCCGCGATCCTTCGATCCCCGTCGAAGAGCGTCTCCGCCAGGCGTTGGGTTATTTTGCGCGGCCATGATGCGCTGACCTCTGACAGATCGTTGTTCGCTGGTTTGCGCCAGCGCAAGGCATTTGGCTTGGCTGGCCTTTTGGGTTGCTCTAACCCATTGATACAACGAAGAGACATATCATGAACCGCAAACTGTTCAACCTGTTCAGCCTGATTGCAATTCTGACCTTGCTCGTTCCGGCGGGAGGAATGCCGGTGACGGCGCAGGAGCCGTCGGTGGCCGAGGCTGCCGGGATTCCTATCAAGATTTATCGCAACACGACGACCGCGCCGAATACCCCGCTGGCCGCACCCGCTGACCCACTGGTCTCGGTCAGTGGCACAAACGTCCCCCTTGCTGGAACAACAAGTGTGCAAGCCATTGACATGGCTCACCGTTGTCCAGCAGTGGCACGTTTACGGTCTATCTGCCCTTGATTCAATCGTCCGCGATCATGGTGCTCGTCCCCGCCGGGAACTTTCAGATGGGCTGCGACCCGGCCCACAACGGCGGCTTTGGTTGCTCTAGTGATGAACTGCCCTTGCACACTGTATACCAGGACGCCTACCGCATTAACAAATACGAAGTGACCAACGCCCAATACGCCCAATGCGTGGCCGCCGGTTCCTGCACGCCCCCGGGGAGTAATTCCTCCTGGACTCGCTCGTCCTACTATGGCAACCCGACCTACGCCAACTACCCGGTCATCCATGTGGACTGGTACCAGTCCACAAATTACTGCGCCTGGGCCAGCAAGCGCCTGCCCACCGAGGCCGAGTGGGAAAAGGCAGTCCGTGGCAGCGGCGACACCCGCGCTTACCCGTGGGGCGACCCGTCCCCAACTTGCAGCCTGGCAAATTTCTACGTGGGCGGCAGCACTGGCTACTGCGTGGGCGACACCAGCCAGGTGGGCAGCTACCCATCGGGCGCCAGCCCTTACGGCGCGATGGACATGGCGGGCAACGTGTGGGAATGGGTGAACGATTGGTATCAGAGCGACTATTATAGCGTCTCTCCGCCCAGCAACCCATCCGGCCCGGCCAGCGGGACAAGCAAGGTGCTGCGGGGCGGCTCGTTCAACGGCGATTGGGACTACGTCCGCGCGGCCAACCGCATCTACTACACCGGCCCTGACAATCGCGGCGGCATCATCGGGTTTCGGTGTGTGGGAGTTGCGCCAGGACAGTGATCTGCTGGACTGCTGCGCGAAGCGTCTGGGCTTCTGAGGGGGAGTTTGAGGGGGCTGCTCAACCAAAGACAAGCTTGCCCTGCCTTGCGAGGCAGGTCCTGAGCGCGTCAAAGGATTGGACGCTCAAGGGTGGCTTTTTGTCCTGTTACACTTTTCGAAAGACCCGTCAGGTCCGCTTGCATGAGAACTGACGGGTCTGTCGTTGCCTATTTGTCCTCCACTCACTGTGATCTGCGTGGGCCAGGCAATCTTGAACTGCTCAGGTCGGTCAAGACTCTATGTCGGATTCAGTGAGCTCCGCCATTTTGAGCAGGTGACGCAACAGCCCGACCTTGAGCGGTTGGTTGCCGTGGATGGGCACAGAGAGTCGGACGATGCTGCCTGGCTTGCTGTAAATATGCAGTAGCGCAAAACTCACTTTGTCACCCTGAGCGGAGCGAAGGGTCTCTGTCCCATGTGAACAGAGATTCTTCGCTTCGCTCAGAATGACACGCGAAGCGAGCGGCGCGAGTGACTTTTGCGGTATTGCGTAAATATGATGGCTGCCGTGTATGCGCAAAAGACCAGCCGTGTCGTTCCAATAT
>CAYHAR010000017.1:0-32064 GCA_964354595.1 uncultured Anaerolineae bacterium | reverse complement strand
TTGCGGCAATCTGACAAACTACCGGCTGAAACCCAAAACACAACAGTCGAGTTAACAATGAGGTCTGGTGTTGGATAGCAAATCTTCTTTGAGGTAATCTGGCGTCCAGAGTTCTTGAATCTCTACCAGATTATTTTGCATTGTACCCATTTCAACTTAACTCCCCCGTTAGACTGGCAAGAATGCATCGCCCGCCTTCTATGTGGTCGCTTTTGTAAGCCCCCGAAACAGAGATGTGTTGACCTAACAGCCCCCCTTTGGGTCGCCTTTTGAAACAAACCGTATGAGAGCGCAGACCTGTGACCTGCCCCCAGGTCATTCGTTTTCCCCACTTGCTGCGGCGGGAGCGCCCGACCTCTGCCCGACACGCCCGATCAGGCCGTCGAGCGGGACTGGCGGCAGGCCATGCCCCGCGCCGAGCCGGCCCTGAGCCTGGCGCCGCTGCCCTTGCCGGCAGTGATAGGGGCCGCCATCACGACGGGGATCACCACAACCACCCTCCGGCTAACGGCTGGCGTTACCGGCAAGGGCGGGATTTGGCGGGAAAAACCACCAGACGCAGAATCCGCCGTCGGGGCCGAATCCCCGAAAGTGTGGGCGCAAGCCCGCACTTGTCCGGTGCACGCGGTGTTGGGCGAGTTTTGCATAGTGCTATTCAGATTACAATCCATCAGTAGGTTACTTGGCAGCTCTATGTTGTCTCACTATATCAAAAGCTTTTGCTTGCTTGTCATACTTCGAGTTCTGACTATCATAGGATACCCACCAAAATAGGAGTCCGATGAGTACTGGAGTGAACAATAGTGTAATAGCCAAGTAAAAGAACCCTCCAGGTTGAGCATATTTGAACGCGTCGTCAAATGGTGCAGTTATGAGATTGGGTTTGTCCATTAGCCGACCAAATTTCTTCTTTGCCCACTCAAGGTAACACGCAGCACAAAAGACGGCATAGTCTGCTTGAACTTCACGATCCACGTTTGTGGCTGCAGTAACACGCGCACCGACTTGCGCATCAAAATAACATTCATAACACAATGGTTCTCCACAGTTGTGACATGTTTTCGCAGTTGGGCGGTCTTTGTGAATACACCCTCTTAGATTTGATAAATCGTTGGGTAATATGGGTCCATTAGTTGATGAAATAGTGCTCATGTATTCCTCCTTAATGTCCCCCTCGGGAAGAGTAGTCGGAATGCCGGGATGGCTCACAATCAGATTGACACTTTGCCAAACCGGCCTATTGGGCGATAATAGGCCACCCATCCCAGTTTGTCAGGAGTCTCCCAATGGCCAAACGCAGCCAGATGCCCCTCGAAGACCGAATCGCGATTGCCACCCAAATGTTGTCTCCCGAACGCAAGTATGGGCAAGCCACCGAGTTGGCCCACACACCCATAGGGTCAGTCGCCAGGATGTGTACTACATTGCGGGCAAGGCTCACACCGCCCTGGAAGTGGCTTTGCTGCCGCGTTCGGGGCCGGCCCCGGCCGGGAACACCTTGACCGTGACTCGGATTCGCTTGGAACGAGCCGTGGTCACCATGGGTCTCCTGGGCATGTCCGAGCGGGATAGTCTCATCGGATTGGAAGAGATGTTGGACACCCGCCGCGCACCGGGGTATGTGGCCAAAGTGTTGCGCAAAGCCGAGCACCTCGCCCAGGCTCGGAATATCGAATTGACCCCCTCTCTGAGTGGGCTATTGGCGTCCGATGAGATTTTCCTCCGCGACCAGCCGATCCTGGGCATCGTTCACCCCGCTAGTCTGTACCTTACCTGTCTGAGCCTGACCGCCCAACGTGACGGGGAGACCTGGGGGTGCCAGTTTCTAGACCTGGCGGGGGCCGACGGCGTCATCCGCGATGCTGGCAGCGGTCTCGCCGCCGGAGCGCACCTCGCCCAGGTGGCGTGTCATGCGGGCGATTGGTTTCATCCGCTCCATTTGGCGGCCTGGGTCGACGCGCAATACGAACGGCGCGCGTATTCCGCCTTGGCCGAGCAATATGAGCGTGAAGACTTGGTCTTGCAAGCACAGACCTCCAAACGGCTCGAGAACCACTGGCGGAAATACGAGGCCGCCTGTGCCGCCGCTGACCAAGCCATCGAACGCTATGACCAGTGGTGCGAACGCTACCTCAAGCTGCGGGCCTTGGCCGCGCAGTTTGATTGGACGACCGGCCAGGTGTGTCTCCCAGAACAACTCCAGGCCAACCTACAGGCGCTCGCCACTGAATTCGAGCACTGGGCCCAGGGCACCCGTGCCCAAGCGCTGGTCAGCCTCTTGAAGAACCAAGCGGTGGCGTTGACCGCTGCGTTGCCCCACCTCCAACACGCGCTGGCACCTCTGCTACACTCCTGGGGCGTGGAAGCCACCCACGTGGTCTGTCGCCTCTGGCAAGCTCTGCAAGATTGGGCCTTTCCTTTCTGGCGACCTGAACAACGCCGCCAGTTGGAGCAGGCCATTACCGAGAGTCTGGCCTGGGCCAGCCAGCACTTGGGCGGCCGGCTCTCTACCTTGCAGCACTTGGTGTCGGCGATTCTGGCCCAGTGGCCACGCACCAGCAGCGCCATTGAATGCTTGAACAGCTTGCTCCGTCCCTTTCTCAACGGACGCAAGCAAGTAGCGCAAGGCTTTCTGGAATTGTTCAGGTTCTATCACAACACGCATCAGTTTGTGCGGGGCAAACGTGCAGGCTCCAGTCCTTTGGAATTGGTCGGTGGCCCGCGGATTGATGACCCCTTGGCGTTTCTGAGTTTGGGGCAAAAATCCTAAAGTGTCAAACTGACTTTGAACGTATTGTGAGCCATCCCGGAATGGGCATGGCTCACAATCAGTTTGACACTTTGAGAATTTTTCAGACCGGCATATATGGCGCAAAAGCGGCTTTTTGTACGCTTAATGCCTATATATGGGAGCGAAAAGCCAGCTTCGGCGTGACAAAAATTTCACCAAGTGTCAAACAGACTTTGAGCGTCTTTTGAGCCATGCCCAATCTTATACGACCGGGTTGCGAAGAACTCAAAATCATGGGGCTGGCCTGAAATGCCAGACCCAGTGCTAAAAGATTGACCGTTTCCGATTGAAGCTCATAACCCGGAGGTCGTTGGTTCGAATCCAACCCCTGTAATTCGAGACGCCGTAGATCCGCTGTGAGCGGCTACGGTGTTTTTGTTCCCTCAGTCACAGCTCGTGTGCCAGGAAAACAGAAACCGGTGTGAAGTTATCGTGCAAACGTCAAAATGGGAGTTGCAGGCGTTTCAATGGATGACTGCCAGTCCTCAGTTAAACCGACAACAGCGGATAGCTTGCGGTCCACATGGCACGAAGGTCGCAGTGCCAAGTCCAGGTTGAGACAACAGGGTTGTCGTTGCACCTCCGACCACTTGAATCCCTCACAAGTGCTCTCCTCTCTGTAATTCAATACCGAAAAAGTGGTGTTTCAATTCCGATATGCGCCAATCGAGGCTTTTCATGCTGGGACGAAAAAGAACTAGGTGGTCTCCGGTTCTGCGAGACCACCTAGCGTAGAACACTCGGGCGGATAAATCGCCATATCAAGTGTCATGTCGGGGCGGGCGGATTCGAACCGCCGACCACTTGAACCCCATTCAAGTGCGCTAGCCTGGCTGCGCTACGCCCCGATGCGAGGTGGATTATAACAGCCCCCCTCAGATTTGGCAAGCGCAGACACTCACCCGTGGCCTTGCCCGGTCGCGCAGCGACGAGGAAAGAGCACCGCTAGTGGGTGAGTGTGACCTTGCGGATGGTTCGCGGCCCGTCCGGGTCGCCGCCACGCGCCAGCGTCAGGTGGTACGCCAACAACTGGCCAGGCAGGATGGCGACCAGCGGTGTCAGCCATTCGGGAATGCCGCGCGGAACACAGAGCCACGCGTCGGCCGGGTGACGGAGGCTCTCGTCGTCGCCGAGCACGACCAAGGCGGCGCCGTGCTCACGCAATGAATCTCGCAACGCCATCATCTCGCTTCGCATCGTTTCCCCGACATTGACGAGGACAGCCGGAAAGCCAGGCTCGACCATGGCGATAGGCCCGTGCATAAAATCGGCAGAGGAATAAGGCTCGGCCTCTACGTAAGCCAGCTCCTTGATCTTGAGCGCGATCTCGAACGTCGTGGCGTAGTTAAAGCCGCGTCCCACCACCACGCACCGATTGCTGTGGGCCATGCGCTCGGCGGCAGCGCGCGCGGCCCGCTCCGCGCTCAACGCTTGCTCCATGGCGTCGGGGATCAGGTCCAGCGCGCTGGCCGGCAGGGGCGCGCCCGTCAGGCTCGTCGAAAGGAGCGCGAGCGCGGCCAGTTGCGCAGTGTAGGTCTTGGTGGCGGCGATGCTGCGCTCCTCGCCCGCGTGAAGCTCGATGACGTGTTGAGCTGCCGACGCGAGCGGCGACTGGGGCGCGTTCGTCAAGGCGACCGTCGGCGCGCCTTGCTGCCGCGCTGTTTCCAGGACGCTGACGATATCGGGCGATTGACCCGATTGCGAAATGCCGATAACGAGCGCGCTCTCGAGGCTCGGCGGGCGTTGGTAGATGCTGTACAGCGATGGCGTCGCCAGAGCCACGGTCAGGTGATTCTGCGCGCCAAAGATGTATTGCCCATAACGCGCCGCGTTGTCCGACGTACCGCGCGCGGCGATCACCACGTAGCGAATGTCCCGCGCGGCCAGGCTTTGACCAATGCTCATCACCCGGTCGGCTTCCATCTCTAGCAAGCGCCGGACGACGGAGGGTTGTTCAAGGATTTCCGAATAAAGCAAGGAAGACATGCTATCCTTTCAAAGGCGCGCTGCGTGATGCGTATTGTGCGACGATGATCTCATCCAACGTTCGCTTGGGGACGTGATGCCGGCCTTCGCTATCGCGCCAGTATTTGATATCCCCGTCGGGGCCGACGGTTTCCAGCATCACCGTTTCTTGAGGCTTGCCAAGCGCCAGGACAAGCAGTATTTCGTGACGCGGCGGAATATTGAGGGCCTCTGCCAATTCCTGACGCTTGATAGAGGCGATCATGCAACCCCCCAGGCCTTTTTCTGCCGCGCCCAGGAGAATGCTTTGAGCCGCGATGCCGTGGTTGCAACCAAAGGATTGGCTGATCTCTTTGTCGCCCAGCAGGATGATGTACGCTGAGGGCCTCTCTCCTTCAGCCGGGCCAGGCCAATCTTTGAGATAAGCAGCCCAGGCCAGGTGAGAAAATATCAGAGCATTCTTTTGGGGGTCACAAGAAAGGATATACTTGAGCGGCTGCTGGTTGCCGGCTGAAGCCGACAGCCGCGCCAGGTCTACCAGTTCTCTCAGCGTCTCTAGCTCGATGGGGGCAGGATAGAACCGGCGGTAACTTCGGTTTTTCAAAACCAGGTCTCTTATCATTCTGATCACTCCTCGTCTGTTGATTTTTCCTGCTGTTTCTTGCGGTTTTGGTATAATGCGCCGGCAAGCCACTATCTCGAGCGTGTTGGGGTTGCGGGCATGAGTCTTCTGGTAGCAGTGGTCATCTTTCTTGCCGTCTTGACGCAGAGCGTCACGGGCTTTGGCTTGGCGCTCGTCTCGATGGCGTTGCTGGTCCAAATCTTGGGGATACACATTGCGGCGCCGCTGGTGGCGCTGGTCGCCGTGCCACTCGAGTTTATTTTGCTGGTGCGACATCGCGCGGCGCTCAACTGGCAAGCGGTGTGGCGCTTGTCGCTGGCCTCCGTCTGCGGCATCCCGTTGGGCATATTGGCGCTGAGTCATGTCAACGAAAAATTGATCCTGACAGTGTTGGGCGCAATCCTTGTGGCGTATGCGGTTTACGCTCTATTCAGCTTCAAGCTGCCCAAGCTCGAACATTCCGGCTGGGCTTTTGGTTTTGGCTTTGTGGCCGGGTTGTTGAGCGGCGCTTACAACACCGGCGGCCCGCCGGCGGTCCTGTATGGAAACAGCCGGGGCTGGGAGCCGGCCGAATTCAAAAGCAACCTGCAAAGCTTTTTCTTGCTTAACGACGCGCTGGTCATCACGGGCCACGCTTTGAGCCGTCACCTCACGCCAGCGGTGTGGGCGAATTTTCTGATCGCTGTGCCTGCGACGGTGTTGGGCATCGTCATCGGACTCGGCGTGGAAAGGCGCATCAATCCGGCGGCGTTTCGCCGGATCGTGCTCTTGCTGTTGATCGTCATGGGACTGCGGTTGATTTTGGCGTAGGTTGCGCTTCAAGTGTGACTTGCTTCTGCCGTCGGCGGGCGAGCAATCGGCGGATGCGGGCGTGACGCTCGCGCGTCAAAGGGTAGAACCACGCGGCGACGACCGCGCTCAAAAGCAAGAGCGTCCCCACCGGCCCGGTCACCATCCGAATGGCCGTCAGCGTCGGCGCCGATTGCTGAAACTGCATCACTCCGTTGGGCGGAGTCTGGTAGCCGAACCAGCCCAGCACCTGCAAGGCAAAGAAAATCGCCAGCGCGCCCGCCATCTTGCGAATGAAATTCTTGACGCCGTAATAAATCCCCTCGCGGCGGCGGCGCGTTCGCAATTCGTCCCACTCGAGCACATCGGGGAAAATCGCGTCAGGCAAAACGTGCGCTGTGGACACACTCACGCCGGCCAGCACGGCCAGGCCCAGAACAAAACCGACCTGGCCCGGCTGCACGAGGAGAATGAGCATCTGCACCCCAGCCCAAAAGAGCATGGCGATAATGTACGCGCTGCGCTTGCTGAACCGGTGTGAGAGCCACGTCCAGAATGGCAAGGCGACTACGGCGGTGAGCAACAACAGCCCTAGCACTAACGAGTCGAGCGCGATCTTATCGCCCCCGATTTCTGCCGAGGCCGCCAGGTTGCCTCGCGAGACCCAATAGCGTAGAAAGAATGGCAGCATCAGCGCGACCAGGTCAAACGTGATCCAGTTCAGCATATAGACGCCGGTTGCAAAGCGAAAAGGAATGTTTTGCCATGCGGCGCGCAGCGTCTCTCGGAAAGAGACTGTCTCTTTTATCTCGTCAGCCGAGCGGGGCCGCTCACGCACGACCGCAAAGATGAGCAGAAAAGGCACGGCTGCCACTCCACCAAACAGCGCCGCCACCGTGAGATAGCCCTGTTGAAGCGTCGCGCCTGCCGCCAGCCCGGCCTTGACGATCATTGGCGCTGCGACCGCCGTCGCCAGCGAAGCGACGAGGTTAAAGAACATGCGGTATCCGGTCAAGGTCGTGCGCTCGTCATAGTCTGACGCAATCTCGGGCGTCAGCGTGTTATACGGAACCGAGACCAGCGTCTGAAAAGTGTCGCTGAGCATGTAGGCCAACGTTACCGTGATCATCAACGCGATCTGATTTTGCCAGGGTGGCGCCCACCACAGGAAAAGAAAGCTCAAGCCAAAGGGGATCGAGAAAAACAGCAGGAAGGGCCGGCGGCGTCCCCAGCGTGTCTTGACGCGGTCGCTGATGACCCCGACGATGGGATCGTTAATCGCATCCCAGATCACGCCGGTCAGCGCGGCAAAAGACGCCAGCCGTGCATCGAGGCCCACCACGTCGGTGAGAAAGATGGCGTAAAAAATCTGGCGCAGCGTGCCAAAGCTGGCATAGCTCCATTCGCCAGAGCCATACACCAGCTTGATCCAAAACGACAGCTTGCTTTCTTTCGGCGGCGGGGCCGATTCGTGTTGCGGATGATCGCTCATAAACTCTCCTTGGACGGATGGTCTAGTTCATAGGGATGACTCGATTCTTTATGGATTTTCAATTCTGGGCGTCGTCAGTTGATCGAGCAAATCCAGCACCACCTCGTTCAGGTCGCCTCGATTGGGCAGCGTCCCCATCATGCCATACATCGCCGCTGAGCGTTGTGGCACGACCTCTCCGCCGCCCAGCAGAGACGAGGCCCGCGTCGTCAGGCGGCTGACCCATCTTTCGGGCAGCCATTTCACGGCGGCCTGCGCCAACGAAACCATTAGCGCATTGCGCGCCTTGGCCAGGCTGGGCTGTCTGACCTTTGCTGCCGACTCGACCAGGTCGCGCAAGAAATCATCGGCGGAAGCGGCGTGAGCGGGAGTGACGGTCAGGTGCAGGGTAGGGGGGAATTGCTGACGATCCAGGTGCCAGCCGCGCAGCGTCATCTCGTCGCCGACTTCGTAGATGTTGAGCCGGTCAGACGCGATAGCCAGCAAGCTCATGTCCGGGTCGCTCACCACGCGCAGGCCCGGAATCGCCGCTACCCCTTGTCGGATTTTGAGCGCCGTCTTCATTACCGTGTCGGCCAGCCCAAGATAACCTTCTTCGCCCAAGAAATTCATGATCGCCCACGCCGCCGCAATCGGGCCAGCGGGCCGCGTGCCGGACATGCTCGGTGAAGCATAAATGCCGCCCGGCCAATCGGTGTAGACAAAGAATTGATGGCGGCGCAATGCCTTGTTTCTGTACAAGATGACGGATGCGCCTTTGGCAGCGTAGCCGTACTTGTGCAAGTCCGCCGACATGGAGGTGACGCCCGGCACGCTAAAGTCGAAATCGGGCACGGGGTAGCCCAGGCGCCGGACGAAAGGCAGCATGAACCCGCCCACGCAGGCGTCCACGTGGAACAGGAGCTGGTGCTCGCGGGCAACCTGCGCGAGTTCTGTAATGGGGTCAACGACTCCGTGCGGATAAGAGGGAGCCGAGCCGACCATGAGAATCGTGTTGGGTGTGATAGCGGCTTGCGCTGCGGCGACGTCTGCCCGAAAATCTGCGCGGACGGGAATGTGAACAGGCTTGACTCTGAAATAGTGCGCGGCTTTTTCAAATGCTGGGTGAGCCGTGAGGGGGAGAATCATTTCGGGCGCGTGGATTTCGGGATGGTGAGCGCGCGCCCACTCCCTGGCTGTCTTGACCGCCATCAGGACGCTCTCGGTGCCGCCCGAGGTCATCGTGCCCACAACTTGTTCATCGCCGCCCAGCAGAGCCGCCGTCATGGCGACGATTTGTGTTTCCAGTTCTTTCAAGCTGGGAAAGGCCGTGGGGTTGAGACCGTTCTCTGAAAAGAACAACAGGTAGGCTTCTTTTAGCAGTTCGGTCACCTCGTCTCCGGCGTAAAAGACCAGGCTAAAGACTTTGCCTTCTCGCCACCTGACGTCTTTTTGGCCCAGTTCCTTCATCGCCGCCAAGACGTCTTGCTTGGGTCTGCCTTTGGGAGAAAGTTGAAATCGGTGCTCACTCATGCTGTCGTGTCCTTTTACAAAATCGCATAGTTTAGAGCTGCTTCGGCGTGAAGAAGCGTCGTATCGAACAGCGGCAGTCCCGCATCAGCCTCGCTCACCAACAAGGGGATTTCCGTGCAGCCGAGAATGACGCCTTGCGCGCCGCGCGCCGCCAGCTTTTTGATAATGTCCACGTACCTCGCTCGCGATTCGGCGCGAATCTGCCCGGCCACTAATTCATCATAGATGACCCGGTTCACGATCTCGCGGTCGTCGGCATCGGGCACCAACACGGTAATGCCCTTGTGTGCCAGAGCGTCTTGGTAGAGGTTTTTTCCCATGGTGAACTTGGTGCCCAGCAGTCCCACCGTCTTGATTCCCCGCGCCAGGATGGCCTCGGCCACGACGTCGAGCAAGCTGAGCACGGGAATGTGGACGCGGGCTTGCACCTGATCCAGGACGAGGTGCATCGTATTGGTGGCGATAACGATGAAATCGGCTCCGGCCGTTTCCAGTCTTTGCGCGGCCTGGCTCAACCCTTGCGCCACCAGGTCCCAACGATCTTGGCCGGGCCAATCCACATAGGGTTGAAAGCTGACGCTGTAGATAATGATCTCGGGATAGCCATAATCGCCAAAGCGCTGAGTGTAGGCGCGCGTGATGTGCTGATAGTATTCGACGGTGGACTCTGGGCTCATGCCGCCCAGGATGCCGATTTTTTTGTGCATGGGTTTCCTCTCTTCAAATGTTGTGACGTTGCTTGACTTGCGCAACAACGGCCTCTACGCTTTGACGCGCCTGCCTCCGGGTCGCCTCGTCCAGGTGAGGACGCTCACGGTCTCGCAACCACTGACCTCCATACCTGGCTCGATACTGCTCTGGTAATTCGTCGGGAAACGACTGACCGGACATTACACCGAAAGCCAGCGTCCAGGCGCGCGGGACAACGCCGATGTCATATCCGCCGCCTCCCAGCGCCAGCCAGCGCGGAGACAGCTTTTCCAACGCTTCAAAGAGGGCGAGATGCCCGGCGGTGGTCAGCGCCAGCTGGGCGAGCGGGTCATTGTAGTGCGTGTCCACTCCAAGCTGTGTCACGACGACGTCAGCCTGAAAGCGTTCCAGCAGCGGTGGGACGACCTGGTGAAACGCCCAGAGGTATGTCTCGTCGTCCGTGTAGGGCGGCAGTGGCGCGTTGACGCTGTACCCAGTGCCCGCGCCCGTTCCAATTTCGTCCACAAAGCCGGTGCCCGGAAAAAGCGTCCGTCCATCCTGGTGAAGTGATATTGTCAGCGCTTGGTCCGTGTCGTAAAAAGCTGCCTGCACGCCGTCGCCGTGATGCACGTCAATGTCCACGCAAGCCACGCGCAGCCCTTGCCGCAGCAGCCAGCGGATGGCGACTGCCGCATCGTTGAACACGCAAAAACCGGAGGCCCTGTCCGACTGGGCGTGATGCAGCCCGCCGATAAAGCTAAAGGCCACATCACATTCCCCGTTGGCGAGCATGGCTGCTCCGGCCAGCGAGCTGCCCACCTTCAAGCTTTCTGTCTCGTACATTCTCTCAAAGATCGGGTTATCGCCTGGTCCAAAGCCGTAACACCAGGCGGGGAGACGGGTATTGCCGGCGCTCAACGCCCGCACGACCTTGATGTACTCGCGTGTGTGAAACAGCGCCAGTTCGTCCTCCGTCGCTGGACGAGGCGTCACTACATGGACGTTGGGCGCGTCGAACGCTCCGTACTCTTGCAGCAGCTCGAACGTTCTTTGCAGACGTTCCGGCTTGAGCGGATGCTGCGGCCCATGCCCATGCTCCCAGGCCGCCGGCGCAGAAAGAAAGACCGCTCGGCGCATATATGTGTAATCACTGAATCACTGAGAAACACTGAGGAGACTGATCATCAGTGGGATCATTCCCCTCAGTGCTTCAGTGATTCAAGTGCCCCCTCAATTCACCAATCGCTTGACCTGTAGCCTGGCTGCTCCAAAGTTGATCAACAGTCCTACTTTGGGCAGACGCTTTGAGGTAAGACAATGTCTGAACGAAAGCTACATCCTCAAGCACTGACTTGGCTTTGATCTCGACCATGACCTCGTCAACCACAAAATCTACTCGCTTGCTCCCCACCTCTTGCCTTTATAGTGAACGTCAATGTTTTCATCCTATTTATTGTCTCACTGGTCAGCGCGGATGACGCGCATCGGCCATTTGCCTTGCTTGCTGCTCAGATACTCGGCGCGCCGCCTGTAAAAGTCAGCGTCCAGCGCAGACAAAGGCTGGAAGCGCCCACCCATCCATACATCCGGGTCAACCGTGCGCAGCTTGGTGCTGACGCGGAACGTTGGCGCTGCCTCATCCCACTCAAACCGGGTCTCTGGCGAAACGAGCTTGAGCTGGCTTTTTAGCTCAGGGTTGTCCCACGCCTGCAGCTTGGCCCAGACCGCCCGGTCAGTTCCCCAGATGTCCGCTTCGGTGATAGCTCCCACTTGCAGGCCGGTCTTGATGGCGCGCGCAGCCAGCTCGTACAGACCGACTTCGTTAAAGTTGGCCCAACTGGCTTCGTCGGCGGCGATAAAGGTGTATCCGATCCACCGCGCGGTTTCGACATCGTCAACGCCGATGCGGCCCTGGCGCACCACCAGGCGCTCGAGAGCCGATTGCACCTGCGCCGCCGTCGAGAGGCCCAGCTCGCAACTGTCGCGGAGAAAATAGTCCAGGCGGTCAGCGCATAGCGCGGGCAGAGGCTGTTCCAGAAGCGGATATTTTTCTTCGTGCACCAAGTCGTGCCAGTCGTAGCCGTGCTGCGTCAGGACGTCCGGCAGATCAGTGCCGGCTACGTATGTCTCTTTCATCTCCTCGTGATAGCTCTGGCTGTCGTGTCCGTCAAACACATAGTCTATGACGTGGCTGAACGCCGTGTGACTCACGTCGTGCAGCAAGGCCGCGATTTGCTCTTCGAGTGACGCGCCCAGCCGCCTGACCAGCAGCATCACACCCACCGAATGCTCAAAGCGTGAGGTGGGCTGGCAGATGCCGATCAAGCCGGTGATGCCGTGTTGCAACACGCCGTGCAGCCGTCGCATGGCCGTCGTCTGCATCAATTCAACAAAGACCGGCTCGCCGATAGCAGCCGAGCCATAGACTGGATCGTGATATTGCATGTCCGCCTATTACCTGCAAGAATCCAAAATCAACTTGCCCTCTGCGGCGCTTTCGATTTGCTCGCGCGTCCAGAGCATCGGGATATATTCGCCCTTGATCCACAAGTCGGCCAGGTCGTCATAGTGCGGGCTGCCCAGTTGCCCGGATTGCCCCGGCGGATGGATGACGAGCGAGCGCGAGAGGTCGCCCATGTCCACAATCTGCCGGAACGTCGGCGACCACACCTTGTTGTCATACGGGTCATCCGGCGTGAGGGCGGTCTGGCACGGCGTATCGGTGTCGCCGCCGATGGGCAGCGGGCCGCGATTGAATACGCGGTCGAGCGGCTTTTGTATTCCCATCGCGTGCGGAAAGCTCGCGCGGTGCAGCTTGCCCCACTGCCATTGAGTTGCGTCCGGCCCCAGTTCTTTCCGCAGCCATTCAACCGCTTGCTTGAGACTGCGTGCGAGCACCGCTTCGCGTCCGCCGGCTTGCTTCATCCACCACGAATTGGGATGGTCGAGCATTCGCAGCATGACGACCGTATCGTGCCCGTAGAACTCGTGCGTCGCCATCAGCAGCGGATGAAAACCCTGGCCCGTGTAGCGCGTGGTCATCTCTTTCCCCAAGCCAGGCTCGATCAGATTGCGAACGAGATGATAGCGTGTGACCTCGTAGAGTGTCCCACCGACACTATTTGTGGCGAGCTTGCCATCCCACGCGCGCAAGTGCTTCAGCGCCAGTTGCGCATCGGCATCGTCGCTGGTGAATCCGGCCAGCCGCTCGACGAATTCGCGCCCGGGGAGGCAGGTAGTGTCAACATGCAGCGCGGCGAAATCGTCGGGCGAGAGCTTGGTCTTGCTTTCCAACACCTCGATGATGCGCCGCGCGCGATAGCCGTTCATCCAAACGTTGCCCAGGAAATGCGGATAATCGTCGGGGACGAGGCGATGATTGCAGGTGACTGTATAGCCCGGTTGGGGGTTGAGCGCGTGCGGCATCTCTTCAAATGGCACCTCGCTGATCCATTCGTGCTCGCCTGTCCAGCCCGGCGCGGGCACCATCCCCTGGCCACTTGCGCGCACCGGCACACGGCCCGTCACCCAATGGCCGATGTTGCCGTCCACGTCGGCATAGGCCACGTTGAGCTGCGGCGCTTCGATCAGCCGCATCGCCTCAACAAACTCGTGCCAGTTGCCAGCCTGGTTGAGCAGCAGCCAGCCACGCATCGCGGGACAGGGACGCAGCGCCATCGAGTTGATCGCCAGTCTTTTGGCCGGGTGACCGACGACGTCAGAAATGATTGGCCCGTGATGAGTGACGACGACGGGTTCGACGTGCGGCTCGGCGCGGCCCTTGATACGGATCGGCTCGGGAATCACTTGCGCCTCACGCCACTCGTCGCGGAAGCGATAGCGCTGTGGAGCTTGCGGATCAAACTCTTCGACGAACAAGTCTTCGCAATCGGTGTAGGCCAGCGTCATGCCCCAGGCGATGCGCGCGTTGTGGCCGACCAACACCATCGGCAGGCCGGGCAGCGAAACGCCCGTGACGTTGTACTCGCCGCTGACCAGGTGAGCGAGATACCAAAGTGAAGGCAAGCCCAATGGCAAGTGCATGTCGTTGCAGAGGAAAGGCTTGCCGGTCGTCGTCTTGCCGCCCGTGACCGTCCAGGCATTGCTGCCCAAACCGCGACTCAGGAACGGGCCGCGCGCGGCTCGTAATGTGCCATCGGGATCGAGGCGATTGAATTCGATGCCGGCCGGGAGGGTGATAGGGTTGCCGGCGGGATAATGGATTTCCAGCTCGGCGGCGTGTTCTGCGCCGACGGCCTCGATCAATTGCGCGCGGATGATTTCGCCGTACCAGGCGTGCGACATTTGCCAGATCATTACACGCGAAAAGGCCATGCACTCTTCCGGCTTCCACGGCGCGGGGCGATGGCCTAACAGCATGAATTCAATCGGCATCGCCGCGTTCGGGTGGTCAAGGAAGGCATTGACGCCTTGTGTGTAAGCAGTGATGGCCTGGCGTATGTCGTCGCCGGCGTTGGCCCAATCGGCTTGCCCCAGGCGAGCAAAGCCGAACGTGCGGCAAGTCCGGTCCGTGTCGAGCGCGACCGGGCCAAACAGCTCGCTCAATTGCCCGGTCGCCGTGCGGCGATTGAGTTCCATCTGCCAGAGCCGATCTTGCGCGTGGACGAATCCCTGGGCAAAGAACAGGTCGTGGAGATCGGCCGCGTAAATATGCGGCACGCCCCATTGATCGCGGATGATTTCGACCGGCGCGGATAGTCCCGGCGCTTGCAGCGTCCCATCGCTTCTGGGCAGCCGCCCACGCCCTAGCCAGGTGAGACCGAAACGCAGAACAGAGCCGAGGACGTCGTAAACGATTGGCATGGATTCCTCCTGATGGGACATGTCATGTGTGGTTTCAGTGGCGAGACCGGACAGGTTTTGGAAACCTGTCAGTCTGGAACTTCACGACCGTCAGGTGATATTATACTGCCAGTTGCGTAATTTGCTAAGTTATACTCAGCAGGGGCACACTCTGCTTTTTGCGCCTGGACGCGGAGCAGCGGCCGAGTGCGTTTCTAACACACTTGTGTGTACCAGCCGATGATTTCAATCATTGGCTTATTCCATCGCCGCCAGCTCCAACTGCCTCTGGTAGAGCTGGCTATACAAACCGCCGTGCGCCAGCAGCTCGTCGTGATTGCCGACCTCGCTGATTTTGCCATCGTGCAGCGCAATGATCTTGTCGGCGTTGCGGATGGTGCTCAGCCGATGGGCAATGACGAGTGACGTGCGCCCTTGCATCACTTTTTCCAGCGCCTGTTGAATCAGATACTCGGCCTCGGCGTCTACCGAAGAGGTCGCTTCGTCCAGGATCAAGATGCGCGGGTCGGCCAGGATGGCGCGCGCCAGCGCCAGCCGTTGCCGTTGTCCGCCGCTCAACTTGACCCCCCGCTCGCCGATCTCGGTGTCATAACCGCCGGGCATTTGCTCGATGAACTCGTGAGCGCAAGCAGCCTCGGCTGCGGCGATCAGCTCTCGCTCGCTTGCATCAGGCTTGCCGTAGAGCAGATTCTCGCGGACGGTGGCATTAAAGAGAAACGTGTCCTGCAATACGACGGCTACGTGGCGGCGCAGCGATCGCAGTTGCACCTGGCGCAAGTTGTGGTCGTCCACCAGGATGTGGCCGTGTGTAGGATCGTAAAAGCGGCAGAGCAGGTTGGCGATGCTCGTCTTGCCCGCGCCGCTCGGCCCGACCAGCGCCACCACTTGGCCGGGGGCGATGTGAAAGTCAATGTCGTGCAGCACTTCGTCGCCATCGCCATAGTGAAAGTGGACATCGTGAAAGATCACGTCGCCCTTGATCTGGTTCAGCGTGATCGCGTCCGGCGTGTCCCGAATATCCACCTTCTCGTCCAGCAGCTCAAAGATGCGGTCGGCAGCCGCGATGGCTTGCTGAAAAGTGTTGTCTACATCGGCTAGCCGCCGGATCGGGTCATAGAAGGAAGCCATGTAAGATAGAAAGGCGACGAGCGTCCCCAGCGACAATTGACCGCCGATGATCATCCGCGCCCCGATGCCGAGCACCAGCACACCGCCGGCAGCCGCTACGAAGGATATGCCGGGGAAGAACGCCGCCCAGGCGCGGATGGCGCTCACTCGTTCCTGATAGTAGCCCTCGCTCACGCTGCGAAAGCGTTCCAGCTCTGCATCTTCTTGCCCGAACGCCTGGACGACGCGGATGCCCGCCAGGTCGTCTTGCAGACGTGTGTTAATGTCGCCCATCCGGTCACGCACTCGCCGATAGATGGGGCGCACGTGCCGGTTAAAGCGCCGCAGACCCAAGGCAATGAGCGGCACCGGCAGCAGCACGACCAGCGCCAGCCGCCAGTCGAGCACCATCAAGACTGCCGATGCGCCCACCAGGCGCATCAAATCCACTGTGGTCAGGATGACGCCGTGAGTGACAAACTGCTCCAGCGCGTTGACGTCGTTGGTCACGCGCGACATCAACTCGCCGGTCGAGGTGCGCTCAAAGAACGAAAGCGAGAGCCGCTGCAGATAGTCATAGATGCGCACTCGCAGGTCGAACAAGAAGCGCTCGCCCAGCGCGTGGCGCAAGAACTGGTCGCCGAACTCGGCCAGCGCCAACAGTCCGTACACGCCCATCATGCCTACGACCATCATGCCCAGTCGTTGCGCTGAAGGGTCGCGCCCGCCGATCACCTGGTCAACGATCTCGCGCTGAAAGAGCGGCGGAAGCAGGCTCAAGCCGGTCTGGAGCACGAGCAAAATACAGGTGGCGACCAGCGGCTTCCAGTACGGGCCGAGATAGTCCACAAGACGTTTCAGTGCATGCAATGTGTCATCTCCCAAGATGGCGCAAACGCCCGCGAATCAGCGCGGGCTTGCCAAGTGCTGGTATTCTATCATAGATCGGGGTTCCGCCCTTGCGAAGGTTGTGTACAAAGAAACCTTCGCAAGGGTGCCAGTCAATCGCTGTTCGTGCCAAGTGCGAACGGGGATCGTTAGGGTAGGGGTATTGCGTGTTGACATTTGCCCATGCCTGTTGTATATTTGCGGCGTGGTGCGCAGGCCTTGAGCGCCTTTGCACTTAGACTCCAAAGGAGGCAATGCCCGTGTCTATTTTTAGTGGCAAGGAAAAACCCCAAGCGTCTATGCCGGTGATGCCGGCGGCTGGTCCTGCCGCCTCGACCAAGATCGAAACCGTCATCGGCCCGAATGCCAACTTTAAAGGTGCGGTTCAAAGCGACGGAGGGATGCGGATTGACGGCATCTTTGAAGGTAACATTGAATTGGCCGGCAACTTGATTATCGGCGAAAGCGGCAAGGTGATAGCTGACATCAAAGCGCAAAACGTCTCGGTCTCGGGCGCGATGAAGGGAACGATCAGCGCGAATGGCCGATTAGAGATTCTCTCCACCGGCAAAGTCTGGGGCGATATTTCCGTGTCGTCGTTCCTGATTGACGAAGGCGGATTCTTCCGAGGGCAAAGCGTGATGCCCGGCGAGCCGGACTTTCCGATGCTCGAAGCGCCGAATCGCAACGCGGCCGGCCCGGTGGTGGATGCCCAAGTCACGCGCGCGTCGTAAGAGTGGAAGGCTCGTAGTGACGATTTGTCGTCAAAAAAAGCCCCGGTTCGTGAGAGAACCGGGGCTTTTTGTTATGCATCCGCTTTGAGGCGCACGGTGGAACGCCGACCGCCCGGACGCGCCCGCATGGCGCTGCCAATCGCCACGTAGGTGAACCCGGTGGCATACAGCAGCAGGAGTGGGATTGCGTTATAGTTCCCAACTCGCCACGCCGTGACGATCATGAACGCGGCATAGCCCACGATCAAAACTTCGCCAAACGCCGTCGGGTCGGCGGGCATGACATACGCGCTGCGCCGCCACGTCTCACTTGTTCCTTCGATGCGGAACTTGGGCGTCCGCATAAACTCGCTGGGCCGTCCGGAGAGCGCTTCGATCACGGCGCGCGTGCTGTTGAGTGCCATCCCACTGCCGATGATCGAGAGCAGCGGAAAGTAGATCAGGCGGCGCACATCGCGCCCGTGGATCGCGGTCTGGGCCAGCGTGAACTCGAGCGGCAGGCCCAGCGATGCAATGCCCAGCACCGCCATGGGAAAGCCGCTGAGCCAATCGGGATGCAAAATGATCGGCAGCCACGTCACCAGGAACAGGATCATGAGCGGGTGGCCTAGATAAGCGCCCAGGAAAAACAAACCCGACAGCTTTTGCCAAAAGGTCAGGCGCGACCGCATCAGCGGGAGGAATAGTTTCCGCAGCGTCTGTGTGCCGCCCTTGGCCCATCGAAAGTACTGCTGTTTGAGCGCGGCTATCTGCACCGGCAGTTCCGCCGGGACCGTCACGTCTGTCAAGACCAGGCCCTTCCACCCGGCAATCTGCGCGCGATAGCTCAGGTCGGCGTCTTCGGTGAGCGTGTCATGTTGCCAGCCGCCGGAGGTCTCGATGCACTCGCGTCGCCAGATGCCCGCCGAGCCATTAAAGATGATGGGCAGGCCAGCGCGATTGCGCGCCAACTGCTCGATCATAAAGTGCGAGTTTGTGAGCAAGGCCAGCGCTTGGGTCAGCGCCGAATAATTCTCGTTCAGGTGCGTCCACCGGGCCTGCACCCAGCCCACGTCGGGCCGACCGATAAATCCCGGTATCATCCGCCGCAGGAAATCCGGCGAAGGAATAAAGTCGGCGTCGAACACGGCCACGAACGGGCTGTTGGAGCAGGCCAGGCCGGCTTGCAACGCGCCTGCTTTATAGCCCGTGCGGTCGGTGCGGTGAAGCACGGTAATATCCACTCTGCGCGCCCGGTGAAACTCTGCGCGAGCGCGAGCCAGCCCGGTCGTCTCGTCGGTCGAATCGTCGAGCACCTGGACGTGCAGCTTGTCGCGCGGCCAATCGAACGCCGCCACGGCGTCTATCACTCGCTCGACGACGTAGCGCTCGTTATAGACCGGCAGCTGGACGGTGACATTGGGCGCCTCGGTCAGCGGCTCTAGAACGACCTTGTCCTTTCGGTGGCGGAGATACAGCATGCTCAGCGCGATAGCGTTAAAGCCATACAGCGAAAGCCACGTCGCAACGATGACGTAGGCGATGATGATGACCAAGGTCACACTTTCTTGCATACATTTCTCCGATAACGGCAGTTGGGGGCGAAACGACGCCGCGACGAATCGTCGCGGCGTCTATCTGTCTTGCAGTGTATGGGATTATTTGATCGCCAATACTTCGTAGACCGACTCCATGGCCGAGCGGCCCTTGACCTGGATCGGCTCGAGCGCGTTGGCGACGACGCGATCTTTGACGAGCTCGTAAGCGGCCTGGCTGAGGAGCACCTGGCCGCCACGCGCGTTTTCTTGCAGCCGCTTGCCATAGTTCACCACGTCGCCCACCGCCGTGTAATCCGATTTCTGTTCCGTGCCGATAAAGCCGATGATGCCAATGCCAAAGTTGATGCCCACTCCAAAGCTCAACCGCTCGTCTTCCGGCGCGTTGGGGTTGTGCGCGGCGATGACCGCTTGCATGGCTAGCCCCGCGCGCACCGCATGAAACGTGTGATCGGGCAAATCGTTCGGGGCGTTAAAGATGCCCATGACCTGATCGCCCATGAACTTGTCGAGCGTGCCGTCTTCGGTCAGCACGGCGTCCGCGCCGATCTTGAGGTAACGGTTGAGCACCTCGAGCAATCGCTCTGGAGCGAGCTTTTCGGCGAACGTCGTAAAGCGGCGGATGTCGGCGAACAGGACGGTGATCTCGCGCCGGCTGCCGCCCAGCCGCAACTGGTCGGGATTGTCCGACAAGCTTTCAAACACCCGGGGTGAAACCATCCGCCTAAAGACCTCGCGTTGCGCCTCCATCTTTTTCTTTTCGGTCAGGTCGTCCACGACGATCGCCACGCCCATCGTTAAGGACTCGGCGTCCTTGAGCGGAGCGACGCTCAGGCTCAGGTTCACCTGGCCGCGCGTCGGCAGCTTGATGTCCTCATACGCCACCATCGGGCGGTCTTTGCGCTTGACGTCTTCGACGAGCGATCTGAGCCGCTCTTTCATGGGCAGCACGACGCGATACGATTGATGGATCGCGCGGTACGTCGGCACTGCCAGGATGGTTTCGGCGGCGCGATTGTACAGCGTGATCGTATCGTCCACGTCGGTCGAGATGACGCCGCTGGGGATGGAGGCGAACACATTGTCCATCAGCGCCTTCATTTCAGTGATTTGCTCGAGCTGCGCTTTGACCTGCTCGAACAGCCGGGCGTTTTCGATGGCGAGCGCGGCCTGGTTGGCAAACGCCGCCAGCAGGTCGCGGTCGCGGTCGCCGAACAATCCGGCTCGGATGCGGTTATCGGCATAGATCACGCCCGTGTTTTTCTCGCGCACTCGCAAGGGCACGCACAGGATGCTCCGCAGGTTGTAGCCGATCACGCTTTCTTGCGAGCTAAAACGCGGGTCGGCCTGAGCGTTGGTGGTGACGACCGGTTGGCCTTCGCGGGCGACGGTGTTGACGATGGTGCGGCTGATTTCGAACGAAGAGCCGGCGATGGCTTCGCGGTCGAGGTTGCGGGCCACTTTGAATTCCAGCTCGCCCGCGTCGTTGATCAACATCAAGAACGCGCGCTCGGCGCCGGTCAGTTGGATGATGTGATCCATCACCTGGTTGAGCACCGTCGCCAGGTCCAGCGTGGAATTGACGGCTTGCGAGACTTGGACCAGCGCGCCCAGTTCTTCCTTTTCGCGCTGCTGGGCCAGCCATTCGCGCTGTAGGCGCTCGGCCTCCTCGCGCATCCGGGGCAGCGCCGCGTCCAGATCAGCCAGCAACGCGGCTGGAACGCTGGCTCGCTGGCGCTGAAGCGCCTCCGTGATGCTGCTGGCAGAGTCGAGCAGCGTCTTGAGGCTGGGGTGTATCGGTTGTTCTTTTCCGATGAAGGTATCCCTGGTCACGCCGTCCTCCATTGAGCGGACGAAAAGTGAAACAATCACGGTCACATCTGAAAGGCTGCCATGATGGAACTGGCTAGATTATACTCCAAGTTATGCTGCAAGACAAAGGTAGTCTGATGATTGCCCATAACTCGAAAGGGCGGGTCTTGTGTACCGGCTCAACGCGCAAGCAGTGCCCCTACGTCTGGAACTAGTTGAACTGTTCACTCATCCGACGCGAAAAACTATCCCGCCACAATTGGAACTCGCGCCAGCGGCGGCGGAACCAGTCCGCGCGCAGCCGCAAGCCCGCCAACCACAACTGGGGACTCAGCTCTTGCCAGACCGATTCGGATTCCTCGCCGCTGGCGTGAGCCGGGCTGTATTGCTCGCGGGTGTAGTCATCGGCGATCCGCATGATCAGGCCGGTGGCCTCTGGCACGACAGTGGCAAAGGCCGAGCCGCGCTCACGCGGCGTGTGGCTATCGCTCCATCGAACACGCAACCAACTAGAAAAGCGCAGCAGCCGCGCGTAAATCTGGGCAGCCGGGCTTAGACCGCTCAACCCGTGCAGCTCGTAGATTCGCGTCGCCACAAACGCTACCAGGAGCAAAATCTCTGCAAGGGCGACTAGCCCCAGCAAGGTGACGAGCGCCTGAGTCGGGGTATACAGCCCTCGCACCCCGAGTCGCCCCAAGGCCCACAGCGTGGCAAACGCAAGAGCAATGGCAAGCTCGACCAGGCCGACTGGCCCGACCCAGCGGCTGTACACTTGAGCGGGCGCGCCTGTCCTTTTTCGCTTGCTCCGGTCAGCCATCCACATCACCGCAAACACGAGCGCGATAAAAGCGCCCACCATGCCGAGCACGAGCCAGACGTCAATCATACGCAGCGAGGGCACATACGAGCCGCCTGCGACGTCAACGTCTTCTGGCCCTTCGCGATCGCGCGTGGGACGCGGACGGGGCGTGCCGCCATTCGCCTCAGCCGAATCAGGCGTCGGCGTGGCCGATAGAATCTGCGGCTTGGGCCGGTCAATCACCGGCTGAGAGGCGGTTGGCTCGAACTCGACCCATCCATATTTTGGAAAGTAGACCTCGACCCAACTGTGGCTGTCTTTTTCTGCCACGTGATAAATGCTGCTGACCGAATCGTACTTGCCCTGCGTGTAACCCACCGCCACGCGCGCGGGAACGCCCAGGCTGCGCAGCATCACGACCATCGCAGAAGCGTAATAGTCGCAATAGCCGCGCTTGACGGTGAGGATGTAGCCCACGCCGTCCTGATCTTGGGGGGGGGCGGGCGTCTGGTCGTCGTAGACGACGTTCGCTCGCAGCCACGCCTCGATGGCGGCGGCTTTATCGTAAGGCGTGGCGAGATTTCCGGCGATGTCTTGCGCCTGCCTCCGCACGAAAGAAGGAAGGCTCTCGGGCAGTTGGAGGTAACGCTCGCGAATCCCAGCGGGAAAAGCTGCGCCCGCGCCTCGCAGCTTTTCAATGTCCGCCGTGCTGAGCGACGAGACGGCAGTGTAGGTGGCGCCTCTCATCAGCGACCTGGAGCTAATCATCTGTGAGACCTCGACGGTGCCATCGGAAGCGACGCGAACGTCGGCTCGCACCGGCAGGCCGATCCGTTGAGGCTCTGGCGCGGCAAAGACCAGCGTGTTCACCGGCAAAAAGATCGTGATCGTTTGCGTGACTTGTTCGCGCGCGTCAAACAGTGCGCGCTGGGGCTCGCGCCAGGCTTCCAGTTGCAGCGCATCGCTATCGGTATTGATCCAGCCCGATCCGGTGTACCGGTCGTAGACGACGCCTCGCCAATAGAACCGCTTTTCGGGCGGCGCGTAAATATCCAGCACGGGCGTATCGGCCAGGTTGCGCGGCCCGCGCAGAGTGAGCGTCCGCCCGAATGGGTTGCCATACACCGTTGATTGCGAACGCAGCGTGGAAAACATCCGGTTGAAATCGTCTTCCACGCGCCGCCACGGGCCTTCGACGCGCTGCCACATCTCATAGGCGAACTGGCTGCTGGCCGCCGTCGGCGCGACCCAGGCCAGCAAAATCGCCGCCGAGGCCAGCACCAGGCCGGAGCGCAAAAGGTCAAAGCGCACGTCGCTGCTGTAGCCAATGTGCTCGTTCGCCCACCGGCTCTCTTGCAGCACCGTGTACGAACGAACGACGACGAGCAGCGCGCACAGCAGGTAGATCATCAAGTATGGCGTCAGTTTGGTGCCGGGGTAATAGTACACGTTGACGAGCAGCACGATGCCAGAAGGCAACAGCGCCCGCCACACGCGCTGGTGACGCACCGTGTTCCAGATGGCCGTGTAGCCCATCCACCAAAAGAGCAGTCCGAGCAGGAGGAGAAAGATCATCTCGTCGCGGCCTGTGCCGCTGCGCAGCGCCAGCGCGATCCACGCGGCCACGCGTGCATACAGGTTGAGGATTTTGTCGCGCCACAACACATAGGGTAGCGGCGAGGCGAGTAGAAAGCCGATCCACGCCAAGCTATAGACCAAGTTCAGCCCGTGCGCGGTCAGGCTGCGAAATCGGCTGACGGAAATCGCCAGGCCAGCGGCCATCCCGACCAGCGCAATCAGCCACAGCTTGTCCAGCCCGTCGGCCCAATCGGCCACGGCCATGGCGAACGCCGGGCTAGAGACCACCATCACCGCCAGTGTCACCATCACCCAGTCAATCGGTCGTCGTTTTGATTCCATTTCACTTGCCTCACTCGATTACGCCATCTCGCGCACCTTGGGAAAGCGCACGGCGACGAACAGCCCAAAGCCCAGCGAAATCGCCGCGCCGATGCCCACTGAGAGCGGCGCGCCGATCCAGTCGGCCACAAAGCCGGCTTGCAGGCCGCCCACGCGCATCATCCCCTGGAACGTCAATGACCACAGGCTCATCACGCGGCCACGCAGCTCGTCAGGCGTCGCAATCTGGAGCAGCGTGTTGGCTAACGCATTTTGCCACACAAAGCTGACGCCCACCAGCAGCATCAAGACGAGCGAAAGCGCGAACGAGCGCGAGGCGGCAAAGAGCAACAGCACCAGCGGAAAGGCAAGGTTGCCTATTGTGAGCATACGCCCGCGCCGGGCGCTTTCCGGCAGCGAGGCCACGAGCAGCGCGCCTGCTACTGCGCCAATCCCCACCGCCGTGAACAGAATCCCCAGCGGCAGCGCCTCGGGCGCCTGGCAGTGCATCCACGGTCGCTCGCCGCCGCACACAAAAGTTATCATGGGCCGCGCGCTATCTTGTAGCACGACGTTGGCAAACACCGGCATCAGCGTGTTGTAGGGCATAGAGAGGAATGCGCTCACGGCGATCAGACTGATGAGGACGAGAATGACTTGTTGTTTCATCACATAGCGCACACCTTCGGCCATGTGGGACTTTAGTCCTGCGCCTTTGTTCGGGCGCGACGAGTCCGGCAGGTCGCGCATCAACAACAGGCTGATGATGACAGCCACAAAGCTCAGGCCGTTGAGAAGAAACGCCGTTCCCTCGCCAGTGGCCGCGACGGCGAGGCCCGCCATCGCCGGGCCAAGCGCGCGCGCGCCGTTAAACATTGCCGAGTTCAGCCCAATAGCGTTGGTCAGGTCCTCTTTGCCCTCCACCATGTCCACGGTGAACGCTTGACGCGCGGGCATGTCCACAGCATTCGCCGCGCCGAGCACGAACGCCAGCGCGTAGACGTGCCAGACTTGCACGACGCCCGTCCAGGTGAGCGCGGCCAGCACGAACGCCTGGACGAGCATGATGGTTTGGGTGATGAGGATCACGGTTCGCTTGGGAGCGCGGTCAGACAGCGAGCCGCCCCACAGCGCCAGCGGCACGAGGGGGATCACGGCGATAAAGTTGATCATCCCCAGCGCCGCCGCCGAGCCGGTCAGGCGATAGACGAGCACCTGTTGGGCCATCGTCTGCATCCACGTGCCGATGAGCGAGGTGCCCTGACCAAAGAACCACAGCCGATAGTTGCGATGGCGCAGCGCGCGGAACATGGTCGCAAGATGCAGTCCTTGATCGGCAGACAAGGGTATTGCCGATGATCGAGTGGAAGCCATAAGATGCGCGAGAGACCTTTCGCAGAATCAAATTGTGGGCAGGGTTTGGAAAGCAAGGAGGGATTATAAGCCCGAAGCGCGATGGAGGCAAGAGGCAGATTTTCTTGCACCCGATTGGACTTGGGATTTGCTCGCCTCCGCTGAAAATCGTTGCTTTTTGTTATTGAGCGTGTTATAATTTGCGGCGCTGATAATAAGGAGGCTCACTTGCTTCAAGATTTCGCTTTCATCGGGATTTTTCTTCTGGTTGCCGGCGCGTTAGGTGTCCTTCCCCTGGTTTTGGCCTGGATGGTCCGACCGGCCAAGCCAAACCCCATCAAGTCGTCCACTTATGAGTGCGGCGTCGAGACCTTTGGGGATGCGTGGGTGCAGTTCAAAGTCCAGTACTATGTTTACGCGCTGGTGTTTGTCGTATTTGACATCGAGACGATTTTTCTGTTCCCGTGGGCCGTCGCCTATCATCAGCTTCCCTTGTTTGCCGTGCTAGAGATGGTGCTCTTTATCTTCATCTTGGCCGGCGCTTTGGTCTACGCATGGCGCAAGGGAGACCTCGAATGGGTCTAGAGTTTCGGCCTGCAGCCCCGCGTCCAATTCTGGGCGTCGGGGCGTTTGTTGTGTCAAGCCCCCTGATCCTCACGGAGTGCGCGGAATGAATGTGATCAACGATCCTTTTACCTGGGCGGGCAATCTGATCGCCCAGTGGTTGAGCGGCTTTATGCCGCCTGTCGGCGTGGACGTGACGATGATGGTGTTGCGCGCGGGCGTGTTGGGCGTCTTTGCCCTTGTGATGTTCATGGTCATGACGTGGATCGAGCGCAAGGGCATCGCGCGGATCCAGGATCGCATCGGGCCGAACGTGGCCGGACCGTTTGGCCTGCTGCAACCCATCGCGGACGGCGTCAAGGCATTGACGAAGGAAGACATCACACCGACGAATGCCGACCGCATGGTGTACAACACCGCGCCGATCCTTTCGGCGGCGGCGGCGATGCTGGTCTTTGCCGTCATCCCGTTTGGGCCGGGGCTGATCGGCGCCGACATCAACATTGGCATCTTTTACATCCTGGCCGTGGGCGGGTTGGGCATCATTGCGATTTTGATGGCGGGCTGGAGCTCGAACAACAAGTACGCGCTGCTGGGTGCGTTTCGCGTGGTGGCGCAACTGGTCAGCTACGAAGTGCCGCACGTGCTGTCTATCGCCGCCGTCGTGATGCTGGCCGGCTCGATGTCCATGATCACCATCGTCGAAAAGCAGCCGGTGTGGTTCATCCTCGTCTTGCCGGTTTCGGCGATCATTGTCTTGCTCTCCGGCATGGCCGAAATCGGACGCAGCCCGTTCGATTTGCTGGATGCCGAGTCCGAGATCATTGCCGGGCACCACATCGAATACAGCGGGATGAAGTTTGCCTTGTTCTTCCTGGGCGAGTACGTCCACGCTTATGCGGTGTCCTGCATGGTGGCGGTGTTGTTCCTGGGCGGGTGGAGCGGCCCGAACATTTTTGGCTTGACCGTTCCGTACCTGTGGTTTTTTATCAAGTCAATCCTGGTGTTCAACGTCATGGTGTGGGCGCGCGGGACGTTGCCGCGCTTGCGGATTGACCACCTGATGGCGTTCAACTGGAAGTTTCTCGTCCCGCTTTCGCTGGCGAACCTGGTCGTCGTCGCCGCGGCGGATCGTTTGGCGCAGGCGGTTGGATTTGCCGTCGGGACATGGCCGTGGGCGCTGGTGATGCTGGCATTCAACCTGGCGATGATCGCCGTGGCGTTGGCGATGGTCGGCGCGACAGGCCGGCGCGCGCGGCGCGCGACCGAGTCACGAGCAATGCCGGAAGCTGAGACGCACGAAGAAGAGGCTCACGGCGTGGACGCGGAGCGTGCGCCGGTCGCAGTCGGGGCACATTAAGAGATAGCGGAGTTGCACATGACCACTCTCCAGGTGATGTTTTTCTTTTTCAGCCTGATCACCGTGGCTGGCGGGCTGTACACCGTCATCGCGCGGAACTTGTTCCACGCGGCGTTGGGATTGATCGTGTCGCTGGCCGGCGTGGCGGCGCTGTATGCGCTGCTCGAGGCCAGCTTTCTGGCCGCCGCGCAGGTGGCGATCTATATCGGCGCGATTGCGATCCTGATCATCTTTGCCGTCATGCTGACGCGCGGCGTGACGGGCAAGAATCCTGTCAAAGACTGGTGGACGTATACGATCACGGCCATCGTGTGCTTGTTGCTGCTAGTGGTTTTGCTGACGACGTTGTTCCGCTTCGACTGGCCGCAGACGGCGCAGGCAGCGGTCCCGGCGGATAGCATCGCGCGGCTCGGCAAGTCGCTGGTGGACCCGAGCTTGTACGTCTTGCCGTTCGAGGTTGCGTCGGTGCTGTTGGTGGCCGCGTTGATCGGCTCGGCCTACATCGCGCGTGATAAAAAGTAGACAAGTCCTTGTCTGCTTATCCCCGTGTTGAGTGGGAGAAGACAATGGTTCCTTTGTCCTGGTATCTGATCGTCGCCGCGATTCTGTTCTGCGTTGGCGTATTCGGCGTGCTGGCGCGGCGAAACGCCGTGGCGATCTTGATGGGCATCGAGCTGATGCTCAACGCGGTCAACGTCAACCTGGTCGCATTCTGGCGGTATCTCGAGCCGGATAAGATGGTAGGACAGGCGTTTGCCGCGTTCGTGTTCATCGTCGCCGCCGCCGAAACCGCCGTGGGCCTGGCGCTCATCATCAGCGTCTACCGCAATCGAGAGACGGTGGACGTGGAGAATGTAGATCTGCTCAAGTGGTGATCGCCAACTGATCCCTGATTGGTAGAGGCACTTATGGATTTGACACTCATTACCTGGCTCATTCCGGTTCCGCCGGTATTGGCGTTCGGACTGATTGTGCTGTTCTTTAACAAATGGAAGCGGCTGAGCGGCAGCATCTCCATCCTCTCGATGGTTGCGTCTTTTGTGATGGCGCAGATTGTCTTTTGGCAGAGCGTCATCGAGAAAGGCCCAGAGCTGGCTAAAGAGCCGATCCACAGCGCCATCCCCTGGCTGCCCACGTCGCTTCACCCCGAAGAGTGGCTCAAGATGGGCGTGATGGTGGACCCGCTGACGGCAGTGATGTTGTTCTTTGTGTCCATCACGTGTCTGTGCATCTTTGTCTATAGCGCCGGCTACCACAACGCCGGGATGCCGGAAAGCAAACACAACAAGAAAGGCGAGCCGCCCGAGGTCGGTACGGTCGAGGTGATGTATTCGCGCTTTTTTGCCTACATCAGCCTGTTCGCGGCGGCCATGTTGACGTTGGTGGTGGCCGATAACTTGTTGTTGCTCTTTGTCGGCTGGGAAGTGATGGGCCTGTGCTCGTACCTGCTCATCGGCTTTTGGTTCGCGCGGACGTATCCTGATCCTAAAAAGATCACGCCCTTCAAGGCGGCCATCAAGGCGTTCATGACGACGCGCGTCGGCGATGTGCTGATGCTGTTGGGCATCGCCTACATCTACTCGCAGACCGGGATGCTTTCGTTCCGCGAGCTGTTCGAGCCAAAGATGCTCGTCCAACTGGCGGAGCATCCTTCCTACATTGTGGGACTGTCCGTCGCAGGACTCGCCGGGCTGTTGCTCTTGGCGGGCACAGTTGGCAAGTCGGCCCAGTTCCCGCTGCACGTCTGGCTGCCGGACGCGATGGAAGGCCCGACGCCCGTCAGCGCGATGATTCACGCGGCGACGATGGTGAGCGCGGGCGTGTACGCCGTCGTGCGCATGTTCCCGCTTTTGCACGCGGGCCTGGGCAACGGTGATTATACCGCGCCGATGTTGGCGATGGGTCTCATCGGCGCATTCACGGCGTTGTTCGCGTCGGTCATCGCCATCGCGCAGAACGACATCAAGCGCGTGCTGGCTTATTCGACCATCGCGCAGCTCGGTTACATGATCGCCGCATTGGGCGTGGGCGCGTGGGTGGCGGCGGCGTTCCACCTGGTGACGCACGCCTTCTTCAAGGCGCTCTTGTTCCTCGGCTCCGGCTCGGTGATTCACGGCGTCGAGCACGGGCATCATCATGCGGAGCATGTGGCGCACGGCCACGGCGAGCCGTTTGACGCCAACGACATGATGAACATGGGCGGGCTGCGGACCAAAATGCCGGTCACCTTCTGGACGTTCCTCATTGGCGGGCTGGCGCTTTCGGGCTTTCCGCTGGTGACGGCGGGCTTTTGGAGCAAGGACGCCATCCTCGGCGGCGCGTTCGAGAAATCTATGGAAGGCAACTGGCTGGGGACGTTCGTGTTCCTGATGCTGGCCGTCTCGGCGCTGCTCACGGCGTTCTACACCGCGCGGCAGATCAGCCTGACGTTCCTGGGCAAGCCGCGCAGCGAGGCCGCCGCGCACGCCTCGGAAAATGTGTGGACGATGACCGCGCCGCTCGTGGCGCTGGCGATCTTTGCAATCGGCGCAGGCTGGACCGGCATCGAGCCCACGTTCCCCGTGTTGGGCGAGCTACTACCAAACTGGTTCCATAGTTTTGTCGGCGCGACGGTCGAAGAGGTCGTCAAGCTGCCTTTGGCGGCCGAGTTCAATCCTGTGCCGCTCGTGACATCACTCGTCGTCGCGTTAGGTGGATTGGCGTTGGGCTTTTGGCTCTACGCCTGGCGCAAGCCGTTGGAAGCTGGCCAGCTGGATCCGCTTTCCGGCAGCGTGGTTTACAAGTGGATGCAGAACCGCTTTTACTTTGACGAGCTGTACAACGCCGTCCTGATTCAGCCGACGTTGTGGCTGGCTCGCTGGACGTACACCTTCATTGACAAGACCGTGATTGATGGCTTTTTGCACGGCGTGGCGCGCAGCGCATATCGCATCGGCGAAGCGTTTCGCGTGTTCGACCGCGTGGTCATCAACGGCGGCGCGGACGCGCTGGCCCAAACCATCAAGGAACTGGGCATGGGCTTTCGCGAAGTGCAGACTGGGCGCGTCCAAAACTATATGCTGCTCGCTTTGTTGATGATGATCATTATCTTTGTCTTGTTTGAAATCCCGTTGCCTGCTTTGCGGTGATCGAGCAGTGATCAGTGACCAGTGATCAGTCACTCGGCCACTGCTGACCACTGTTCGCTGACCACTGGTTGACCGGAGAGTGCTTGATGGAATTCTTGTTCAAGAACTTGATATCCCTGATTCTGTTCTCGCCTCTGATCGGCGCGGCGATTTTGTTCATCCTGCCGCGCGCCACGAGCGACCGGACGATGAAATGGATCGCGTTCCTGTGGAGCCTGGTGTCGCTGGCGCTGGCGCTCATCTTGTGGGTCAACTATCGCCCGGAGGCGGCGGGCTTTCAGTTCGAGTTCAAGCTGCCCTGGTTTCCGCAGATCAACTCAACCTATCACGTCGGCGTGGACGGCATCAGCGTGCCGATGGTCTTGCTGACGGCGCTGCTCACGCCGCTGGCGCTGCTGATTTCGTTCAACATCAAGGAGCGCGTGCGCGCGTACCTCATCCTGTTCCTGATGCTGGAGACGGGGATGCTGGGCGTGTTTGTGGCGCTCGACCTGATCGTGTTCTTTGTGTTCTGGGAGATTGGCCTGGTGCCGATGTATTTCCTCATCAGCCAGTGGGGCGGCAAGGAGCGCAATTACGCTTCGTTCAAGTTCTTTATCTACACCATGGCCGGCAGCCTGGGGATGCTGTTGACGATCCAGTGCATCTGGGTGGCGACGGGCACGTATGACATTGTCACGCTGACCACACCGGGCAGCCTGCCGTTCACTGGCAAACTTGCGTTGAGTTGGGTCAAGCCGGAAAACTTGCCGCTCTTGCGCGCGATTGCGTTCTTTGCATTCGCGCTGGCGTTTGCGATCAAAGTCCCGATTTGGCCGTTCCACACCTGGCTGCCCGACGCGCACACCGAAGCGCCCACGGCTGGCTCGATGCTGCTGGCGGGCGTGCTGCTCAAGCTCGGCGCGTACGGCTACCTGCGATTGGTGCTGCCCATGTTCCCCGATGCGGCGGCGCAATATGCGTGGGTGCTCGCGCTGCTGGGCATGTTGGCGATCATCTTTGGCGCGTTGGCGGCGCTCGGCCAAACCGATTTCAAGAAACTCGTCGCGTATTCGTCGGTCAACCATATGGGCTTTGTGACGATGGGCATTGCGGCGGCGGCGTTTGCGATGGGCAATCCCGCCTACAAAGAGCACGCGCTCATCGCCGCCAACGGCGCGGTGCTGCAAATGTTCAATCACGGTCTCAGCTCGGCGGCGCTGTTCGCGCTGGTTGGCGTGATCTATGACCGGGCGCACACGCGCGACTTGGAAGAATTGAACGGCGTTTCGGTGGCTATGCCGGTGTATGCGGGCATCCTGATGTTCTGTACGTTCGCGGGTTTGGGGCTGCCAGGGTTGAACGGATTCGTCAGCGAGTTTATGGTGGTGCGGGGCGCGTGGCCGATCTTTACGCTGTTCATGGCGATTTCCATGTTTGGCCTGCTCTTGACCGGCGGCTATATTCTATGGATGCTGCTCAAAACCTTGTTCGGCC
Source organism: uncultured Anaerolineae bacterium (assembly GCA_964354595.1). Lineage (GTDB taxonomy): Bacteria > Chloroflexota > Anaerolineae > Fen-1058 > Fen-1058 > JBGLNJ01. The sequence continues at coordinate 724 of CAYHAR010000017.1, read as the reverse complement.
CGCAGAATCCGCGCTGGGCCAGATTGCCGGAGATGAACGTCCGCGAGGTGATCGCTCTTGCGCCGCTCATGGTGCTGATGCTGGTCATCGGCGTGTACCCGATGTGGATTGTGCAGGTCATCAATGCGACGGTCGGCAGGTTGTTTGGAGGATAGTTGCGCATTTGACCTATTGGCGGTTGACATGGGCAAGTATGAAAAGCTCTTGCTTCAGATACTGCGTGGCACTTCCGATGCAAACATTTCGTTCGATGACCTGTGCCAATTGCTACATCGCCTAGGATTTGAAGAGCGTACACGCGGCAGCCATCACATTTTTAGGAAACAAGGGATAGAAGAAAAGATCAACCTGCAGAGGGATGACGGCAAAGTCAAAGTGTATCAGGTGCGCCAGGTGCGAGCCGTTATCGTGAAGTATAAGTTGGGAGAGGAGGAATGATGTCCAAGTACGAAGTCATTCTCTATTGGAGTGGGGAAGATGGAATTTTTGTAGCTGAAGTGCCGGAGCTACCTGGCTGCATGGCACATGGTAGCACGCCCCAAGAGGCACTCTCAAATGCTCAAGAGGCGATTCAGTTGTGGATTGACACAGCCAGAGAATTTGGCGACCCCGTGCCGGTACCTAAAGAGCGGCGATTGATGTTGGCTTGAGGTGAGTGCGGGTGTGGTTTACGAGGAGCGATTGCAGGGCGAATATGGCCATCTGTTGCGGGAGGCGAGCGCGC